>JASHSK010000349.1 GCA_030038755.1 Gammaproteobacteria bacterium
CTGCCGCTGATCGGATTGCTCACCGCGTGGCTGCCGGACATCGAGCGTCGCGGTGGGCGCGGCGGAGGCGACGGACGCGAGCCGCGCGGAGGCAGAGCGCTCGCCGGCTGCGACGAGGTCGCGCTCGAGGGTGGCTCGGCGGCGACGCAGTAATCATTACTTACGGAGTAAAACGGATGGCGACACGGCTCGAAAAAACCCTGAAGCGTGAGATCTCGATCGACGGCCAGGCCTACATGCTGGCGGTCTCGCCCGATGGGCTGAAGTTGACGCTCAAGGGCAGGCGCAAGGGTGTGGAAGTGGGGTGGAAGGCCCTGGTCGGCGGCGACACCGCGCTGGCTGCCGGCCTGAATGCGTCGCCCGACCACGAATCCGGCGAGGCTCCCGACGCCGACGACTCATCGTCCGACGAGTAGGGCAAACCCGCGGCCGCGCGCGGCTGCGAACGCGCGCGGCCGCGAGCTCTGCCCGAGCACGCGTTGCCGCCAGCTCTGTATACTGCAGCCGAACCGCGAGGCGCGGAAGATGAGCTTGAAGTGTCCTAAATGCGGCGTGGAGCTGGTGGGTGCGACCCGCCATCGCTTGCCGGTTCACTCCTGTCCGTCCTGCAAGGGACTGTGGCTCGAGCACCCGGAGCTCGAGGAGCTCGAGGACGAGGCGTTCGATTTCGGCGAGCACGCCAAGGGCACGCTGGTGGTCAGTGCCACCCCCACGCCCCATCCGTGCCCGGAGTGCGGCACGCCGCTGCAGCAGTTTCGCTATCGCTTCTACGAGCTGACGATGGAGCTGTGCCCCCAGCAGCACGGTTACTGGCTGGAACGCGACGAGGACGACCGGGTGCTCGAGCTGATGAGGAAGGAGGAAGGTCAGCTGCAGCGCAAGCTCGTCGCCGAGGACCAGTGGGCCAGGCTCCTCAGGCACATGCACTCCCGTTCGTTCCTGAGCCGCCTGCGCGATCTGTTTCGCTGACACCCCGGGTGACGGTGCCGTTGACACTTCTTGATCACGGCTATGGGTATGCTGTGAATGCCGGAAGGAGCAGGGGGGCGCGACCGGGGGTCTGAATGGGGGAACTGGCTGGCTTCCCGGGCGAGAGCCCGGCGGTGCACGTAGAAGGCACTGTCTATCGGGTCATTCTATCGATCAGCTTCTGCCACCTGCTCAACGACATGATGCAGTCGCTGCTGCCGTCGATCTACCCGGATTTCAAGATGCAGCTGGGCCTGAGCTTCGTGCAGATCGGGCTCGTGACGCTCGTGGCCCAGACCACCGCTTCGATCCTGCAGCCGGTCGTGGGGCTGTACGCCGACTGGCACCCCGCGCCGCTCGCCCTGCCGGGCGGGGCGGTGTTCTCGCTCGCGGCACTCGAGGTGCTGTCCATCGCGCACAGCTACTCCCTGCTGTTGCTCGGAGCGGCGCTGCTGGGCGTGGGCTCCTCGGTGTTCCATCCTGAATCCTCGCGCGTCGCCCGCATGGCGGCCGGCGGCCGCCATGGCCTCGCGCAGTCGCTGTTCCAGGTGGGCGGCAATACCGGACAGGCGCTCGGACCGCTGGCCGCGGCGCTGGTGGTCGTACGCTGGGGTCAGTCGAGCCTGGCGTTCTTCGCGCTGCTGTCATTGCTGTCCGGCGCGGTGCTGTGGACGGTGAGCGTGTGGTACCGGCATCACGGCCTCGCGCGACTGCGCAGCGCCGCCCTGCAGAGCGGCGCGGCGATCCGCGCACTGGCGCGCGGCGGCACGGCGCGTGCCATCGCCGTATTGCTGGGGCTGGTGTTCTCCAAATTCATCTATCTGTCGAGCCTGGGCAGCTACTACACCTTCTATCTGATGCATCGCTTCGGCGTGTCGGTGCGCAGCGCGCAGCTGTATCTGTTTGCCTTCCTCGGGGCGGCCGCCGTGGGTACCGTCGCCGGCGGTGCCATCGGTGACCGTTTCGGCCGGCGCTATGTCATCTGGGCGTCGATCCTCGGACCGCTGCCCTTCACACTGCTGCTGCCGCATGCGAGCCTCGCATGGACCGGCCCGCTCAGCGTCATCATCGGGTTCATTCTGGCCTCGGCTTTTCCGGCCATCGTGGTGTATGCGCAGGAGCTGGTGCCGGGCCGCGTCGGCATGATCTCCGGGTTGTTCTTCGGTTTCGCCTTCGGCATCGGCGGGCTCGGCGCCGCACTGCTGGGCGTGCTGGCCGATGCCACCAGCATCGAGTTCGTCTACCACATCTGTGCGTATCTGCCGCTGATCGGGTTGCTCGCCGCGCTGCTGCCGGACATCGAGGCCGTGCCGCATCACGATGCGCCATCCGAGCGGGCCGCGCTGTGAACTGCGCGAGCGCCAACTTTGCGGTGTTTCGTCATCCTGGCGCGTAGAGCGTGATGCGCGGCTGTGGCAGGGACGGCGCAATCTGCTACCTTTGTTTGACATATGGGGCCCGTGGCCGGGGCGACGCCGGCCGCGGATGAAGAGCGTGCCGCGTGGCAGTAGCGCATCGCGCCATTGCGCCATTGAAGGAGCAACGTATGTACATCCGGCCTACCGAGCCGCGCCCGATCGGCGGTGTGCTTGATGACGCCGTGAGGCTCTACCGGGCTTCGTTCTCCCGCTGCTGGGTACTGGCACTGATCGGCGGGGCGCTCAGCGGGGCACTCGGCGTGTACGCGACGCTGCACATGGGAGCGCTCACCGCCGCACGCGGGGCGACGAGCCTGGCGGGGCTCGCCGCGGCCATGGCGCGGCTGCAGAGCGTGGAGCACACGCCCGGGCTGTGGCTGTCGGACCTGCTGAGCGCGCTCGTGTGGCTGGTCGTGCGCGCCGCGCTGATCGCACGCCAGAATGCCGTCGCCAGCGGAGAAGATGACACGCTGGGGTCGGCACTGGGCTTCGCGCTGCGACGCCTGCCGGGCATGATCGGCGCGGCCATCGTCTGGGGCGTGGCGGTCGTCGTCGGATTCTGTTTGCTCTTCATCCCGGGCATCTGGCTGTGGGGTCAGCTGCAGCTGTGGCTGGTGGCCCTGGTCGCCGAAGACAGCGGAGCGATGCAGTCGCTGGCCAGAAGCTGGACGCTCGTCGAGCGCAACTGGTGGCGCGCCTCCGTGACGATCGGTGTCGCCGGCATCATCATCTGGGTGCTGTCGCTCGTCGTCGGGGTGCTCGCAGGCGTCGGACTGGTGTTCTTCAGGAGCGATCCGGCGATGGTGCTGCTGTTCACGCAGGCGATCACCATGGTGGCCGGTGTCTTCACGATGCCGATGCTCACGGTGGCGCTGGTGGCGATGTATCACGACCTGCGGCTGCGCCGTGATGGCGGAGATCTGGCGGCACGCGTGAGCACGCTGAAGAAGCAGGCCTGAGGGTGTCGCTGCCAGCGCTGGCTGCACTGGCGCTGGCAGTCGGCGCCGCGCCTGCCCACGCGGATGTCGCGGCGAGTCTGCGGATACTGCAGCAGTGCGTCGCCGCGACGGCTCCGGGCGCGCAGGCCGCGCCCGCGCTGCAGGAGACCGCGCTGCGCGAGACCGACGGGAGCGCTGGCCGCGTGACCCCGAGGGGCCGGCCGGCGAATCCCGACGCGCAGCTGATCGAGCGCTGTCCGGAGCTGGCGCAGGCTCTCGCGGACCTCGGCCTCGCCAATCAGATCGACATCGGCCGCGGCCGGCTCGATCACGACGCGCTCGAGGACCTGCTGCGCATGGCGCAGCGCTACAGTGCGCCCATGCCGAGCACGGCACCGAGCGTTGCGATGCTGCCTCTCGCGCTCGCTCGCCTGCAGACACCGCCGACGCCCCCGCGCACCTGGTGGCAGGCGCTCAAGGAGCGCATCGAGCAATGGCTCGGGCAACCGGGCACGGCGGGGGTGAGTTGGCTGCAACAGCTGCTGCAGCAGCTGTCGATACCGCAGTGGCTACTGCGGCTGATCCTGTACGCCACCACCGCCGCCGTGCTGCTGATGGCCGCG
>JASHSK010000350.1 GCA_030038755.1 Gammaproteobacteria bacterium
CCAATGCGAATCACCGTCGACCGCTACCAGAAGATGGTGGCCGCTGGCGTCCTGACCGCAAGTGACCGCGTCGAGCTGATCGATGGGGAAATCCTGGGGATGGCACCCATCGGCCCGAGACATGCCGCCGTTACGGCTCGACTGTACAGAAGGTTCGACCGGGCGATCGGCGATGAGGTAATCGTCAGACTTGGAAATCCAGTCGATCTCGGGGACTTCTCCGAACCCGAGCCGGACCTGGTGTTGCTCAGAGCCAGCTCTGATGACTACGTGCACGCGCACCCGCGCCCCGCGGACATTCTGCTGTTGATCGAAGTCTCGGACAGCACGCTGGCCTTCGATCGCGGCACCAAGCGCGAACTCTGTGCGAGATTCGCGATCAACGAGTACTGGGTCGTCGACGTGAACAGCCAGCGTATCTTCGTCCACCGGGCGCCGGCGGGAGGCTTCTTCCTGCAAATGGGCGAATACGGTGCCGGTGACTCGGTTGCGCCACTGGCCTTCCCCACCGTCTCCCTTGCCGTGGGAGAACTATTCGCCTGACGTTGGCGGCCACGACTGCCGTCGGCGCCGCAATCGACGTGGCGCTCCAGCCGACATCAACCCCGACGCGGGAGGTCAATCGGCCAACGGGCCGCGGCTGCCCGGCCGAAGCGCCGGCCCCGGCCGGTGAAGACGCGGCGGGCATTGAAAACGCGCCGCCCGCCCTTATCGTTGCCGCATGGCCAATTCATCCAGCGACGCGTCCACCGACCCACCCGCCGACCGATCGGCCGACCGATCTGCCGACCCATCGGCCGACCCATCGGCCGACCCATCGGCCGACCCATCGACCCGGGCTGCTGCGCTGCAGATCGTCTGTCCTCACTGTGACACGATCAACCGCATTCCGGCCGAGCGGCTCGATGAAGCTCCCCGGTGCGGCCATTGCCATCAGGCGCTGTTCGTGGGTCATCCGGTCGAGCTCTCGGCAGCCAGCTTCCGCAAGCACATCGAACACGACGACGTACCGGTGCTGGTGGACTTCTGGGCCCCCTGGTGCGGTCCGTGCCGCATGATGGCACCGCAGTTCGAGCAGGCGAGCGCGCAGCTCGAGCCGCGCGTGCGCCTCGCAAAGCTCAATACGGACAGCGAGCCCGATATCGCTACCCAGTTCGGCATCCGCAGCATTCCGACGCTGATACTCTTCAGGCGCGGCCGCGAGGTGGCGCGCCAGTCCGGCGCCCTGGGCAAGGCGGACATCCTGCGCTGGGTGCAGAGCCAGCGCTGAATACGGCGCGCCCCGCGGGCGCGCCGCCGTTTCACAGGTCGACGAGCTCGACCTCGTGCGGCTGGATGGACCTTCCGAGAAAGCGTGTGCCCACGGCCGCAAAGCGCGCGACGCCGTCGGTGGCCAGCAGGCGCAGCCCCGCCGCGGCGGCGGACGAGCTGAGCAGCCCGCGCTCGTGCAGTGACCGCTCCACGGCGAGGGCGGTCGTGGCCGCGGAATCGACGATGCGCACCGTCGGACCGATCACCTCCCGAATCACTGCGCGCAGCATCGGGAAATGCGTGCAGCCCAGTACCAGCGTGTCGGGAACTGCGGCTGCGCCGGCGAGGCCCTCATCGCGAAACAGCGGCTCGAGGTAGCGCTGCGCGGTGGCGCGCGCGATCGGCCCGTCGGTCCAACCCTCCTCGGCCAGCGCCACGAACAGCTGGCAGGCCGCTGCACGGATCTGCGCCTGCGGAAGGCGCGCGGCAATCGCGCGCTGATAGGCCCCGCCGCGCACCGTGGCCTCGGTACCGATCACCGCGATCATCCCGCTGCGGCTGGCGGCGGCGGCCGCCTCCGCTCCCGGCTCCACGACTCCGATCACGGGCAGCGCTGCATGGCGCGCGCTCATCGCCGGCAGCGCCACGGCCGACGCGGTATTGCATGCGACGATCAGTGCCTTGACGGATGCGTGCACCAGCGCATCCGCCGCCTGCAGTGCGTAACGCACCACGGTATCGGCACTCTTGGTTCCATACGGCAGCCGCGCGGTATCACCCAGGTAGACGAACCGCTCGCGCGGCAGCCGCTCCTGCAGCGCGCGCAGCACCGTCAGTCCGCCCACCCCCGAATCGAACACGCCGATCGGGCGGCCGGTCACCGCCGTCAGCCCTCCGGCCGCAGGTGTGGAAACAGCAGCACGTCGCGGATGGAGGGCGAGTTGGTCAGGAACATCACCAGCCGGTCCACGCCCAGGCCCAGACCCGCCGTCGGAGGCATGCCGTACTCGAGCGCGCGGATATAGTCGGCGTCGTAGAGCATCGCCTCCTCATCGCCCGCCTGCTTGCGCTCGACCTGCGCGCGGAAGCGCGCCGCCTGATCCTCCGGATCGTTCAGCTCCGAGAAACCGTTGGCGAGCTCGCGGCCGGCGACGAAGAACTCGAAGCGATCGGTGAGGAATGCGTCGGCGTCGTTGGCCCGCGCGAGCGGGGAGACCTCCGCCGGATAGGCGTAGATGAAGGTCGGGTCGAGCAGCGTGTGCTCGACCGTCTTTTCGAACATCTCGATCTGCAGCTTGCCGGCGCCGTCGCGCTCCTGGTAGGGGATGCCCAGCCGCTCGCAGGCGGCGCGCAGGTAGGGCACATCGCGCAGATGCTCGCGCTCGAGCACGGGGTTCGCCCCGAGGATCGCCTGCTCGACGCTCATGCGCGCGAACGGCGCCTCCAGATCGTACTGGCGATCCAGGTAGGTCACGCGGCCGCCGCCGAGCAGGCTATGGCTGATCCCACGCAGCAGCTGCTCGAGCAGCTCCATGAGGCGGCGGTAGTCCGCATACGCCCAGTACAGCTCGAGCATCGTGAACTCGGGATTGTGGCGCGTCGACAGCCCCTCGTTGCGGAAGTTGCGGTTGATCTCGTAGACGCGCTCGAACCCGCCGACCACCAGGCGCTTGAGATACAGCTCCGGGGCGATGCGCAGGTACATGGTCTGATCGAGCGCGTGGTGGCGCGTCACGAAGGGACGCGCGCTCGCGCCGCCCGCGAGCGGCTGCATCATCGGAGTCTCGACCTCCATGAAGTCGAGTGCATCCAGATAGTCGCGCAGGTAGCGCAGCGTGCGCGTGCGCATCTGGAAGACCTCGCGGCTGCGAGCGTTCATCATGAGGTCCACGTAGCGCAGCCGATAGCGCAGCTCCGTGTCGGCGAGCCCATGCCACTTGTCCGGCAGCGGCCGCAGCGCCTTGGCGAGCAGCACCAGCCGCGCCACGCGCACGGTGAGCTCGCCGGTGCGCGTGCGGAACAGCTGCCCCTCGGCCCCGAGGATGTCGCCGATGTCGTAGTCCTTGAAGGCCGCGTAGCTGTCACCCAATGCGTCTGCCTGCAGGAACAGCTGGACGCGCCCGCTCTGGTCGGCCAGGCTCACGAAACTCACTTTGCCGTGGGGACGCCTGGCCATCATGCGACCGGCCACCTGCACGCGCACCGGATTGGCGTCGAGCCAGGCGGCGTCACGCGCGCTGTACGCGTCGTGCAACTGCTGCGCGAGCGCGTCGCGATGAAAATCGTTGGGATAGGCGATGCCGGCGGCACGCAGCGCGGAGAGCTTCGCGCGCCGCTCGGCGATCAGGCGATTCTCGTCGCCGCCACCGTCACCGGTACCGCCACCCGCGCCGGCGGCGTGCGCCGCGCCGGCGGCGCCCTCGCCCGGATCCGTCACAGCCCCGCCTTCAGACTGGCTTCCATGAACTGATCCAGGTCGCCGTCGAGCACCGCGCCGGTATTGCCGACCTCGACGCCGGTGCGCAGATCCTTGATGCGGGATTGGTCCAGCACGTAGGAGCGGATCTGGTTGCCCCAGCTGACGTCGGACTTGGACTCCTCGAGGACGCGGGCCGCGGCGTTGCGCTTGTTCACCTCGAGCTCGTAGAGCTTCGCCTTGAGCATCTTCATGGCGGTGGCGCGATTCTTGTGCTGACTGCGCTCGTTCTGGCAGGCGACCACGATGCCGCTGGGAAGGTGAGTGATCCTCACCGCGGATTCGGTCTTGTTGACGTGCTGCCCCCCGGCCCCGCTGGAGCGGTACACGTCCATCTTCAGGTCCGCCGGGTTGATCTCGATCGCGATGTCCTCGTCGACCTCGGGCGATACGAACACCGAGGCGAACGAGGTGTGGCGGCGGTTGCCCGAGTCGAACGGCGACTTGCGCACCAGGCGGTGCACGCCGGTCTCGGTCCGCAGCCAGCCATAGGC
>JASHSK010000351.1 GCA_030038755.1 Gammaproteobacteria bacterium
CGGGCGCGGGTGCAGGCCCGGGCGCGGGTGCAGGCGCGGGCGCGGGCGCGATGGCGGGGGTGGGCTCCGCCGGCCCCGCGCCGCGGGAAGCGCGGATCGCCTCGATGATCGCGTGCGCGGGGGCCGGTGCGTGTTCGGCGCCCGTCAGATAGGCCTGAAGCAACGGGTCCGGCAACTCGAGCAGCGCGGCGAACTGCGCGCGGCGCTCTGCATCGGCGCGCTCATAGTGCCGCTGCAGCCAGTCGAGCAGCAGCAGCTCCAGCTCCCGGGTGCCTCTGCGGCAGCGCCATACCAGCTGCGAGCGGACGAGGCCCGCGCCGGCAGCGCTCGTCTGGTTCATGCGTCAACCCCCTGCGCGGCCCTGCGACCCCCGCTGCTCTCGCGCCCCGCCGCTGTCCGCTCGCCGCGCAGCCGCCGCGCTAATGCTGCCGATCGGCCAGCATCTGCTTGATCGCGCCGATGGCGCGCGCCGGGTTGAGGTCCTTGGGGCAGGCCTCCGCGCAGTTCATGATGGTGTGGCAGCGGTACAGGCGGAACGGATCCTCCAGCGCGTCGAGCCGCTCTCCGAGTGCCTCGTCACGGCTGTCGACGATCCAGCGGTACGCGGCCAGCAGCGCGGCAGGCCCGAGGTAGCGCTCCGAGTTCCACCAGTAGCTCGGGCAGGAGGTCGAACAGCAGGCGCACAGGATGCAGGCCGACGGGCGGTCGATGCGCTGCTGCTCGTGCTTGCTCTGCAGGCGCTCGCGATCGGGAGGAGCGGGTGTGCGCGTCTGCAGCCACGGCTTGATCGCCGCGTACTGCGCATAAAAGGTCGTCAGGTCGGTGACCAGATCCTTGACGACCGGCATGTGCGGCAGCGGATAGATGCTCACATCGCCGCCGCCCAGATCCTCGCAGGCGCGCGTGCAGGCGAGCGTGTTCACTCCATTGATGTTCATCGCGCACGAGCCGCAGATGCCCTCGCGGCACGAGCGGCGCAGCGACAGGGTCGCATCGACCTCGTTTTTGATCTTCAGCAGCGCGTCGAGCACCATCGGCCCGCACTGCTCCATATCCAGATCGTAGCGGTCGATGCGCGGGCGCTGTCCGCTGGCCGGATCGAAGCGGTAGATGCGGAAAGTACGCACGCGCCGCGCACCGCTCGGCGCCGGGTAATGCTTGCCGGCACTCTTGTCGATGCGGGCGTTGGGGGGCAGTGCGAGCTGGACCATGCAATTGACCTGTCGGTTGCCGCTCGGCAGCTGCTCAGTAGCTGCGCGCCTTGGGGGGAATGGTCTCGACCTCATCGCTGAGCGTGTTGAGGTGCACCGGACGGTAATCGAAGCGTGGCCGGCCGTGCGCGTCGACCCAGCAGAGCGTGTGCCTGAGCCACTTCACGTCGTCGCGCGCCGGATGGTCCTCGCGCGCGTGCGCACCACGGCTCTCGGTGCGGTTGGCCGCCGAGTGGATCGTGGCCGTCGCCTGCAGCAGCAGATTCTCCAGCTCCAGCGTCTCGACGAGGTCGGTGTTCCAGATCAGGCCACGGTCGGAGATGCGCACGTCGGCGAACGACTCGAGCGTGCGCGACAGCTTCTCGATGCCCTGCGCCAGCGTCTCGCCGGTGCGGAACACCGCCGCATCGGCCTGCATGATCTTCTGCATCTCCAGACGGATCTCGGCCGTCGGCCGTGAGCCCTGCGCATGACGCAGCCGGTCCAGGCGCGCGAGCGCCGGCTCGGCCGCATTGGCGGGCAGCGGCCGCTGGCGCGCAGCGCGCTCGACGCTGTGCGCACAGTGCCGCGCCGCCTCGCGTCCGAACACCACCAGGTCGAGCAGTGAGTTGGAGCCGAGGCGGTTGGCGCCGTGCACCGACACGCACGCGGCTTCCCCCACGGCCATCAGCCCCGGCACGACGCTGTCGGCGTGCCCGTCGCGCACCGTGACGACCTCGCCCTGCATGTTGCAGGGTACGCCGCCCATGTTGTAATGCACGGTCGGCAGGATCGGGATCGGCTCGCGCGTCACATCCACGCCGGCGAAGATGCGCGCGGTCTCGGCGATACCCGGCAGCCGCTCGTGGATCACTTCGGGGCCGAGGTGCTCGAGGTGCAGGTGGATGTGGTCCTTGAGCGGCCCGACCCCGCGCCCCTCGCGGATCTCAATGGTACAGGCGCGGCTGACCACGTCGCGCGAGGCCAGATCCTTGGCATTGGGCGCGTAGCGTTCCATGAAGCGCTCGCCCTGTGAATTGGTCAGGTAACCGCCCTCGCCGCGCGCCCCCTCGGTGATCAGGCAGCCCGAGCCATAGATGCCGGTCGGATGAAACTGCACGAACTCCATGTCCTGCAGCGGCAGCCCGGCGCGCAGCGCCATGCCGCCGCCGTCGCCGGTACAGGTATGCGCCCCGGTGCAGGAGAAGTAGGCACGCCCGTAGCCACCGGTCGCGAGGATGGTCTGCTGTGCGCGGAAGCGATGCACCTTGCCCTCGGCCAGATCCAGCGCGATCACGCCGCGGCACTCCCCGTCCTGCATGATCAGATCGATGGCGAAGTACTCGACGAAGAACTCCGCCTGGTTGCGCAGCGACTGCTGATAGAGCGTGTGCAGCATGGCGTGACCGGTGCGGTCGGCCGCGGCACAGGTACGCTGCGCGATACCCTTGCCGAAGCCGGTGGTCATGCCTCCGAAGGGCCGCTGGTAGATGCGGCCGTCGTCGGTGCGCGAGAACGGCAGTCCGTAGTGCTCCAGCTCGAGCACCGCGGAGGGCGCCTGCTTGCACATGAACTCGATCGCGTCCTGATCCCCGAGCCAGTCGGAGCCCTTGACGGTGTCGTACATGTGCCAGCGCCAATCGTCCTGGCCCATGTTGCCGAGCGCGGCACTGATGCCGCCCTGCGCGGCCACGGTGTGGCTGCGCGTGGGGAACACCTTGGTGATGCACGCGGTCGCAAGCCCGGCCTCCGCGAGCCCGAGCGTGGCGCGCAGCCCGGCGCCGCCCGCACCCACGACGATCACATCGTAGGTGTGATCGACCAGTTCGTAGGCACTCAAGCGCCGCCCCTCACGCGGTGCCCGCGAACACGATGTGCAGTATCGCGTACACGCCGCTGAGCGCGAGCAGCGCGTGCACGCAGGTCGACACCAGCAGCGTCAGGGTCTTGGTGAGGCCGTGCACGTAGTCCTCCACCACCATCTGCACCCCGAGCCAGGAGTGCCAGGACGCCAGCAGCACCAGCAACGCGAGCCACACCGGATTCCAGCCGGTTGCAACCCAGATGCTGAGCGTGGCGTGATCGAGGACCGGCAGCGCCAGCAGCGTCACCAGCAGCCAGATCGCCAGCGGGGCGAGCGCCAGGGCGGTGACGCGCTCGACGATCCAATGGCTGACGCCACCGTGCGCGGCACCGTGATTGAGTACGCGGCCGAGCGGACTGCGCAGCGTCATGCGACCCTCGCACTCATGCGACCCTCGCGCTCATGCAGGCTCTCGCGCTCATGCGACGCTCGCTCATGCCCCCGCGCCGTGGCGGAACAGGAACACCAGACAGGCGATAGAGGCGATCGCCACCACGATCAGCACCACCGCGGCACTGGCCCGCGCCTGACGCAGCTCGAAGCCCCAGCCCATATCCCAGGCGAGGTGCCGCAGGCCGTTGGCGAAGTGATAGAGCAGCGCGATGATCGCCAGCGCGATGAGTATCCGGACCGGCCAGGACTGCAACGCCGGCGAAAAGGCATCGTAGCTCGCAGGCCCCAGGCTGATGGCGACCAGCCACAGCACGAAAGCCACCAGCGCGAGCGACAGCGCGAGGCCGCTCACGCGATGCAGGATCGACAGGGTCATCGTGTACGCCCACCGGTACACCGTGAAGTGCGGTGATAACGGCCGCTCCGCCATGCAAGCTCCCCTCACCCCTAAAAGTCGATGCAGCGGCCGCGGCGCTCCCAGTCACCGTAGCGCGTGGGCTCCGGACCGCTCGGCCCACCGTGCTCCGTCCGCGGTGCCTGTGCCGGAACGTGCCTCGTCTGCTGCGGCGGGGCCGCGCTGTGCGCTCGCGACGCCGCCCCGCACGCGGGCGGCGCGCTCGCGTGCGTCTCGTCGATAGGAACCGGCATGCCGGTAAGTGTGCCAGAATTGCGCCGTATCGACCACCGGGCCGGCGCCTTGCGGGTGCGCGGTTTTCCGGCTTCGCGACGCGCTCCAGGACGATGGCTGAAACGGCAGTTTGCACGCTCGAAGACCTCGGGGTGCTGAGCCTGCGCGGACCGGATGTCCGCAAATTTCTGCAGGGCCAGCTCTCCGCCGATGTCGCCATGCTCGCGCCTGGCGCGCTGCTGCGTGCCGGGCTGCACAGCCCGCAGGGACGCACGCTCGCCGTGCTCGCGCTGGTGGCGCAGGGGCAGGAGCAGGTGCTGGCGCTGCTGCCGCGCGAGCTGCTTGCCTCGACACTCAGCACCCTGCGGCGCTACGTGCTGCGCGCCAAGGTGGTGATCGGTGACGCCAGCGAGGCGTATCGCCTCTACGGCCTGGCGGGCGGTGCGCCGCCCGCCCCTGCGGCAGGCATCGAGGTTGCCTATCACGACGCCCGGCGGCTGCGCATCGTGACGGCCGATGAGACGCCGCCGGCGGGAGTGCCGTTGCCGCGCGGCGCCTGGCGGCTGCACGACATCGCCGCCGGACTGCCACAGTTGTACGTCCCGACCTCCGGGCAGTTCGTCGCCCAGATGCTCAACCTGGACTGCATCGGGGCGATCTCCTTCAGCAAGGGCTGCTACACCGGCCAGGAAGTCATCGCGCGCGCCCATTACCGCGGGCGGGTCAAACGGCGCATGCAGAGATTCTTCAGCGCCGCAGCGCCGTCGCTCGCTCCGGGCGACGCCGGACGCCTCACCGACGGCCGTGCTTTCCGGGTGGTCGAGGCGGCCGTACGCCCGGAAGGCGGCGTGGAATTCCTCGCGGTGACCGCGCTGCCGGATCCCGGCGCTGTCGCGGGGACGGAAGGCGACACCGCTGCCGCGGAAGCCGCTGCACCGGGCGCCGCGCCGCTGCCGGCGCACGCTCTGCCCCTGCCCTACGCTCTGCCGGAGTGACCGGTCAGCTGCCGGCCGGCTCGGGCGCGGGCGCCGCTGCCGGCGCGGGCACGGGCCCCGGCAACAGCGTTGGCCCGGAGCCCGAGGGCGCGCTCGCCACGCTCGCCGCATTCACCGCACCCGCGGCCTTCAGCAGCCGCTGCGGCTGCGCGACGCCATAGCCCTGCGCGTAATCGATGCCGATGTGCGTGAGCATCTGGATGATTTCGGCGTTCTCGGCGAACTCGGCGATGGTCTGCTTGCCGGTGAGGTGCCCGATCTCGTTGATCGAGCGCACCATCTCCCGATCGATCGGGTCGTGCAGGATCTCGCGCACGAAGCTGCCGTCGATCTTCAGGTAATCGACCGGGAAGTGCTTGAGGTAGCCGAAGGAAGACAGCCCGGTGCCGAAGTCATCGAGCGCGAACTTGCAGCCGAGCTCGCGCAGCGCCTGGATGAAGCGGTTGGCCTGCGAGAAGCTCTGCACCGCCGCGGTCTCGGTGATCTCGAAACAGATCTTGCTCGCATCCAGGCCGCTCTTGTGGAACTGCTCGATCACGAACGGCAGGAATTTGTCGTCCCCGAGGCTCTGGCCCGACAGGTTGATGGAGCACATCGCCAGCCGCTCGCGCTCGTCGGCCTCGGAGACCAGCCAGCGCAGCGCGTTCTCGATGACCCAGCGATCGATGTTCGGAGTGATGCCGTAGCGCTCGGCGGCGGCGATGAAGCTGTCGGGGGCGACGATGCGGCCGTTCTCATCGCGCATGCGCAGCAGCAGCTCGTAGTGCGCGCCGCTCTCCGGCTTCTGCAGCGGCTGGATCGGCATGCGGAACAGCTCGAAGCGTCCCTCCTCCAGCGCCGCGTTGATGCGCGCGGCCCACTGCATCTCGCGCCGCCGGCGCATCAGCTCGATGTCGTTCTCCGCGAACGAGTGCACGCGGTTGCGGCCCTGTTCCTTGGCGGCAGCGCAGGCGGCGTCCGCCGCCGACAGGATCGCCGCGACGTCCTCGTTGTCGGCGGTGATCGGCACCACCCCGATGCTCGCGCCGAGCCGGAAGACGCGCTCCTCCCAGCTGAAGCGGAAGTTGCGCACCGCCTCGCGCAGCGACTCGGCCATGCGCATCGCCTCATCGAGCGAGCAGCTCTCCAGCAGGATGCCGAACTCATCGCCGCCCAGGCGCGAGAGCGTATCGCGCCAGCGCACCTTGGACTTCAGCAACGCCCCCACCTGCCCGAGCAGCGCATCGCCGGCGCTGTGTCCGCAGGTGTCGTTGACGATCTTGAACTGGTCGATGTCCAGGTAGCACAGCGCGTACGAGCTCTCACGCGCCTTGGCGCTCTTCAGCGCGCGCTCCAGGCGGTTTTCGAATTCGCGACGGTTGACCAGTCCGGTGAGCAGGTCGTGGCTCGCGTGATAGGAGAGGCGCCGATTCAGCTCGCGCGACTCGCTGACGTCGTGGAACACCAGCACTCCGCCGCCGACCTTGCCGTTGCCGGCGCGGATCGGCGAGGCGGTGCTCTCCACGTACAGCTCGTTGCCGTCCCGGCGGATCAGCAGCATCGGCCGCACCGATTTGATCGGCCGCACGCGCCGGATCGATACCGACAGCGGGTTCTCCAGCGGCTCGCAGGTCTCCTCGTGGAAGGCGCGGAAGATCTCCTCGACCGGGCGTCCCATGGCATCCTCGAGGCGCCAACCCGTGAGCTGCTCGGCCACCGGATTGATGTAGTCGATCACCGAGGAGGCGTCCGTGGTGATCACGCCGTCACCGATCGACTGCAGCGTGATCTGCGCGCTCTCCTTCTCGCGAAACAGCGCCTCCTCGTACAGCTTGCGCTCGGTGATGTCCAGCTCCACGCCCACCAGCCGCGTCAGGCGTCCATGCGCGTCCAGCTGTGCCAGCGCCCGCCCGATGATCCAGCGCCACTCGCCATTGCGATGGCGCATGCGGTGCACGCTCTCGAACATCGGGGTCTTGCCGGCCACGTGCTCACGGATCGCCGACTGCACGCGCGAGATGTCATCCGGGTGTACCAGGCTGCGCCAGTCGAAGCCGCCCTTCAGATCGTTCTCGTCGTAGCCGAGCATCGCCCGCCAGCGCGGCGAGAAATACACGTCGTTGTTGGCGACGTCGAAGTCCCACAGCCCGTCGTTGGCGGCGCGCTCGGCGAGTGCATTGCGCTCGGCGAGGCGCGTGAGCTGCAGCGACTGGCGCACCAGCGCCAGCCCGGTGGACAGGCTGCTGCCCAGCAGCTTCATCAGCAGCTGCAGGTTCACGTCGAAGGTACCGCGTGGCAGGCCGTAGCCGAGCCCCAGCAGCCCGGCGGGTTGCTCGCGCACGCGGAAGGACACCAGCAGCGCCGAGCCGATCGAGAGCGTGGCGAGCGTGCCGGCATCCTCGGCCTGCTCGGAGCGCGGCGAGGCGGTATCGCGAAATTCCGACAGCCGCAGGTGCTCGGAGCGCTGCGCGAGCCACGGCAGGGTGCCGATCGCCGCGCCCTTCAAGGCCTCGGGATGGCACTGCGCGAAGTGGCCACGCACCCCCAGCACCGACTCGATGTGCGTCGCCGCAGGATCGAAGAATGCGGCGAACGCGGTGTCGGCCGAGGCCGCATCGCGCAGCACCTCGAGACTGCGGCGGATGCAGTCATCGGCGGTATCGCGCGTCAGATTCTGCAGGTCGACCGCGATCTTGGTGCAGGCGACGTCGATCCCCGGGGTCAGCCGTTCGGACTTGCCCGTCCAGAATTGTGGGGCAAGGACGTCGGACGCCGAATAATCGCTGCTGCCCGGCGACTTTGACATTTGGCGTCGGATTGTCGCACAGCGCGCTCGAAAGACAAGCTAAGCCGCTGATTTGTTGATCCGCGTCCACATTTTAAACAGCCCCGATCGCCGCTAGAATCGCGCGCTCCATGCGCCAGAGCCCCCCGATCACCGCGCCGACCCTGACGGCGCTGATGGATTCGCATCGCAGCCACGCCGGCCGACTGACGTATCACGAAGGCGAACAGCAGGCGCACACGGTGGCGTACAGCGAGCTGTACGAGCGCGCGCTGGGAATTCTTTACCGCCTGCAGCGCCTCGGCGCCGGTCCCGGCGACCGCATGCTGCTGCTGCTCGGTAGCAACGAGCCGTTCATCGACGCGTTCTGGGCGGCCATTCTGGGCGGCATCGTGCCCGTGCCGGTGGCCCCCGGCATCAGCGACGAGCACCGCCACAAGCTGCTGCGCATCGCGGGACGCCTGCAGCGGCCGTATCTGTACACCGAGCAGCGGCTGCTCGAGCGCATCGGCAGCTTCGCCGAGGAGCACGGTACTGCGGGGGAGCGCGCGATCCTGAGCGCCCTGCGCGAGCGCACCTTCCTGGTGGACGATCTGTCCGAGCTCGGCCCCAGCGGCCGCCTGCACCGCGCCAGTCCCGACGACGTAGCCTTCATCCAGTTCTCCTCCGGGTCCACGCGCGAGCCCAAGGGCGTGGTGCTCACGCACGCCAACATCCTCAGTAACGTGCGCGGATCCAGCGAGGTGGCGCACTTCGGCCCCGACGACGTCAGCCTCTCGTGGATGCCGCTGACGCACGACATGGGGCTGATCGGCTTTCACGTGGTGATGTTCGCCAATCGCGTGCATGCGCACCTCATGCCCACGGAACTGTTCGTGCGCCGCCCGCTGCTGTGGCTGCAGCTGGCGGCGCGCGTGCGCGCCAGCCTGCTGTGCTCGCCCAATTTCGGCTACCGGCACTACCTGAAGGCTCTCGGCGAACGCACGCCCGAGGGCCTGGATCTGTCGGCCGTGCGGTTGATCTTCAATGGTGCCGAACCGATCAGCGTGGAGCTGTGCGAAGAGTTCCTCGCGCGCCTGACGGGCACGGGCCTGGCAGACAGTGCCATGTATCCGGTCTACGGGCTTGCCGAGGCCTCGCTCGCCGTGAGCTTCCCGGTACCGGGGGCGCCGCTGCGCGCCACGGCTTTCGACCGCCGCCATCTGGGCGTGGGCCAGCGCGCACAGCCGCTCGACGCAGCGCCGCGCGCGGCGCTGCGTGTGCCGAGCGTCGGCCGTGCGATTCCCTACTGCGAGCTGCGCATCGCCGATGATGCCGACCGGCCCAGCACCGCGGGCGTGGTCGGCCACATCCACATCCGCGGACAGAATGTCACGCGCGGCTACTTCGAGGATCAGGCGGCCAACGCCGAGGCATTCACCGCCGACGGCTGGCTGCGTACCGGGGATCTGGGCGTGCAGCACGACGGCGAGCTGTATATCACCGGCCGCCACAAGGAGATCCTGTTCGTCAACGGGCAGAACTACTACCCGCACGACCTGGAGCGCATGGCCGAGGACGTCGACGGGCTCGAGCTCGGCAAGGTGGTGATCGCCGGCGTGCGCCCTCCCGAGGCGCGCTCCGATCAGGTGATCGGCTTCGTGCTTCATCGCGGCGAGCTCGCGGCATTCGTGCCGCTGGCGCGCGAGCTGTCGAGACGCATCGCCGAGCACGCCGGCGTGGAGCTCGATGCGGTGGTGCCGGTGCCGCGTATCCCCAAGACCACCAGCGGCAAGATCCAGCGCCACCTGCTCGAGCAGGACTACCTGGCCGGCACCTTCGATGCACCGCTCGCCGAGCTTGCGCGGTTGCGTGCCGCCGAGCCGGCGCCCGCGGCCGGCGCCGTGGATGCGATCGAGCAGCGCCTGCGCGCCATCTGCGAGGGCGAGCTGGAAGGACGGGCCCTGGAGGTGGACGAGAATCTCTTCGACCTGGGTGCGAGCTCCCTCAAGCTGATCGCCATCCACGAGCGCATCGAACAGTCCTGGCCGGGCGCCATCGACGTCACCGAGATCTTCGAGCACCCGAGTATCCGCGAGCTCGCGCGCCTGATCGAGCGCAAGTCGCAGCCCGCCGCCGGCGCGGACTGGAAGTAGGCTGGCAGGATCGCGCGGCGGGGATTGCGCCGACTTCCGCGTTGCCTTCACGCAGCTCGATGACGGCACGACCGTGTTTCGGGCGAAGCGACGCTCGATCCTTGAACTGAGGGGAATTCTGAAGCCTGCGCGCAGGAGAAGCCGGCCGGTCGCCATCAAGGACATGAATATCGGTCGCAGGTAAATGCCCGGCCTCGATACAAACGTGCTCGTGCGGTGGATCATGGATGACGATCCGCGTCAGGCGACGCGGGTGCAGCGGTTATTCGAAGAGGTTCGCGAACAACGATCGTCGCTGTTCGTCCCGAGTACGGTGACGCTCGAACTCGAATGGGTGCTGCGCTCACGCTACGAGCTCGACAAGCCAACTGTCCTTGGAGCCTTCAACGCATTGCTCGAGACGCAGGAGCTCGACTTTCAGGACGAGCCCGCGTT
>JASHSK010000352.1 GCA_030038755.1 Gammaproteobacteria bacterium
GGCAGGCCGTCATCTCACCACGCCCAGCTCCCGTGCGCGGTTGACGGCGCGCGTGCGCCGGGTCACACCGAGCTTTCGGTAGAGGTGATGCAGATACCATTTGACCGAGCCCTCGGTCATGGCCAGACGCTCGGCCACCTCACGGTTCATGAGGCCGGCGGCCACCATTTGAAGCATCTCGATCTCGCGGGTGCTGAGCTTCGCCCCCGGCACCACCTGCTCTTCCGACCGGCCGGATAAGCCCGCCTCCTGCATGCCGGCGCTCGCCCCGGGTGCGTTGCGAGCCGGGGATACGGTCTCACGGCACATCTCCTGTTCGAATGCCGCGACCAGCGACCTGCCGAAGGCGCGCGCGGGCTCCGGCGTGTCGGTCGCCAGCTGCGGATGATCGAGCAGCAGTCTGCCGATGTCCGGGCCCTCATCGAGTATGGAGCGCAGATAGCGTCCCGGCGCGGCGGCGATGATCGCCTGGCGCAGCGCCCGCTGCGCCGCGCGTTGCTGCCCGCTCATGAGCAGCACCGCGGCCGTGAGCGTCCCCCACCGCACGACGCCACGCGCGGCCCCTGCACCGTCCAGGAAGCCGCGCCAACGCGCGCAGACGCGCAACGCATCGCCAAAGCGGCCCTGGGCCAGCGCCAGACGCACGAAGGCGGTCGCCTGCACTTCCTTGCTGGCGCTCGCACCACCCCGGTCGGGCAACATATCCTCGGGCGGCCCCAGGGCGCCGGTATCGCGGCCGACACGCACGGCTTCGGCGATGCGACCTTCATGCAGCAGCAGCCGGATGCGATCGGCCGCAAAGAAGCTGCGCAGACGCTTCAACCCACCTTCGGGCGCCCAGGCCTGCCTGATCTCCAGCGCCGCGAGGCTGCCGATATGGTCTCCTACGAGCTGCAGCAGCCGTGAGCGTACGAGGCGGCCCGATAACCAGGCGTCGAGAAATCCGAAATTCGGCACCGGCGACAGATGCCGGTCGAGCAGCTCCCATGCGCGGGCGGTCTCGTTGCGCTCGTAGTGCATTTCGGCCAGCGGAACCGCGACCATGCCGGCTGCCACGGGAGCCTCGGGCCAGCGGTTGTTCACGGCGTTGTCGGTTTCGCGAGTCAGCTCGTCGATACTGCTCTGATCCAGGTTGCTGATGAGCCGTACCCGGGCCATCGCCGCTGCCAGAGGTATCAGCGGCAGCGGATGACCCGAGCGCTCGAGCAGTTTGCGGGCCCGGGCGGCCAGGCTCTCGGCGTCACGCAGGCGGTACTGGTCGGTATTCGCCTGGATCAGTGAGATCAGCAGGCTCGCCTTGATCCAGGGGGTGGCCGAGACGTAGTCCTGCATCAGCCGGTCGCACAGCTGCTGCACGCGCGGCATGTCGTTCTGGAAGAGCCCGAGCATCATCTGTTGATGCAGATACAGATGCTCGAACTCGGCCAGCTGCCGCTCCGGCAGGTCCTGGTGCTGCTCGAGCTGATCCAGCACGCAGCGGCATACTCGCAGCAACTCGTCGGCCTGATCGAATTCCCAGGAGAATATGGCCTGCCACGCGGTCGCCAGCAGCGTGCGCGGATGGTGCTCGAGTACCGTCGCCGGCAGCTGCGCCGTGAGGCTCAGCAGCCTGCGACCGAGCATGCTGCCGCGCCAATCGCTGCAGGCGTCGAGAATACCGGCCGCGCGCTCCGGTTCATCCGCGGCGATGGCATGCTCGAACGCCTCCTCGAAGCGGCCCTGGTGACGCAGCCAATCGCTGGCGCGCCCGTGCAGTCGCTGCTGCTCGGGCATCGGCAGCTTGCAAAACTCGCCGCGCAGGTACTCGGAGAACAGCCCATGGCGGTAGAACTCGTCGGGGCGCTGCGCGACGCGATGCATGAACAGGCCCTGCCGCTCGCAGGTTTCCAGCAGATGGCCGGCATCGGTGCGGCCGGTGAGCGCATCGCACAGCGGCGCGCACAGCCGCTTCAACGGCGCGGTGTCCACCAGGAAGGCTCGCACTTGCGATGACGCATCGGCGAGCGCCTGCTCGGCGAAGTAGACGGCGATCCGGCTCCACGCTGCCGCGAGCGCAATGTCTATCGCGGAGCGCGCCGGTAGTTCATGCAGCGCATCGCCCAGGAGGCGCAGGCCGGCCGGCCAGCCTTCCGTGCGCTCGATGACCTGTTCGAGCGCGGCCGTGCCGGGAAGCACCACCCCGGCGACCTCCAGACAGGAGGCCACCTCCTGCGGCGAGAAGCGCAGCTGCTGTGCTCCGATTTCCTGGACGGCGCCGTCCACATAGAGCCGGCTCAGCGGCAGTGCCGGCCGGGTGCGCCCGGCCAGCGCCACATGCAGACCGCCTCCCGCTTCCTCCACCAGGCTACGCAGGCCCGCGCCCCCGTCGGTCAGCTTTTCGAGCCCATCGAGCAGCAGGAGAGTGCCGCGCTCGCCGGGGCCGTGCGAGGCGCCGGCCTCGCGCGCCGCGCCCAGGGCGTGCGCCAGTTCGGCCAGGCGCTCGTGCACGTCGCCGTCCGCCGGATCAGGGCCTGCCAGGTGTTGTTCGAATCGAGGCGGCAGCGCGATGTGCGCGTGGCGCAACGCAGAAAGCAGGTCGGCAAGCAGCCGCTGCGGCTCGCTGTGGTGGGCCTCCAGATTCAGTCGAGCGACACCCAGGTGCCGCGCCTGCGCGTCCCGCTGCCATTGATCGAACAGGGCGGACTTGCCGTAGCCCGCCGGAGCCTGCAGCACCGTGACGTGTGGTCCGTCGGACGACATCCGCAGGGCCAATTGAGAGCGCGGCAGGTAAACGTTCGATTCTGCCATGAACCCCCCTGGCCCGGACCACTTCGGAACGCTGTGCGTCTCTTCAGGTCCCCGGACCACGCGACCGATGGGACTTTAAGCGCCGGGACAGGAATTTCAAGAGCTAACTTTCGATAGGTGACGCTCGCCGCCGGGCGCCGCCAACATCATTCGACAGCGGCTGCCACGGCGCATCGCTCCTCGACGATAACGACGTCTCGCCGTCGATCCAGACAGGTCCATCGGACAAATGCCTTTCGCGCCCACGGGTGGCGCCATCCAGGGGGGAACGAATCATGGGAATGTCCAACCGCAAAGCGCTGAGTCGGCTTCTTGCGCCGCGCATCGCAGCAACCCTGCTGAGCTGCGCCGGTCTGGCCGGCGTCGCCTGGGCGCAGGATCAAAACAACGCGCAGGCCTCGCAGGCGCAGACGGCCGATCAGGGCACCGACCAGTCGGGTCAGGCCCAAAACGGCCCGCAGGTCACCAGTCAGCTGCAGGAGGTGGTCGTGACCGCCGAGCGGCGCGCCGAGAACGTGCAGACCACCCCCATCGCGGTGACCGCTCTGACCGGTGATCAGCTCAAATCGGACAACGTCACCAACATCAACGATCTGGCGACGATCGCGCCGACCTTATCGGTGGCCAACGAGGGCGGCTACCAGCTGGTCGTGATGCGCGGTGTCGGCAATACCCTCGGCGAGGATCCGGTAACCACCGGCGTGCCGGTGGTGCTGGACAACATGGTCAACCCCCGCGGCACCGGGCTCAACTGGGCGTGGTTCGACATCGGTGACGTGGAGACGCTACGTGGTCCGCAGGGCACGCTGGTGGGTGCCAACTCCACCGGCGGCGCCATCCTGGTGACCTCCGCCGATCCGAACTTCCGCGGCGTGAATGGCTACGCCACGGTGCAGGTCGGCAACTACCACGACGACCTCGAGGAGGCCGCCGTGAATTTACCGGTCAGCGACACCTTCGCGATGCGCCTGGCGGTACACGATGAGGTCGAAAACAGCTTCTACCGCGACATCGGCTTCAGCGGCGCGCAGCTGCCGGACGCCACCTCCTCGGCGCTCGACCCCGGCAATACCGACGAGCGCAGCGCGCGCCTGAGCGCGCTGTGGAAGCCCGGCGACAATTTCCAGCTCCTGCTCAAGGCGCAGTACGACGAGAACAACACCGACGGCACCCCCTACAACGTCAGTCCGAATTTCTTCTCACCGCTGCCCGGCCTGGCGTGTCCGTTCACCACCCTGAAGAACGGCTCGTGCGAATCGCAATA
Organism: Gammaproteobacteria bacterium; assembly: GCA_030038755.1. Lineage (GTDB taxonomy): Bacteria > Pseudomonadota > Gammaproteobacteria > Steroidobacterales > Steroidobacteraceae > FEN-1191. Next base: position 4,052 of record JASHSK010000352.1, read on the forward strand.
CTATCCCTATTACTCGGGCAACCCCTGGGTGCTCAATTACAGCACGTTCACGAAGTGGGAATACTGGGATCACTTCTACAGCGGCGATATGCGCTATACGCTTCCGGGCGGCACGGTGTTTCACCTCTACGCCGGCTCGGAAGCGAGCGAGACCCCGGAGATCGATGCGAATTGCGATTGCTCGCAGAATGACGGCTACGACATCGGCGGTGGCACCGGCATCACGGCCGAACCGGCCACCAATGACTACGCGCAGATAGAGTTGATATCGCCGGCTACCGGCAAGATCAACTGGATCGTCGGTGCGGCGTACCTGTGGAGCATGAGCCCGTTCACGAGTTATTCGTACAGCACCGGCCCCGCGCCGTCGACTCCGGCCGACCCGGAGATCGTCTACCTGCCGCTCGATGAGACCACCCGCGAGGTAGGCGTCTACGGGAACGTCAACTGGCAGTTCACCTCCACGCTGCAGCTGACGGCGGGTTTTCGCGGCAACTGGGACAACAACTTCGGGACCGGCACGTTCAATATCTACCCGGGCGGCACCTACACCTGCGCGACCACGCCATGCGCCATCCCGAGCAGCGCTCCGCTGGTTTATCTCAACAATCAGGGCGTCTACGAGTCCAATCACCAGACCGGCAAGGTCGGGCTCAACTGGACACCGGTGCCCGGCCAGTTCTTCTACGTCTTTGCCGCGAAGGGCTACAAGCCGGGCCTGACCCAGTTTCACGCCTTTACCGAGCCGGAGGTGCCCGCCCAGGCCGAGACGCTGCAGGACTACGAGCTCGGCTGGAAGGGGACGTTCCTCGGAGGCAAGTTGACGAACCAGCTGGGCATCTACTACGACGACTACCAGGACATGCAGCAGAACATTTTCAACCCCGCGGACCCGAACAACGGCGGGATCGCGGCCGTGCCGCACGCGGTGATCGACGGTATCGAGGAGGGTCTGCAGGCGCAGATCGGTCACTGGGGTGCCAACGTGTCCACGGCGTACACGCGCTCGTCGCTTTCGTCGCTGCGAGATGTCCCCACCTACGAGTTCCCGGCGGGCACTGCCGAGGGGTTCACCGGCTACCTCAATGCGTGTCCGCCCGGGGTGGCCAGCAGCTCGACGTGCTTCAACTACTCCCCCTACATCATCAATCTGAAGGGTGTGGAGGACCCCTATGCTCCGAAGCTCACGGCCAATATCACCCTGCAGTACGGCTTCCCCGTCGGGGATGCCATATTGCAGCCACGCGTGCAGTTCTCGTACACCTCCAAGCAGTTCTCGAACATCCTGCAGGAGAATGACTACTACGAAATGAACCAGCGCGATCTTTGGAATGCCTACCTGGACTTCATCGACGGCCGGTGGAACACCAGCCTGTATGGCACCAACCTGTCGAACGAGACCTATACGCAGAACCAGACCGGTACCACGGTGCTGTATGGCCCGCCGCGGCAGTACGGCATCAAGACGACGTTTACGTTCTGATCTCCCCGCGGTATCCCTGGGTGGCCGCGAGGGGATGTCGTCGGCGGCGCTGCGACCTGCCTGCAGGGCAAGGCGCAGCGTCGCCGACCCCGCGGATCAGGGCGGGGCGATGTCAGGGCTTACGGAGTGCAGCGGCAAAGGCTTATAGTGCCGGCTGCCCGGTGATGCGCAAGCCTGTAATCGAATCGCGGCGGATCGGGCGTGGGGGGCGGATGAGCAATCGTGCTGCGCGCGCGACCGCGGTCGTGGTGCTGTCGGGACTGCTATCGTGGGGCGGCGCAGGCATCTGCCGGGCGGCGCAGGCTGCGCCGGAGGCACCGGATGCGCCGGATGCGTCGGCTGCCCCGTCGGCGGTTCCACTGTATGGGTCGGTCGAAGGAACGGAACCGGTGATGCTTCCCCCGCCGACCAGGATCGGCCCGGTGGATGTGCTGCCGGTCGCCCCGGGCATCGAGATGCTGACGGTGGGTGGGGTCAACCTCGCGGTGCAGAGCGGCCCGGATGGCACGCTGGTGGTGGACCCGGGCCCGGCGCAGAGTGCCCAGGCGGTGTTGACGGCGATCGGGCGGATCAGCTCCGAGCCGATTCACTACCTGATCGATACCGATGCGGACCCGGAGCTGATCGGAGGCAATGCAGCGGTCGCAGCCGCCGGCCACAGCGTTGCGGTACAGGACGTGTTCATCGCCGGGCAGCGGCGCGGCTTCACCAATCTGGTCACGCTGCCGGGGGCCAATGGCGGAGGAGGGGCGCCGATCATCGCGCGGCAGAACGTGCTGACCGAGATGGCCGGTCAGACCGAGGCCAGCTATTCGAGTGCGGCGTATCCGACCGATACCTTCACGCGGCCGGAGTTCAATCTGTATATCAATGAGCCGATCGCCGTGGTGCGCCTGCCGGGCTCGCACGACGATGCCGACGCCGCGGTGCGCTTCGAGCGCTCGAACGTGGTGGTCGCCGGGGAGATCTTCGACCAGACGCGCTTCCCCGTCATCGATCTCGAGCACGGCGGCAGTGCGCAGGGCGAGGTCGACGCATTGAATCTGGTGATCAACACGCTGACCTTTGCGCACACGCCCGTATTGACGGATGACCCGGGGACGCTGGTGATTCCGGCGCACGGCCCGCTGGGAACCCTGGATGATCTGGTGAGCTATCGCGACATGGTCGCGACGGTGATGATGCGGGTGCAGTACTACCTGGATCGGGGCAGAACCTATCAACAGATCCTCGCCGCCGATCCGACGCAGGGCTTCCACACCCGCTACGGGTCCGACACGGGCAGCTGGACGACGGCCGATTTCGTGCAGGCGGTGTACAGGAGCCTGATGGCCGAACGACGCGCGCGCCACGGGCAGAGGGGATAGCGACGTGAAGATCTGCGCGGATCGGAGTGCGGGGCGGGTGTCCGGTACGGGACACACCGGGGCACGCCGGCGGGCCGGCGCGGTGTGCGCTGCCGGGATGCTCTGTGCGTCGACATGGCTATGGGCGCAGGCGCCG
>JASHSK010000353.1 GCA_030038755.1 Gammaproteobacteria bacterium
GCGCCCCCGGAACCGGCCGCGGCCTCGGGTGCGCATTTGCTGAAGGCGATCAGCGCATCGCTGTCGGTGCGATGGAACTGCAGCCCCGCATCGCTCTGCAGCGCGGGATTCTCGCGCCGGATGCGGTTGATGAGTGCGATCAGCTCGCGCAGGCTGTCGGGTCGCTCGAGCTCCCAGTGGCGCAGCTGGTATTTCTCCGAGTCGTGGTATTCCTCGCTGCCGCCTTCACGCGCTACATGCTCCATGAGCTCGAAGGCCGGACCGTAGATGCCGTAGCTCGCCCCCAGCGTCGCGGCGAGCACCAGCCGTGCCACGAACGCCGCGCGGCCGCCGAATTGCAGGTATTCGCCGAGGATGTCCGGGGTGTTCGGCCACAGGTTCGGTCGGAAGAACTCGCGTACCGGAGCCGCGCGCAACTCGCGGAAGTAGGCCTCGAGCTCCGCGCGCGTGTTGCGCCAGGTGAAGTACGTATAGGACTGGGTGAAGCCCAGTTTGGCGAGGCGGTACATGATCTTCGGACGTGTGAACGCCTCGGCCAGGAAGATTGCCTCGGGGCAGCGCCTGCGGACGCGCGCGATCAACCACTCCCACAGGGCGAAGGGCTTGGTGTGCGGGTTGTCGACGCGGAAGATGCGTACGCCCTGTTCCAGCCAGAACTCGACGATGCTCGCGAGCTCGAGCCACAGCTCCTGCCAGTGCGGGGAGTCGAAGTGCAACGGGTAGATGTCCGGGTATTGCTTGGGCGGGTTCTCCGCATGCTGAATGCTGCCGTCCGCACGTTTGAGGAACCATTCCGGATGCGCGCGCACGTAGGGGTGATCGGGGCTGCACTGCAGGGCGATGTCCAGCGCGATCTCGATGCCGAGCTCGGCGGCCCGCGCTACCAGGCGGCGCAGGTCCTCGAGCGTGCCGAGCTGCGGGTCGATCGCCTTGTGGCCGCCGGCGGCATTACCGATGGCCCAGGGACTGCCCGGGTCGCCGGGACCCGCGGCCGGCCGATTGTTCGGTCCGCGCCGCGCGGCGCTGCCGATGGGATGGATCGGCGGCAGATACAGCACGTCGAAGCCCATCCGCGCAACGTATGGCAGCCGCGCCAGGCAATCGGCGAGCGTGCCCTGCGCGCCGGCCGCCGGCCCGGTGGAGCGCGGGAACATCTCATACCAGCTCGAAAAGCGCGCCCGCTCGCGCTCCACCTCGAGCGGCAGCGTGGGCTCCCAGCGGCGCAGCTGCTCGCGATCCGGCCAGCGACGCGCCAGCGCGTGCAGCGGCGCGCGCTGCGCGGCGGCGAGGCGCGGTTCGAGCCCGAGACTTTCATCGGCCAGCGTGAGCGCCCATTCCTCGAGCTGCTGGGCCTCTGCGCCCGCGGCACGCGCCGCTGCGGCCTGCACCAGCTGCGCACCGCGCAGCAGCTCGACGCCGAGGTCCTGGCCGGCGGCCTGCCTCTTCAGCAGATCCAGCCGCCAGGTCTCCAGCGCATCGATCCAGGCCTCGACCGTGTAGAGGCAGCGACCGAGCCGCGTCAGCGGCACGACGGCCTGCCAGCGGTCGTTGCCGAGCGGTGTCATCGGCACGCACTGCCAGGTGTCAGCGGATTCATGGCGGTGCAGCAGCGCGCAGGCCACCGCATCGTGACCATCGGCGAATACGTCCGCCTGCACGCACAGCGTCTCTCCGAGGCTGCGCTTGGCCGCGAAGCGCCCCCCGTCCACGCACGGCTCGACCTTCTCGATGACGACACGCACGCGGCCGTCTTTCGGCGGCGCGTTCATGCGGGGCGCAGAAACACCGCCGCGAGCGGCGGTAATGTCAGCGTCAGGGAATGATAGTGCCCGTGCGCGGGCAGCGGGGCGGCCTCGACGCTGCCGAGATTGCCCTGGCCGCTGCCACCGTAATGACGCGCATCGCTGTTGAGTGCTTCGAGCCAGCGGCCGGCGTGCGGCACGCCCAGCCGATAGTTCGGGCGCGGCACCGGGGTGAAATTGCACACCACGAGCACGCAGCCGTCACGGCGGTCGCGACGCAGGAAGGCGATCACGCTCGCCTGCGTGTCGCTGTGATCGATCCACTGGAAGCCCTCCGGCGAGAAGTCCAGCTCGTACAGCGCCGGTGTGGAGCGCTGCAGGCGGTTGAGGTCGCGCACCCAGGACTGTACGCCGGCATGCAGAGGATGTTGCAGCACGTGCCACTGCAGGCTCTCCTCGTGCTGCCACTCGCGTCGCTGACCGAACTCGCCGCCCATGAACAGCAGCTGTTTGCCGGGATGACCCCACAGGTAGCCAAACAGCAGCCGCAGGTTCGCGAACTGCTGCCACTCGTCTCCGGGCATCCTGGCGAGCAATGAACCCTTGCCGTACACGACCTCGTCATGCGAGAGCGGCAGGATGAAGTTCTCGCTGAATGCGTACCACAGCGAGAAGGTCAGGGCGCTGTGGCGGTACTTGCGGTAGATCGGGTCGCTGGAGAAGTACTGCAGCGTGTCGTGCATCCAGCCCATGTTCCACTTGAAGCCGAAGCCGAGGCCTCCCAGGTAGGTCGGGCGCGACACCATCGGCCAGGCGCTGGATTCCTCGGCGATCGTGTGCGTGTCGGGATGGTCGCGCCCGACCGCCTCGTTGAGCGAGCGCAGAAACGCGACCGCCTCGAGGTTCTCGCGGCCACCGTGGTGGTTGGCGATCCACTCGCCTGCGCGCCGCCCGTAGTCCAGGTAGAGCATCGAGGCCACGGCATCGACGCGCAGCGCATCCACGTGATAGGCCGTCAGCCAGAACAGTGCGCTGCTGCCGAGCAGAACGCGCACCTCGGGGCGACCATAGTTGAAGATCGAACTGTTCCATTCGGGGTGAAATCCCTGGCGCGGATCGGCATGCTCGTACAGATGCGTGCCGTCGAAATAGGCGAGACCGTGCTCGTCGCCGGGGAAGTGCGACGGCACCCAGTCCAGGATCACGCCGATGCCGTGCTGGTGCAGATGATCGACCAGGTACATGAAGTCCTGGGGGGTGCCGTAGCGCGCGCTCGGGGCGAAGTATCCGGTGACCTGGTAGCCCCATGACCCGTAGAACGGATGCTCCATGACCGGGAGCAGCTCCACGTGCGTGAAGCCCATGTCGAGCGCGTAGTCGGCCAGCGCGTGTGCCGCCTCCCGATACGTCAGGGGACGGTGGCCCTGCTCGGGCATGCGCCGCCAGGAGCCCAGATGCAGTTCGTAGATCGACCAGGGCGCATCGAGCGCGTTGCCGCGCGCGCGAGCGCGCATCCAGGCCTCGTCATGCCAGCTGTAGCCCAGGTCCCAGACCACCGAGGCGGTGCGCGGCGGAGTCTCGCAGCGAAACGCGAACGGGTCGGCCTTGTCGACGCGGTACGCCCCGAGCCGCGATTGGATGTGGTACTTGTAGAGAGTCCCGGGGCCGATGTCCGGCAGGAACAGCTCCCAGATTCCGGAGTCGTCCGGGCGCGGCTGCAGGCGGTGCCGCTCGCGATCCCAGCCATTGAAATCGCCGATGACGCTGACGCCGGCGGCGTTGGGAGCCCACACCGCGAAGCGCGTGCCGGCGTGCCCCTCGAGCATGTCGGGGTGCGCGCCCAGCTTCTCATAGGCACGCAGCAGCGTGCCTTCCTTGAAGAGGTAGATGTCGTGTGCCGACAGCTCGTGCATGTGTGTGCGGGTCGCCGAGGTCAAGCGTTGACCACGTGCCACCTCGCCGGCTGTCGGTGATGGGCCCGCCTGTGTCCGGTCATCGTGACGGCAGGTGCCGGAAGGTTCCTACGAGCGCGGCGCGCCGCGCAGGCATTGCGCTACACTGCGCGCGCGGCCGATCGCCGCGGGAATGGCGAGCGCCGCGCACGCGGCAGGACCGTCGGGAAGATGACCTGCATCCAGGGCGGGAGGCCGTCGTGAGACTCTACGGACCGGACGATCGCGAGCTGCTGACCGTCACGTCGCTGGAGCGCGACGCCGATCAATTGCTCATCAGGGGCAAGGTGTTCGGCACGTTGCCGATCATTGCGAAGCTGGATGGTGAGCAGGCGCGCGCGCTGGTGCGCATGCTGCGCCCGCGGCTGTTGTGGTTCCTGCTGACGCTTCCCTTCCGCAGCCGGCGGGTGGTATAGAGGGGCCATGGCGGTCCCTGCACATCCAGACCCGCGCCGCCGGCTGCTGCTCGGGGCTCTGGCCGGCGGGTGGCTGGCCGGGCTCGGTACAGCCGGATCCGGCATGGCCTGGGCGCAGGCTGCGCCCCGGCGGTACCGGCGCGTGGCCTCCGCCGCGGATGCCGATGCCTCCGCGGGTGCGGACGCCCCCACCGACACGCAGTCGGATGACGCATTCGTCGTCGCGGCGGGCGAGGCGGTGCGCATCGAGCGGTTCTCGGTCTACGGCCGCAGCTTCGCGACGATGGAGGTGCCGCGCGTCATCAGGAGCGATACCGAGTGGCGCGTGCGCCTCTCGTCGCTCGCTTACCGGGTGACGCGGCAGGGCGCCAGCGAGCCGGCCTTTTCCGGTCGCTACCTGCACAACCATGCGGCGGGCCTGTATCGCTGCGTATGCTGTAACACGGCGCTGTTCGACTCGCGCTCGCGGTTCAACACCGCCGGCGGCTGGCTCACCTTTCACGCGCCGATCTCGCAATTCAACGTGGTCGAGAGTCTGCCGGGCGATGCGGACACGACCGGCGACATACATCATCTCGCGGTCTCCTGCCGCCGCTGTGACGCGCACGTCGGCGAGGTGTTCGACGACGGGCCGCCGCCCACGGATCTGCGTTACCGCATCGACTCGGTCGCCCTGGACTTCGTGGCCTATCCGCCCTACTGAGGGACGCGGCGCAGGATGGATGCGTCGACCGACTGGACGTTCGTGCGGCCGGTCAGGGCGAGCGTCACGGTGAGCTCATCGCGCAGGATGTTCAGCGCGAGCGTGACGCCGCGCCCGCCGAGGGCGGCCAGCGCATAGAGAAAGCTCTTCCCTATCAGGCCCGCGCGCGCCCCCAGCGCGACGGCCTTGAGGATGTCCTGCCCGCAGCGGATGCCGCCGTCGAACAACACCTCGCAGCGGCCGGCGACCGCCTCCACGATCTCGGGAAGCACGGAGATGCTCGAGGGCGCCCCGTCGAGCTGGCGGCCGCCGTGGTTGGAGACCACGAGTCCGTCGACCCCGGCGGCGCAGGCCGCACGCGCATCCTCGGCGTCCAGAATGCCTTTGATGATGAGCTTGCCGTCCCAGCGGCTGCGGATCCACTCGATGTCCTTCCAGCTGACCGAGCGATCGAACTGTGTGGTGATCCATTGCGACAGCGTCGTGATTCCCGAGGTGCCGAGCGAGACCAGGTTGCCGTAGGTGCGTCGCCGCGCACGCAGCAGCCGCAGCGCCCACATCGGCCGCATGGCGATGTCGGCCGCGTTGCGCAGCGTCAGGCGTGGCGGCACGGTCAGGCCGTTCTTGGCGTCGCGCCGGCGCACTCCCTGTACCGGCAGATCCACGGTGAGCACCAGCACCGGACAGCGTGCGGCCCGCGCTCGCGCGATCAGTTCCTCGTTGAAGCCGCGGTCGCGCATCAGGTAGAGCTGAAACCAGAACGGCAGCCCGGTGGCCTGACGCACGTCCTCGATCGAGCAGATCGACAGCGTGCTCAGACAGAAGGGGATTCCGAAGGCGTGAGCCGCGCGCAAGCCGTGAATTTCACCGTCGCCGTAGAACAGTCCGGTCATGCCGGTCGGTGCGATCGCCAACGGCATCGCGGCCGGCTCGCCCGCCAGCGTGGTCTGCACCGACAGCGTCGACAGGTCCACCAGAATGCGCTGGCGGAACTCGAGCGCCTGCAGATCGGCGCGGTTGCGCCGCAGGGTCAGCTCGTCGTAGGCGCCGCGATCGGCGTAGTCGAACAGGGCGCGCGGCACGCGCCGGCGCGCCAGAGCGCGCAGGTCTTCGATGCTGTTGATGATTCGCACTGCTTGCCTCGCGGGGAAACGTCTATGCCTGCGGATCCAGCGCCGCGCCCTCATCCACGCCGCGGCGCGCGCGCCCGGGCCGCGTGCCGAGCACATCGAACAGCGGTGTGAGCACGGCCGCCAGCGCAAGATTGAGGATCACGGTGTACAGCGCCGTGTAGCCCGGCAGCGTGAAGCCGGCGAGGTGCAGCGGATAGGTGGGGGTCAGGTGCGCCGCCAGCGCCATCAGCGTGCCGGCGGCGCTGCCCACGGCCCATCCGATCAGCAACGCCCAGGCGTTGAACCAGCGCGTGAACGCGCCGAACATCACCGCCGGCAGCGTCTGAATGATCCAGATGCCGCCCAGCAGCTGCAGGTACACGGCGTAGTCGGTGGGGACGAGCACCACGAACGCCAGCGCGCCGAGCTTCACCAGCAGCGCCGCGCGCTTGGCCGTGGTCGCCTGATCGCGATCCGTGAGATCGCGGCGGAAGAACTCCCGGTGAATGTTGCGCGCATACAGGTTCGCGCACGCGATCGCCATGATCGCGGCCGGCACCAGCGCCCCGATGCCGATGGCGGCGAAGGCGATGCC
>JASHSK010000354.1 GCA_030038755.1 Gammaproteobacteria bacterium
CGCGGCGAGCCTGGCCGCGGGGCCAAAGCCGCTCGCCGAGTCGACCGGCGCCAGTGCCTCGGACGTCATCGAGGTCATGCGCACCAGCACCGAGCAGGCGGCCCTGGCGCTCGTCCCCGGCAAGCGCGTGGCGATCGGCATCCGCCGCTTCCACATGCTCCCCACCCCCATTGCCAGCTTCCGACTGCTCACCACGCAGCCGGCCATGGCACTCGCGCTGCGCCGCTCGCCGCTGCTCACGCAGCTGGTGGAGAGCATGCAGGCACCGGTGCTCGAGGCGCAGGACGCCGCCGAACACGACAATGCCCTGACCGGCGTGGGCGTGCTGCCGGGCGGGCGTGGGTGCATCGCCGGTATCGCGGCGGCCGCGGCCCAGGGCCGCCGCTGGCTGCTGTGCGTGCCGCCGCACACGCAGCTGCCGCGGCGCATGCTGATCCACTGCGAGAGCGAGGCGGCGCGCTCCGAGACGCTGCGGCTGGTGGCGAGCGTCATGCGGCATCTGCACGCCGAGGCGACCTTCGTCAGCGTGCAGAGCCCGACGGCGCCGCGCGCGGAAGCCACGAGCGCCTTCCGCCGCCTGCTCGATGCGCGCGCCGAGCTGCAGCAGATCCATGGACTGGACATCCGTACGGAAGTGCACATCGGCGACCTCGCGACCTGGAGCCGGCAGCTGGCCGCCTCCAGTGAGCCGGTGATGGCAGTGCTGGGTCTGGATGGGTCCCCGGCCGAGCTCGAGCGCAGCCTGGCAGCCGACTTCTCGGCGCTGTTCGACGATGCCAGCCACTGCGTGGTGCTGCTCTCGTGCACCGCCGAGGCCGCCGGCGCCGTGCACACACCCGCCGGCGGTCGGCTCTACGAGTCGGCCACGGCCCAGGCCCTGCCGGGAATCACGGCGTGACGGCGCGCATCACGCGTCGCTCGGCCGCAGGGCTGATCGCCGCGGCGCTCTCGGGCGGCTACCTCGCGGCACGCCCGCGCGCCGCGCGCGCCGCCGACGCGCCGATCACGCTGCTGAACGTCTCCTACGATGCCACGCGCGAGCTGTACGAGGCGATCGACGCCGCCTTCACGGCGCAGTGGCTCTCGCAATACCGCCAGAAGATCTCCGTGCTGCAGAGCCACGGCGGCTCCGGTCAGCAGGCGAGCGCCATCGTGAACGGGCTGCAGGCCGATGTCGCCACGCTCGGCTCGGCCTTCGATGTCATGCAGCTCTACACCCAGGCGCACCTGATTCCCGAGAACTGGGCGGCGCGCCTGCCGTACAACAGCTCCCCGTACACTTCGACGATCGTTTTCCTGGTACGCCGCGGCAATCCGAAGAACGTGCGCGACTGGGCGGACCTGGTCCGCCCGGGTGTGCAGGTGGTGACCCCCAATCCCAAGACCTCGGGCGCTGCGCGCTGGGCGTATCTGGCGGCCTGGGCATGGGCGTCGCGCCGTTCGGGCAGCACCGAGGCAACCACCAAGAGCTTCATGAAGACGCTCTACCAGCACGTTCCGGTGCTGGACGCCGGCGCGCGCGGCGCGACCGACACCTTCGTGGAGCGTGGCATCGGCGATGTGCTGCTGTCCTGGGAGAACGAGGCGCTGCTGGCCGCGCAGAAGCTCGGCCGCGGCATGTTCAGCATCGTGGTCCCGGCACTGAGCATCCTCGCGGAGCCGCCGGTCACCGTGGTGGACAAGGTGGTGGACCAGCGCGGCACGCGCCGCTTCGCCGAAGCCTACCTGCAGTTCCTGTACACCCCGCAGGGACAGCAGATCATCGCCGAGAATTTCTATCGCCCACGGTCGCCGGCCGCCGCGCAGCAGTACGCGGCGCAGTTCCCGGCGGTCGCCCAGATGGTGAGCGTCGAACAGGCGTTCGGTGGCTGGGCGCGCGCGCAGGCCGTGCACTTCGCCGACGGCGGAACCTTCGACCAGATCTATGGCCAATGAGGCGCCGCCGGGCGCGAGCGGCCGCGACGGCCGCTCGGCGCGCCCGCCCGTCCATACCCCCACGCGATGAATGAGATAGTTCAGGCTCTGCCGCAGCCCATCGCAGGGCGTCCGCGACCGCCGACACGCGCGCTGGCGCGGCGCGACGCGCGCCAGTTCCGCGTGCTGCCCGGCTTCGGCCTGACGCTCGGCTACACGATCTTCTACGTCTCGATCATCGTGCTGATCCCGCTGAGCACCGCATTCGTGCGCTCGGCCCGGCTCGGTCCGGTGCGCTTCTGGGATGTCGTGACCACCTCGCGGGTGCTCGCCTCGCTGCGCCTGAGCTTCGGCGGTGCGCTGATCGCCGCACTGGTCAATGCGGTGTTCGGCATGATCATCGCGTGGGCGCTCACCCGCATGCGCTTCCCGGGGCGACGCATCTTCGATGCGATGATCGACCTGCCCTTCGCACTGCCTACCGCGGTGGCCGGCATCGCCCTGACCGCGCTGTACGCACCCAACGGCTGGCTCGGGCGGCTGCTGGCGCTCGCGGGTGTGCGCGTGGCCTACACGCCCCTCGGAGTCGTCGTGGCGATGGCGTTCGTCAGCCTGCCATTCGTGGTGCGTACCCTGCAGCCGGTGCTGGGAGATCTGGACCGCGAGGTGGAGCGCGCGTCCGAGACGCTCGGTGCCTCGCGGATGCAGACCTTCCGCTGGGTGGTGCTGCCTTCGATCTGGCCGACGCTGCTGACGGGCTCGGCGCTCGGCTTCTCGCGCGCGCTCGGGGAGTACGGCTCGGTGATCTTCATCGCCGGCAATATCCCCAAGGTCTCGGAGATCGCCCCGCTGATGATCATGATCAAGCTCGAGCAGTACCAGTACTCGGAAGCCACCGCCATCGCCGTGGTGATGCTGCTCGCCTCCTTTGCGCTCATGTTCGGCATCAACGCGTTGCAGCTGTGGGCGCAGCGCCGCAGGCGCGCGCGATGATCGGCCGGCAACAGGTTCCCGAGGAGCTCGGGCGCTACGCGCTGCTGGGCATCGCGCTCGTCTACCTCACGGTGCTGGTCGCGCTGCCGCTGCTGATCGTGTTCGTCGAAGCGTTCACCCGTGGCCTGGTGCCGTACATCGCCTCGCTCCTGGACCCGTACGCGCTCGCGGCGATGCGCCTGACGCTGCTGACCGCGGCGGTGTCGGTGCCGCTGAATCTCATCTTCGGCATCGCCGCGGCCTGGGCCATCGCCAAATTCGAGTTCCGTGGCAAGAACACCCTCGTCACGCTGATCGACATCCCCTTCGCGATCTCCCCGGTGATCTCCGGTCTGATCTACGTGCTGATGTTCGGTGCCCAGGGATGGGTGGGACCCTGGTTGATCGAACACGGCATCCACATCATCTTCGCGGTTCCCGGCATCATCCTCGCCACGACGTTCGTGACCTTCCCGTTCGTGGCGCGCGAGCTGATCCCGCTCATGCAGACACAGGGCAACGACGAGGAGGAGACAGCCCTGTCGCTCGGCGCCAGCGGCTGGCAGACGTTCCGTCTGGTGACTCTGCCCAACATTCGCTGGGGTCTGCTGTACGGCGTGCTGCTGTGTAACGCACGCGCCATGGGCGAGTTCGGCGCCGTCTCGGTGGTGTCCGGTCACATCCGCGGACTGACCAACACCTTGCCGCTGCACATCGAGATCATGTACAGCGACTACAACTACGTGGGCGCCTTCGCGGCCGCTTCCATCCTCGCCATGCTTGCGCTGGTGACTCTCGTGGCCAAAACGCTGCTGGAGCTGCGCCAGCCGGAGCTGCGCGCCGGCATCGCGCGGCAGGCGTAGCGCGCGGCATGGCCCCGCTGGATCGAGCCCGCCGCCCGCGCCCACGCACTGCAGGTCGGCCGGGTACAATCGCCACGCTTGGAACCACGACGGCGGGAGCGAATCCCGAGCATCTCTTGAATATCGGCAATATCGGCCCGCCTGATTCGCGCAGCCAGGTCGGCCTGGCCTCCTGGCTGGGCGGCGGCAGCGTTTTCATCGTACTGCTGGCCGTGGCTGCGATCGCCGTGGCCTGCGCCGCGCTGCTCGATCACCAGGTCTCGCAGCAGGCGCTGGTGCGCGCGCAGCTGGCCGTGACCAGTGCCCGCGAACTGCTCACCCGCGACAGCGAGGATCTGCTCAGCGACGCACGCGACCTGGCCGACCGTCCCGCGCTCGCGCGACTGCTGGAGGATTCGCAGGCCCCCGCCGCGCCATCCCCCACCGCACCGACCCCCGGCGCACCAACTACCGCTGCACCGACCGCCGCCCCACCAA
>JASHSK010000355.1 GCA_030038755.1 Gammaproteobacteria bacterium
GCGCGCGGTCCGGCCCTCCGACACGACCAATACGCCGGCCTGGGCGTGATGGGAAAAGGCGAGCGCGTCGTCGGCTAGCAGCACCGGCGGCAGGTCGAACACCAGCACCCGATTGACATACCGCGTGCGCAGCTCCTCCATGAGCTCACCCATGCGCCGCGACGCGATCAGCTCCGAGGAGTGCTCGACACGCGCGCGCGCCGCCAATACCGTCAGGCGCTCGTAGCCCGCGATCTTGACCATCGCCTCGTAGACGGGCCGCCTGTCCTCGAGGCAGTCCTCGATTCCAACGGCGGGCTCGAAGCCGAACCGACGGTGGATGCTTGGATTGCGCAGATCCAGGTCGACCAGCAGTGCGTTGTGCTCGGACTGTGCGGCAATCGCGATTGCAAGATTGATGGCGGTGAGCGTCTTGCCCTCGCCGGTGCCGGCGCTGAGGACCGCCAGCGTATTCGCCCGCAGTTCTCCCAGCCGCCGCATCACCTGGGTGCGCAGCATCTTGTAGGGACCGCCGGCGGGGCCAAGGGCACCCGGCGGGAGAATACGTTCGCGCTCGCGCCGCGACTCCTCCAGCGTGATCACCGGATGCTGGAAGACCACCGTATCGGTCAGTCCGACGTCCGGTGCCTTGGACAGATCGGTCTTGCCGGCGGCGGTCTCGCCCCTGCCGGGAGCGAGTTCCCCCTCGCCGCGGCGCTCGCGCTCCAGCCGCGCCGCATCGATCGTGCGGATGATGGCGTCCATGCCGGCGAGCTAGCCGCTCAGTCTCCGCAATGCCACTGCCCACAACACATCGAGCGGCCGGTAGAACAGATCCGTCAGCAGCAGCATGATGGCGAAGCCCCCGACGGCACCCATCAGGGCAAAGCGGCGACGCCAGCGCTGCCGGCTGATCTCCCCCCGCGTCATCAGGCGTGGCAGGACCGCCAGCGGCGCGACGCGCAGCAGCGCCTCGAGGTCCTGCCGGTTACGCACACTTCCGTCGCGGCTCTCCAGCAGCATTGCCACGCCGACGCCCGCCGCCAGCGCCAGCACGAGCCCCAGCGCCATCAGGAGCTTGCGGTTGGGGCTCTGTGGTTGCTCGGGGGAGAGCGGTGGATCGATGAGCGTGAAGCGTTCTCCCTTCTGCTCATCCTCCATGTTCTCGGAGATCTTCGCCTCCATCTGCTTCTGGCGTACGTCGCGGTACTGGAGCTCCTCGTTTTCCAGCTCGTTGGTCAGCGAGTCGTAATCGCGCTCCACGCCCGGAGTGGCGGCGAGGCGGTTCTCCAGTTCGGCGATCGTCGCCTGTACGGTCGTGCGCTGATTCAGCAGCGAGACGCGCTGGGCATCCGCCGCCTCGCGTTGCGCCTTGATCTCGATATACGCCGGGTTGTCGGGCTGCGTGGCGAGCGGTGCCGACGACGACGTGGACGCTGCCGTCGGGGACGTCGCTGCCGAAGAGGGCGCCGCCGCCGCGGCCGGTGCGCTCTTGATCGCCTGAGTCAGGCTGTCGACCAGCTTCTGCGCACGCACCACGTCCGGATAGTCTGGAGCATAACGCTCGCGCAGCTGCGCCAGGTCCGTGCGCGCCTGCTCGAGCTGACGCTGCAGGTCGTTGCCGGAGTTCACCGGCCCGGTGTCGCGCTCCAGCCCCTCGATCTCGCGCTTGAGGCGCACGACGTCCGGATAGTCGGCAGCGTAGAAGGCGCTCAGCGAATCGTACTGCGTGCGCAGGTACTTCAACTGGTCCGCCGGCGAGAGCACCCGCTCGCCGGTCGAGGTATAGACCTGCGAAGTCGGGCTGATCTGCGCGAGCTGCGCGTCCAGGTAGGTGGACTGCGAGTCCAGAGAGCGCAGCTGTGTGTCGATGTCACGCAGCTCGTCCTGCGAGCGCACCAGGGTCTCGCGATTGACGACCTCCTCATCGGGAAGACTGTTCAGGTGCTCGTCCTTGAACGCGGCGAGCTTGCTCTGCGTCGTGCTGATGTTCTGCTCGAGTCTCGTAGCCTGCTGCTGCAGGAAGTCCTCGGCGTCGGCCGATAGCTGCTTGCGATTGTTCAGGTTCTCGTCGAGGTACAGCGACACCAGCTGGTTGGCGACGCGGGCGGCCGTATCGGGTGTGCGGGCGTCGTAGCTGACGCTGAAGGCGATGTCGGCCTTGGTCGCGCGCCCCGCCCGGGGATCCATGACATCGGCGCTGATCATGTCGAAGTGGATGTCCTTGTGCATCTTCGCGAGCAGCACCTCGCGCGGCTCATTGCGCCGCAGCGCGGGGTACAGATTGAATTGATCGATGAGGCGTAGCAGGTTGTCGGTCGTCATCACACGCTGGCTGATCACCTGGATGCGCTGGTCGGCGTAAGTGGTGATCGTCGATTGCACCAGATCCTCGGGCAGTTCCTGCTGCTCGATCAGGATGGTGCCGGTCGAGCGATAGGTCGGCGGCCACAGCATCGCGGCCGCTATCGCGATCACCAATACGACCGCTCCCGTCCACATGGCGGGCCAGCGGCGGCGCTTCAGCGCCGCCCAGCGATCGGCAAGGCTGGGCGCCGCATCGCGCGCTGGCGCAAGGCCCCCGCCCGAAATGAGCGATACCTGCGTGCCTGGCACACTCATGGCACGACCACCGTATCGCCGCTCTGCAGGATGATGTTCTGCTGCAGACGGCGCCCGTGTTCGATGTCGCCGTAGCGGAATCTCAGAGTGATCTGCTTCGTCCCGTCCCGGCGCAGAACCCTGATGTCGTTCAGCGCGGCAAACGGCGTAGTACCGCCCGCGAGACTGAGCGCCTGCATCACGTCGACCGGACGGCTGATCGGATACTCGCCCGGTCGATTGACCTTGCCGATGACGAAGATCTGATCGCCGAGCGCCTGCTTGACGATCAACGTCACGGTTGGGTCGGGAATGTATTTGCGCAGGCGCTCGGCTATCACGGCGCGCACCTGTTCTACGGTCTGCCCCGCCGCTTTGATATCGCCCACGAGCGGCATGCTGATCCCGCCGTCCGGCCGCACCAGCAGATCGCTGGACAGATCAGTCTCCTTCCATACCGACACGGTGAGCACATCTCCCGGCTGCAGCAGGTACTCGTCGGCGGCCGAGGCGATGCCTCCGAGGAGGCCGGCCGCAAGGATCACGTACAGAGCGAGCAGGGCCCGCCCGGCGGTCGGCGCTCTCATGGAAGTCAATCTACGCATAGGGTGTTACTAATGTATTGCAGTGGTTATTGCAGCCGTGACCAGCTTGGCTCGCGGGTCTTGTCGCCCTATCGAAAGCCCCTGCTGGAACACTAGCTTATGGCGATGCCGGCCGTGCGGCGCAGCCTCCAGGCGGTGCTCAAACATGAGCCCCGGTGCCGAAACACACCGGCGACTCGGCGGCGATACACGCCCGCCAGCAGGAACAACAGCGCCCCCGAAAGCAGCGTCCCGCTCCCCGGCAGGGGCACCGGCGAGGCGTTGCCGAGAAAGGTGGCCGTCAGGTTGTAAAGCCCTACATCACATTTACCCTGAGCCGAGGCAAATACATCGGCGTACAGGGTGGTGGGTCCGGTGACGCTGAGCTGCAGAGTTCCAGGATCCGCGAGCCCCGTCAGCGCCGTGCTGGAGCTGCTCAGAGAGAAGTCCAACGACGCGAACTGGGTCGGAAAATCGAGATCCGTCAGCGTGAGGAACAACTCCCCGGCTCCCGGGGTCTCGAGGGTCGTCACGTTGCCCGCGTTGCCCTTCACGTAGGTCGACTGGCTGTACAGGACCGACACACTCGGGTCCGAGGAGTTATCCGTGCTCGCGTCGAGGGTCGACGCCTGCGCCCGGGAAAACCCCGTCGCGAGGATCAGAGCACCGATCACGCAAACCGATTTGATGTTCATGCTTCACCACCTGAGTTGCTGGCACGTTTCTCGGGAACAAGCACGGCCGTATCGAGGTACTTGTCGTAGAGGTACTGTCGTAGCGAGTGATCGAACGCATCCTCATGAGCGTCTTCCGTGTGCGTCACGCCGTTGGCGGCGTTCGTGCCGTTTGCGACCTTGGCGCGCCGCAGGCCCGCCACGCGCAGCTTCACGTAGGAGCGCTGCAGGGCGTTCATGGCAATGAGTTGGATGTCGTCCGGATCGACGCTGCGACCCGGTTCGACACCGTCGTTGATGATGCTCGAGAGCTTTGCGGTATCGAGCTCGAAGTGACGCATCAACTCCGCGCCGGATTCGATGAATACCGGCACGAGGCTGCCGCCACGAATGGACGGATCCTGCAGGAGCGCGAGCTTGGCCAGCATGAGTTTGATGGCGAAGCGGATGACGTCCGAATCGCGCGTGCCCAGCCGCTCGGCCAGGCGTTTGATGTTGCGGACGTCGCTGCGATTCATGCGAATTGAAACCGCTTGTTTGCGACTCTCACTTCCTGTGCGCTCGGGATTCTTCACGTGAGGTACCTATGGTTCGGAGAGGCGGCGGATGGAGTTGATTGGCTGCGGGCAGCGGTCGCGCGTCGTCTCATGCCATCAGTGCGCTCTTGTGCAGGGCGCGCCGGCGCAGCAGCGGCAGCAGGGCAGCCGCACTGGATGCGAGCAACCACAGGGTTGCCGGCAGAGGCACGGGTGTGAGCGGAGCCGGCTGGGCATCGAACGCACCGATCCGGAAATCAACAACGTTGAGACCACCCAGCATCGGCCGTAGATCAAACGTCGGTGCGGAACCCGCACCACCGCTCGGCTCGGTCGGAGTCTGTTCGAGCACCCAGCTGGGAAGTGGCAGGCCGAGGGCGCCCCCCGTGCTACCGGAGACCTGAGGATCTCCCGCCCAGCCCGTGAGCAGATGCGACGCCCGATCGGCGGTATCGCTCTGCGTGCCGCTGGGGTCGAAGTCGGTCAGCACGGCCGCGTGTGCGGCGGAAGACAGCAGCAGCGCCACACAGACGCCAAGCATTCGCGTCGTACATCCCGAGGCCATGAGCGTCTCCCTGTTTGTTGTTTGTCAAGGACGATGCTCACGAAATCCGGTGACAGTGGATTTAAAGCTTTATGACAATTCGACGCCAATACCCCTACTCGGGTAGTTCCCCAGAACTCCCGATAGCCGTGAATCCCTAAATTTCTTTGCGAGCGGTAGCGCGTCCCTCGCTACCACCCCAATTTACGATACGACAGAGCTGTATCAGCGCAGTGAAATTCACTTTAATTGTTGATTGCAAGTACAGAAGACGAAAGGAATATATTTGAATGCTTTTCCGCACTCCTTTGCGTCTGTTATGTAATACG
>JASHSK010000356.1 GCA_030038755.1 Gammaproteobacteria bacterium
CGCAGCGCTTTGCGCACCTCCCCGCGCCGCGCCGCGCACGAGCCGGCCGCGCGGTCACGCAACTCGCTTACGCACGCGCGGGCATCATCACCCCGGAGATGGAATTCATCGCCGTGCGCGAGAACTGCGGGCGCGAACCGTTGCGGGGGCTCGCCGGGCGCGACGGGGAGTCCTGGGGCGCCAACCTGCCCGAGCTCGTCACGTCGGAGTTCGTGCGCGCCGAGGTGGCCGCCGGGCGCGCCATCATCCCCGCCAACATCAATCACCCCGAGAGCGAGCCGATGATCATCGGTCGCAACTTTCTGGTGAAGATCAACGCCAACATCGGTAATTCCGCCGTCAGCTCATCGATGGCCGAGGAGGTCGACAAGCTCGTATGGGCGATCCGCTGGGGCGCCGACACCGTGATGGATCTGTCCACGGGGCGCGACATCCACGATATCCGCGAGTGGATTCTGCGCAACGCGCCGGTACCGATCGGCACAGTGCCGATCTACCAGGCGCTCGAGAAGGTTGGCGGCCTCGCCGAAGAGCTTTCCTGGGCGGTCTTCCGCGACACGCTCATCGAGCAGGCTGAGCAGGGAGTGGACTATTTCACGATCCACGCGGGCGTGCGCCTGCATTACGTGCCGCTGACCGCCAGTCGCGTCACCGGCATCGTCTCGCGCGGCGGCTCGATCATGGCCAAGTGGTGCCTCGCGCACCACCGTGAGAGCTTCCTGTATGAGCACTTCGAGGAGATCTGCGAGATCTGCCGCACCTACGACGTGAGCTTCTCCCTCGGCGATGGACTGCGGCCGGGCTCGATCGCCGATGCCAATGATGCCGCGCAGTTTGCCGAGCTCGAGACGCTCGGAGAGCTCACGCGCATCGCCTGGGACCATGACTGCCAGGTGATGATCGAGGGTCCCGGTCATGTGCCCATGCACAAGATCAAGGAGAACATGGACCGGCAGCTGAGCTCGTGTCACGAAGCGCCGTTCTACACGCTCGGTCCGCTCACGACCGATATCGCGCCGGGCTACGATCACATCACCTCGGCGATCGGCGCGGCCATGATCGGCTGGTTCGGGACCGCCATGCTGTGCTATGTGACTCCCAAGGAGCACCTTGGTCTGCCCGATCGCAACGACGTCAAGGCGGGAGTGATCGCCTACAAGATCGCCGCGCACGCCGCCGACCTGGCCAAGGGTCATCCGACGGCGCGCGCGCGCGACGATGCGCTGTCGCGCGCGCGCTTCGATTTTCGCTGGGCGGACCAGTTCAATCTGTCGCTCGATCCGGACACCGCGCGCTCGTTTCATGACGAGACCATGCCGCGCGAGGCGCACAAGCTGGCGCATTTCTGTTCCATGTGCGGGCCGAAATTCTGCTCGATGAAGATCTCGCACGAGCTGGCCGCGCAGGCCCGTGCGCAGCAGGAGCAGCAGCGCGAGCAGGGCATGCGCGAGATGGCGCAGCGCTTTCGCGTCGATGGCGAGCTGTACGTGCCGGCGGCCGGCGAGCGGGGCGACTGAGGGCAACGGGCGCGAGGCTGGCACGCGCCAGCGTGCGGCGGAGCAGGCAGCGGCATATGCAGGTGACGATCATCGGTGGCGGCATCGCCGGGCTGTGCTGCGGCGTGGAGCTCGCAGGCCGCGGCATTGGCGTGGAGCTGCTCGAGCGCAGCAGTCCGCCTCCCGGGTCGCAAGGTTGCTCATGGTGTGCGGGAGGAATGCTCGCTCCCTGGTGCGAGCTGGCCGACGGCGGCGAACCGCTCATCGCCGAGCTGGGGCGCGAAAGTCTCGCATGGTGGCGCACCCATTATCCGGACCTGTGCAGCCAGGGTACGCTGGTGCTCGCGGCCGCGCGCGATCGGGCGGAGCTGACGCACTTCGCGCAGCGCACGCAGCACTGGCGGCAGCTGGAAGGGACGGCGCAGATCGCCGAGCTCGAGCCGCAGCTCGCGGAGCGCCACGAGAGCGGGCTGCATCTGGCCGCGGAGGCCCACGTGGACCCGCGCCGTGTGCTGCCGTTCCTCGCCGAGCGTTTGCGGGTGCTCGGGGGCGAGCTGCGCCACGGCGTGGAGCTCACGGAAGACGAGCTGGTGACGCTCGTGGAGGCGGCGACGCGACACGGACGGGTGGTGATCGACTGCCGCGGGCTTGGCGCGCGCGCGGCGCTGCCGGACCTGCGGGGAGTACGCGGTGAGATGCTGCTGCTGCATTCGCGCGAGCTGCGGCTGCACCGGCCGGTGAGGCTGCTGCACCCGCGACTGCCGCTATACGTCGTACCGCGCGGGGAGGGGGTCTATCTGGTAGGCGCCACGATGATCGAGAGTGATGATGCCGGAGCCGTGACCGCGCGCGCGGCGCTCGAGCTGCTCAGTGCCGCCTACGCGCTGCACCCGGCGTTCGGCGAGGCGCGCATCCTGGAGCTCGGGGCCCAGGTGCGCCCGGCGTTCCCCGACAACCTGCCGCAGATCCGTCGGGTGGGGGCCGTGTGGCATATCAACGGCCTGTACCGCCATGGCTTCCTGCTCGCGCCGGCACTGGCCTGGCGAATGGCCGAGATGCTGCAGCATGGACGCTCGTACCCGGAGTTGACGCATGAAGATCCGGCTCAACGGCGTCTGGCGTGAGTTGAATGGTGCCGCGCACGCCGAGCCCACGGTGGCGTCGGTGCTCGATCAGCTCGGCTACGGCCACTCGCTGGTGGCCACCGCGCTCAATGGCGAGTTCGTGCCGGCGCGTGCCCGCGGCGGCGTGAGCGTGCGCGACGGCGATCGCCTCGAGGTGCTCGCCCCGATGCAGGGCGGTTGAGCGCATGCCGGCCGACACGCGCACTGTTCAGACGGCCGATCCGCTGCGCCTCTACGAGCGTGAGCTGCCGTCGCGGCTGCTGCTGGGCACGTCGCGCTACCCCTCACCGGCGATCCTCGAGCACTCGGTGCGCGCCGCGGACGCGGCGGCCGTCACCGTCGCGCTGCGGCGTGAGGCCGCCGGCGAGCGCGCCGGGCAGGGATTCTGGTCATTGGTGCGGTCCTTCGGAGTGCCGGTGCTGCCCAACACGGCCGGCTGCCACACGGTCCGCGAGGCCGTGACCACCGCGCACATGGCGCGCGAATTGTTCGAGACGCGCTGGATCAAACTCGAAGTGATCGGCGAGGAGGACACGCTGCAGCCGGACGTATTCGGCCTGGTGGAAGCCGCGGGACTGCTCGCGCAGGAAGATTTCCAGGTGCTGCCCTACTGCACCGAGGATCTCGTGGTCGCCGAGCGTCTCATCCAGGCCGGCTGCCGTGTGCTGATGCCCTGGGCGGCACCGATCGGCTCGGGTCGGGGCCTGAACAACGTATTCGGTCTGCGGGCGTTGCGCGCCCACTTCCCCGACGTGCCGCTCATCGTGGATGCCGGTCTGGGCACTCCCTCGCATGCCGCAGCAGCCATGGAACTGGGCTTCGATGCGGTGCTGATCAACACCGCCGTCGCTCAGGCGCGCGATCCGGTATCGATGGCGCACGCCTTCGCGCAGGCCGTGCAGGCCGGACGCGCGGCCTACCTCGCCGGCCCGATTCCCGTGCGCGAGATGGCGCAGCCCTCCACGCCGGTGATCGGCAAGGCGTTCCTCGGTTGATGGCATCCGGACCTGTCGCTGCCGTCTATCCGATCGTTGACACTGCCGCGTGGGTGGCGCGCCTCGTGCCGCTCGGTGTGCGACTCATCCAGCTGCGCATCAAGGAACCGTCGGGCACGCAGCTGCGCGAGCAGGTCCGCGCCGCGCACGCCACCTGCCGCGCCGCCGGCGCGCAGCTGGTGGTCAATGATTACTGGCAGCTGGCCCTCGAGGAGGGCTGCGATTTCGTGCATCTGGGTCAGGGCGATCTCGACGGCGCGGATCTGGGCGCACTGCGGCGGGCCGGCGTGCGGCTGGGAGTCAGCACGCACGATCACGCCGAGCTCGATCGCGCTCTGGGCGTGCGCCCCGACTACATCGCGCTCGGGCCCATCTATCCGACGCTGCTCAAGCAGATGCCGTGGTCTGCCCAGGGCCTGGCGCGGATCACCGAATGGAAGCGTCACATCGGCGCGATTCCGCTGGTCGCCATCGGCGGCCTGACGCTCGAGCGGCTGGCCGGCGTATTCGCCGCCGGCGCCGACTGCGCCGCCGTGGTGACTGACATCGTGCGCCACCCCGAGCCCGAGCAACGTATGCGCGCCTGGCTGGCCACCGCGGCCGGCGCCACAGGCATCCTCGTGGCGACCGACCGATGAGCGCGGTGCTGGTGATTGCCGCGACCGATAGCAGCGGCGGGGCCGGGCTGACGCGCGACGTCGAGACGCTCACGCAGCTGGGTATCCCGGCACGCTGTGCGGTCACCGCCGTGACCGTGCAGACCGACGCACAGCTGCGCGCGGTCCATGCAGTGCCGCCGGCGCTGGTGCGCGCGCAGATCGCGGCGGCGCTCGAGGGTGGCGCTATCGGAGCCGTGAAGATCGGTATGCTCGCGAGCGCGGCGACGGTGCAGGCGGTCGCCGAAGCCCTGCCGCGCACGGCGATTCCCATCGTGCTCGACCCGGTGCTTGCCGCGAGCTCCGGCGGCGCGCTGCTGGATCCGGAAGGCGAGGCGCTGCTGCGGCGAGCGCTGATCCCGCGGGTCACCGTGCTCACGCCCAATCTGCCGGAGGCTGCGGCGCTGCTCGGGCAGCCCCTCGCAGCCAGCGAAGCGGCGCAGCTCGCGCAGCTGCAGGCGCTGATCGCGCTCGGGCCGGCCGCCGTACTGCTCAAGGGCGGCCATGCGCCGGCCCCCGCGGGCAGCGTGATCGACCAGCTGCTGCTGGCCGATGGCGAGGCGGTGATTCGGCTGGAGGTGGCGCGGGTGGCGGCGCGGCGGCGCGGTACTGGTTGCAGCGCATCGAGCGCGATCGCAGCCTACCTGGCCGCGGGGCGGCCGCTGGTCGAGGCCTGCAGAGCGGCGCAGCAGTACGTCGCGGCCGCGCTGCGGCGTTGCGGCGTTGCGGAACTCGCCGGCCCCGGGGAGGCCTAAGTCGGCGGAGGCCTGAACCTGGCGCCGCCGCCTTTGATTCCCATGGGAAAGTCCCCATCCACGGGGCAGGACCCCCCGACGCGGAGAACCTCATGCTCAACAGAATCCTTCCAGCCCTGCTGCTCGGCGGTGCACTCGTCCTGACGGGTGCCGTGCTCTCGCCGAGCGACCTGGCACGGGCGCAGAGCGGTCCCGCCACGGCCGTCGTCACGAGATCCGATCCGACCTCCGAGCAGATCTACGCGGCCGCGAGTGCGGGCCACCTCGCGGAAGCGCGCAGCATGATCGAACAGGTGCTGCGTGACTACCCGGCCAACGGCAAGGCGCACTACGTGGCCGCCGAGGTGTTCGCGCGCTCCGGAGACCTCGCGCGCGCCCGCGAGGAACTGAGCGCGGCCCAGAGCCTCAGCCCCGGACTGCCCTTCGCCAACGCCACCTCCATCACGCAGCTCGAGCAGCAGCTTGCTTCCGGGCGGCTCTCGGCGGTGCCCGCACACCATGGAATTTCCTGGGGCGCAGTGGTGCTGGCGATCGCCGTCGTGGCGCTCATTTTTGCGCTGCTGCGGCGTCGAACTGCGGTCATGCGTCCGTATGGTGTCGGCCAGCCGGGCGTCTACCCGGGCGCCAACCCCTATGGGCCCTATCCGAACGTCGGTCCGTACGGCGGGGGCATGCCGCCCGCGATGGGCGGCGGCTCCGGTCTGATGGGCAATCTTGCCACCGGCCTGGCGGTCGGCGCGGGCGTCGCCGCGGGCGAGGCGCTGGTGGGACGCGCCCTGGGCGGGGGCTTGGGCGCAGGCCTGGGCGGGGGCCTGGGCGGCTCGATGCCGCCGGGCGCGGGGGGGCCGCTATCGGACGCGGGGGCCGCACCCAACGCCGATATGGGTGGTCAGGACTTTGGCCTGAACGACGGCAGCTCCTGGGACGGCGGCGGCGGCGGTGGTGGCGGTGACTGGGGCACCAGCGGAGGCGACTGGGGGGGCGACGCGGGTGGCGGTGACATGGGCGGGGGTGACATGGGTGGCGGAGGCGATTGGACCTGAGCTACTAGCGACCGGCAGGCAGCTGCAACCGGCGGCGGATCTCGCCCGGCGTGACGCCTTGCGCGCGCAGGGCGCGCAGCGTCGGGGCGTGATCGCGCTTCGAGAACTTGCGCCCCTGGGGATCCAGGATCAGCCGGTGGTGCGCGTAGCGCGGCGCCGGTAGCCCCAGCAGCGCCTGCAATAGCCGCTGCACGTGGGTGGCCTCGAACAGATCGTTGCCTCGGGTCACCAACGTAATGCCCTGAAAGGCATCGTCGATCACGACGGCCAGGTGATACGCGGCCGGCAGATCCCTGCGGGCGATCACGACGTCACCGAGCGCCCGCGGGTCGACCCTGACGGCACCCGTTTCTCCGTGCGGACCCACACCGGTTTCGGTGAACTGCAGATCGGAGCGATCGATCACGTGGGCCGCGCGTGCGCTGTCCAGCCGTACGGCGAAGGCTTCTGCGCCGGCCGCTCGCCGTGCGCGCTCGCTCGCGCTCAGGGAGCGACAGGTGCCGGGATAGGCGGCAGTGCCGGTGGTGTCGGCGCGATGCGGTGCCTGCGCCGCGCGCGCGATTTCCGCGGCGATCTCCGAGCGTGTGCAGAAGCAGGGATAGGTGACGCCGAGTCCTTCGAGCGCGGCCAATGCGGCGCGATAGGCGCCGCCGCGGCTCGATTGACGCAGCACCGGCGGAGGCCATGTCAAGCCCAGCCATGTCAGGTCCTCCAGGATCGCCGCGTCGAATTGCGCCCGGCAGCGGCCCTGGTCCAGATCCTCGATGCGCAGCACGAACCCGCCGGGGCTCGCGGCGTCAAAGGCCGTGAGCGCGGCGAACGCATGCCCGAGGTGCAGCAACCCGGTGGGACTGGGCGCAAAGCGCGTAACGCTCGAGCGCGGGACACGCACCGACGCCTGGACATTCACCGACGCCGGGACATTCACCAACGTCGCCTAACGGGCGGCGTGGCGCCGCACCGCCTCGATCAGGGCCGCGACGTCAGCCTCGCGCGCGTCGAAGGCCGTGACCAGTCGGATCGTGGTGCTGCCCTCATCGGGCCAGCGATAGAACCGGAAGCCGTCGGCCAGCAGTGCGCCGATCACAGACTCGGGCAACTGCACGAAGACCTCGTTCGCCTCCACCGGATGCATCAGCCGCACGCCGGGAATGACGGCGAGGCCGGTGGCGAGCCGCTGCGCGAGGGCATTGGCCGCTCGCGCGAGCCGCAGCCACAGGCCGTCCGTGAGGTAGGCCTCGAGCTGCGCCGACAGCACACGCATCTTCGAAAACAGGTGTCCACCGCGCTTGCGCCGGTAACCGAGCGATGCTGCCAGCGCCGCATCGAACACGATGATCGCCTCGGCTGCGAGCGCGCCATTCTTGCTGGCCCCGAAGCTGAGCACGTCGACGCCGGCGCGCCACGACAGCTCCGCGGGAGTCGCACCGAGGAAGGCGACGGCGTTGGCGAAGCGCGCGCCATCCACGTGTACGCGCAGTCCATGCGCGTGCGCCACCTCGGCGATGGCGGCGAGATCGGCGGGATGGTAGCAGGTACCGGATTCGGTCGCCTGGCTGAGGCTGATCGCCGCGGGCTGCGCGTGGTGCACGACGCCACGCCCGTCGGGCAGCAGCATGGCGAGCTGTGCGGCCGTGAGGCGCCCGTGCTCGCCGCGCAGAGTGTGCAGCTGCGCGCCACCGGTATAGAAGCCGGGGGCGCCACATTCGTCGAGCGCGATGTGGGCTTCTTCGTGGCAGTAGATCACACCCCAGGCAGGGGCCAGCAGCGACAGGCCCAGCACGTTGGCTGCCGTGCCGGTGGCGACGAAGAAGGCCTGCACATCGGTCTCGAACAGCTCGCACAGGTGCTGCTGCACGCGGCGCGTCTGCGCATCCTCGCCATAGGAGGTGCGTGGACCGTCATTGGCCGCCGCGAGTGCCGCGAGCATCTCGGGAGCGAAGCCGGCCGTGTTGTCGCTGCGGAAATCCATGAGACGGCGCACTCAGTGGCGATGCATTGGCGCGGTATTGTAGAGTGCCGGAACGAGGTTGCACCATGCGCGGCGAACAGCGGCGCGCGCGGCGAAGTGCGCGCGGCGAAGGAGGAGTCAGATGAAGAGGTTGACGGCAGTGTTGCTGGTGTGCGCGGGGCTCGCGGCGTATGTACCGATGGCCGGCGCAGCCGATCCGGTCGAAGGCGTCAACTACTTCGCCGTCGAGCCGCAGCAGCCGCTGAACGTCCCTGCGGGCATGGTGGAGGTCACCGAGGTGTTCTCCTACGCCTGCCCGGCCTGCAACGCGTTTCACACAATGCTCTCCGAGTACGGGGCGCACCTGCCGCGCAACGTGGTGCTCGATTACGTGCCGGCCTCCTTCAGTCCGGCGGAGGACTGGCCGGTGTTCCAGCGAGGCTACCTGGCCGCGAAGGACCTGGGTCTGGTCACCCCGCGCATGCACGACGCCATGTTCGATGCGGTCTGGAAGACGGGCCAGCTCGCGGTCGTCGTCTACGGGACCGATCAGATCAAGCACCCGGCACCGACCATCGACGATATAGCCGCGTTCTACGCAACGCAGGCTCCGGTGAAGGCAGCGACGTTTCTCGCCACGGCGAATTCCTTCAGCATGGATGTCCAGATGCGCCAGGCCGATCAGTTCGTGAAGACCTGCCTGGTCGATTCCACGCCGACCATGATCGTTGACGGCAAATACCGCGTCAGCGTCGACTCGGCCGGCGGCAGCTATCCTCAAC
>JASHSK010000357.1 GCA_030038755.1 Gammaproteobacteria bacterium
CGGTGCCCGGAACCGAGGCCGTGGCCGCCGGCAGCGGGGCAGGGCTGTAGCCGCCGGCCGGCGCGGTGCCCGGCCGGTGGTAGTCCGGACCCACGGCGCAGGCCGTGAGCGCCAGCGCGAATCCGGCGAACAGTGCCGTGAGTGCTGATTGATGGCGCATGGCCTGCCGCCTCCTGTCAGATCTGACTCAGATCTCGCCGTCGTCCACGCTTGCGCGCGCGCGCAATGCCTGCGGCGACTTGCCGAGGAACATCATCTGCAGCGCCGGAGCGACGATCAGCAGCATGATGGGTCCGAGCAGCATGCCGCCGACCACCACGGTGGCGAGCGGGCGCTGCACCTGGCTGCCGATACCGGTGGAGACCGCCGCCGGCAGCAGCCCCAGGCAGGCCGACAGGGCCGCCATCATCATCGAGCGCATGCGCTGCGAGGCGGCGTTGAACATGGCCTGCTCGGGCGGCTGCCCTTCGCTCCACAGCTGTACGAAGTAGGTCACGATCAGAATGCTGTTCATCACCGAGACGCCGAAGAGCGATACGAAGCCGATATCGGCGGAAATGCTCAGATTCTGTCCGGAGATGAACAGCGCGATCACGCCTCCGGCGATCGCGAAGGGAATACCCACCAGCGTCAGCAGGCTGTCGCGCAGCGAGTTGAACAGGCCATAGAGCAGCACGAGGATGCAGGCGATCGCGATCGGCACCACGATCATCAGCCGTCCTCGCGCCTGCTGCAGCTCCGCGAACTCGCCGGCCCACTCGATGCGGTAACCCTGCGGCAGCTTCACATTGCGCGCGATGAGCGCCTGCGCCTCCGCCACGGTGGAGCCCAGATCGCGGCCGCGCACGCTGAACTTGACGGGTATCAGCCGCTCGTTGCGCTCGTGGTAAATGAACGTGGCACCGGTGTCCAGCGAGATGTCGGCGACTTCGGACAGCGGGATGTAAGAGACGCCACCGGCCGCGTTCTGGTAGCCGATCTGCAGGCTACGCACCGCATCGATGTTGTCACGGTAGCTTTCCGGGAAGCGCACGACCAGCTCGAACTCGCGTTCGCCCTCCAGCACCGTGGTCGCCTGCGTGCCGCCCATGGCCGCCTGCAGTACCGAGGTGATATCGCCGGTGTTGAGCCCGTAGCGCGCAGCCTTGGCGCGATCGATGCGCACGTCGAGATTGGGCTGACCGAGCACGTGGAAGATGCCCAGGTCCTCGACGCCGCGCACATGCTGCATCTGCGTGTACACCTCGCCGGCCAGCCGCTCGAGCACCGTGAGGTCCGGTCCGATGATCTTGGCCGCATTGGCGCCCTTGATGCCCGAGAGCCCCTCCTCGACGTTGTCCTGAATGTACTGCGAGAAGTTGAAATCCGTGCCCACGAATGCCCCGGTCAGCTGCTGTTGCAGTTGATCGATGAGCTTGGCCTTGTTCTCACCGCGTGGCCACTGATCGAAGGGCTTGAGAGGGCAGAACAGCTCCACGTTATTGAATCCCGACGCGTCGCTGCCGTCATCGGGACGGCCGTGCTGGGAGGTCACCGTGATGACCTCCGGATATGCCCCGATGATCTGACGCATGCGGTTGACCATCGCGTCGCCGGCCTCCAGCGAGATCGTCGGCGGCAGCGTCGCGCGGATCCAGAGGTTGCCCTCCTCGAGTGTCGGCAGAAACTCGCTGCCCAGCTGCGTCAGCAGTATCACGGCGATGGCGAGGAACGCGGCGCCCACCGCCACCGTGGCCCCGCGGTGATCGAGTGCCCAGCGCAGCACCGGCGTGTACAGCTTGCGCAGCGCGCGCACGAACCCCGTCTCCACTTCCTTGACGTGTCGCGGCAGCAGCAGCGAGGTCAGCGCCGGTGTGATGGTAAAGGTGCAGATCAGGGCTCCGGCGAGCGCATAGCCGTAGGTAAGCGCCATCGGGCCGAAGATCCGGCCCTCCACTCCCCGCATGGTGAACAGCGGCAGAAATGCCGCCACGATGATCAGCGTCGAAAACAGCACCGCGCGATCGACCTGCGCGGCGCTGATGAACATCAGCCGCAGCCGGTCTGTCCATCCCACGGCCCCCTCGAGGGGGTGCCGCTGCAGATAGTCGTCGAGCACCGCGCGGCGCTCCTCGCGCGGCTTCTGGAAGTTGCGAAACACGTTTTCCACCAGGATCACCGCCGAGTCGACGATCACTCCGAAGTCGACGGCGCCGAGTGAGAGCAGGTTGGCGGACTGCCCGCTGATCACCAGCATGATGATGCTGAAGAACAGCGCGAAGGGAATGGTCAGCGCGATCGCCACGGCGCTGCCGAGATCGCCGAGGAAGATCCATTGGACCAGGAATACCAGCGTGCAGCCGTACAGCAGATTGTGCACGACCGTGTGCGTGGTCACATTGACCAGCGTCGAGCGATCGTAGTAGGGGACGACCTTCACGCCCGGTGGCAGCGTGCCGTCTCTGTTGATGAGCGCGATCTCGTCCTTGACGCGCGCGAGCACGTCCCTGGTATGCAGCGTCTGATTCATGACGACGATCGCCAGCACCGCGTCGTCATCGCCGTCGCGGCCGGCCTGGCCGAGCCGCGGCAGATAGCCGATTTGCACCTGCGCGACGTCCTTCACCAGCACCGGGGTGCCGCCGGACTGGCGCAGTACGACGTTGCCGATGTCGTCCACCGAGCCGATCAGGCCGAGACCGCGCACGTTGACCGACTGCTCGCCGAAGTCGATCGTGCGGCCGCCGACATTGATGTTCGAATTGCCGAGCGCCTGCAGCAGCTGCGGGACCGTGATCTGATAGGCCTGCAGCCGGTGCGGGTCGGCGATGACCTCGTACTCTTTCGTGGTGCCGCCCCAGGCCACGACCTGCACCACTCCGGGCACGGTCAGCAGCCGCCGCTGCAGCACCCAGTCCTGCAGCGTGCGCAGGTTCGTGACACCGAAGTGCGGCGGGCCGACCACCTGATAGCGATAGATCTCTCCCACCAGGCTGGAGGCCTGGATCTGCGGGGTCACGTTGTTGGGCAACGAGACGTTCTGCTGCAGCGACAGCGCCGCCTGCGTGTAGGCGAAGTAGTAATCCACCCCATAGTTGAACGTCACACGCACGAAGGAGAGGCCGTAGAACGAGGTCGAGCGGATGTTGTTGACCCCGGGAGTGGCCGCCAGCCCCACCTCCATCGGGACGGTGTAGTAGCGCTCCATCTCCTCGGCCGACAGCCCGGGGGCCTGCGCGGTGATCTCCAGGATCACCGGGGCGGGGTTGGGGTAGGCCTCGATATTGAGGCGCGAGTAGGCGATCAGCCCGGCCGCGAAGAACGCCACCAGTCCGAGCAGCATCAGCGGCCGGCGCAGCAGCGCCGTGGAGATCAACGCCTTGAGCATTATTCAGCCGCGCCGATGACCGAGGCGTTGCTGATGAACAGCGCGCCGGTCGTGGCCACCAGCTCCCCGCTCTGCAGACCAGCGAGGATCTGGTCGTACCCGTCCTGCTGCTCGCCCAGCTGGATCGTGCGCCGCACGAAGTGACGCCGGTCGGTGGTTACCCAAACACTCATGGTGCCGTCACCTTCGCGCACCACGGCGTCATAGGGCACGGCAACCGACTGCGTGGGGTTGCCCAGGTGCAGCGTGAAGGTCGCAAACATCTGCGGATGCAGTGCATTGTCGGGGTCGGCCACATCGCTGCGCACGGTCACGCGCCGGGTGTTGGGATCGAGCGCCTCGCCGATGTTGCTGATGTGGCCGTGGAACACCCACTGGGGCAGCGCCGGTATCTTCACGTCGATCTGCTCGCCGAGACGCAGCCGCGGCAGCTGCTCCTCGGGCACCTGCGCGAGCAGCCACTTGGTGCGCACGTCGGCCACGGTATAGGGTGCCGGTGCGCTTCCGGGCTGCACCAGCGTACCGGGCGCCGCATTGCGAGCGGTGACGATGCCATCGATCGGGCTCAGGACCGGCATGCTGGCATCGACGTGCCGCTGCGCGACGATCCGATCGATCTCGGCGTCGGTCAGGCCGAAGATGCGCACGGCATCGTGTGCGGCCTCATAGGCGCCCTCGGCGGTCTGCTGGTCGGACACGGCCTGCTCGTAGTCCTTCTGGGCGATGCCGCGCGCGGCATACAGACCCGTGGCGCGCGCGAGGGCCTTGTTATCGAGCGCGAGCGTGGCGGCGCTGCTGATCAGCGTGGATTCGGCCTGTACGAGGTCGGGACTGGCGATGCTGAAGAGCTGCTGCCCGCGGCGCACGCGATCGCCCGCGCGCGCGCGCAGTTCCACGATGCGGCCTGCATACGGCGGAGAGACCTGCACCGCCAGATCTTCGTCGTAATCGACGACACCGACCGCCTCACTCTCGACGGTAAAGACGCGCTGGCCCGCGGGTGCGACCGAGACGAACTGCAGCTGCGAGGGGTTCAGGTCGACACTCTGGTTGGCGGTCGCGGCCGGAGCGCCACTCGATTGCGCGGCACTCGCGGTCTGCGCGTTGGCGGCGGTCCCGCCACCGCAGCCGCTCAGCATGCACACGTATGGAACGATGATGGCCGTCGACAGCCACGGCGCAGCGCAGTGCAGTCGCACGATGGAATCCTCGCAAGCACGGCTGGAGAGCGGGAGCCCGGCATTGTGCCCGGCCCGTTGTTACCGTCATCTTGCGAAGGGATTACTGGTTGGAAAGGTTGGCTGGCAGCTTGTCGGTCCGCCAGGCTGCTGACTAGGCGAGGACGGCGCCGGAGTCCTCGGTGCCGGCCGATTGTGGCTCGCCGAGGCGCTGGCCCGGCGGCCGCGCGGCGGGTACCGAGGCGGCATGCGGCAACCACATCGACGCACGCAGGCCGGGGGATGCATCCGAGAGCTGCAGGCGGCCGCCGTGCAACGCGGCGGTCGCCGAGACGATCGCGAGGCCCAATCCGTTGCCGGGCTGATTGCGCGAGCGGTCCATGCGATAGAACCGCTCGGTCAACCGCGGCAGCTCCGCAGCGGGTACACCGGGACCGTTGTCGCGCACGCTGATGCATACCCCCTGCGGCGCCGACCAGGCCGATACCTCGACGTCGGCACCAGGGCCTGCGTACTTGATGGCATTGTCGATCATGCTGGCCACGGCGCCGGCGATCAGGTCGTGATCCCCGTCGGTCCACACGGGTAGCTGCCCCGGCGGGGCGGTCAGCCGCACGCCGGCTTCCTCGGCGGCCGCGTCGTAGAGCTCGACCATGTCGCGTCCGATGAGCGTCAGATCCACCGGCGCGAAGGACTGCGTACGCATGCCGGATTCGGCCTCGGCGATCTGCAGCAGTTTGTTGAACACCACGATCAGGTCGTCGATGCCCTCGATGGCCGCGCGCGCGGCACTGGTCAGTTCCCCGCTGGCGGGCAGCTGCGCCGGGTTGGCGGGCAGCTGCGCCGGGCTGGCGGACGGCAGCGCCGACTGGTGTCGCCGCAGCGCCTCGTCGAGTCCTGCGCGCACGCGACCGAGCGGCGTGCGCAGGTCGTGAGCGATCGCATTGGAGACGTCACGCACCCCGCTCATCAGCTGCTCGATGCGGTCCAGCATGCGATTGATGTCCACCCCCAGGCGGGCGAACTCGTCGCCGCCGGAGACGTCGATGCGGCGCTGCAGATTCCCCCCCTCGATCTCCGAGGCCGTGCGCCGGATGGCGCCAATGCGTTGCTCGATCTGAAAGTGCAGCAACCACGCACCGGCGACCACCAGCACCAGCGACAGCGCGGCTGCCGATTCGAGCGCGTGCAGCACCAGGTCACGGATCGAGCGTTGCTCCGAGAGATCGCGACCGATGTAGAGCAATCCGCCCTGCGGCAGGGCGCGCACATACAGACGCGCCGAGGACGGTCGGCCGTCGCGGATCACTTCGCGATTGACCAGCTGACCGAGCGGAGTGCCGGCGCCGGGCCAGCGCGAGAGATTGCCGACCACGGGCTGCCCCGAGGGCGATGTGACCAGAAAGATCTCGGTATCACTGTCGATCCCGTCGGTGAGCTCCTCTCCGATCTCGCGCGCCAGCGCCGCGACGGGGCGATTGCCGTAGGTTTTGACGAGCCGATTGGAAATCGAGACGATCTTGCCGTCGACGCTGCGATCCAGTACCCCGACGGTGCCGAAATAGAACACTCCCGAGGTGATCAGGATCAGCATGGCGAGCAGCGCACCGTTGCCGAGCGCCAGCTGCGCGGCGATTGAGCGGCTCAGACGCAAGCAGTCTCACCGCCGTCCGCGCTGCCGTTGGCCGTGGCGGCGTTGTCTGCCGTCACCGTGGTCCCGCGCGTGCCGAGCACGTAACCCACGCCGCGGATCGTATGGATCAACGGTGGCGAGAAGCCCTTGTCCACCTTGCTGCGCAGGCGGCTGATCTGCACGTCGATGACATTGGTCTGGGGATCGAAGTGGCAGTCCCAGACGGCCTCCAGCAGCATCGTGCGCGTAACCACCTGACCCTCATAGCGCATCAGATAGGTCAGCAGACGCAGCTCCCGAGGCTGCAGAATGATCGGCGTACTGCCGCGCGCGACGCGGAAAGTCCGCAGGTCCACCGTGAGGTCCGCAACCTGCAGACGAGTGCCGCCGTGCGCGGGAGTCGAGCGTCGCAGCAGCGCCTCCACGCGCGCCATCAGCTCCGCGAACGCAAACGGCTTGGAGATGTAATCGTCGCCGCCGAGACGCAGACCGCGCACGCGCTCATCGGTGCTGGTGAGCGCGCTGAGGATCAGCACCGGAGTACCCTTGCCCAGCTCCCGCAGCCGCGCCACGATCGACAGGCCATCGACCCCGCCGGGCAACAGCCGGTCGAGGATGATGAGATCCCAACTCTCGTTGATCGCCGCGTGCAGGCCGTCCAGGCCGTTATCGCAGCGCGTCACCATGTGCCCAGCCTCTTCCAGGCCGTTGCAGACATAGCGTGCGGTCGCCGGATCGTCCTCGATGATCAAGCTTCTCATGGGGCGAAATCTTACCCCTCGGTCAGTCCGCAGGGGGCATAAACGTGGGCCGCGCTAGTATTCGACGTGCAGTCGCAGGGACCAGAAACGTGCCGGTCCACTGTTGCGGTTGTAGCCGGGATTGCGGATCAGCTGGAAGTCCGGCCCGAGCTGCCAGCGCACCGGACCCGGATCCTCGGGCCAGATGCGCTCCAGCCGGTAATAGATCTCCATCAACTGCTCGCTCCCGTAAGCCGACCGGCCGTCGCACAGCATGAAGTCGCAACCGCCCGCTGCGAGGTAGGCGCGGTGCGCGGCGGACAGGGAGTCGCTCGCCAGGCCGAAGCCCAGCTGCGCACTGGGCTCGTGCCATTGCTCTCCCGAGATCTGCACCCCGGCGCTCAGCGTCTGGTCGGCCTCGGTGTAGACGAAGCTCTGCTCCCGGCCATCGTTCCAGCCCCAGCGCACGAACATTCCCGTTGCTCCGTCATCCGCGAGCGCCTGCTCGGCGTCCAGGCCGAACCCGTGTTTCTGCCGACCGGGCGCGGCGGTGGCCGCGACATCGGGCTGCGAGTGTGTGGCTGCCGCCAGGTCCAGCGCCTGCTCGTAGTCCCCCATGGACGCGGTATTGAGATAGCCGAGCAGGCGTACGACCGTGCCGGTCGGAAGACCCGTGTAGCTGAACTGCACGTTCTGACCGCTCGCGCGCGACAGCGAGCCCACCAGAGTCTCGCCATTGGCCACCTCGGGCATGCGATAGATGCCGTACTTCAGCGACCAGGCGGGGCTGATGTAACCCAGCAGGATGCCGTCGGTGTAGCCGCGCGTGTCGGCGGCGTAATCCCAAGCGGTATCGTTGATCAGCGCCCAGTTGAGGAACTCCGTGCGCGCGGAGTTCGCGTAGCGATTCTGATCGAAGTCATCGGGCAGGGCCATGCGCCCCACTTTCAGCTCCAGCCGCTGCGCGGCCTCCGTTCCCCCGATCTGGTCCTGCGCACGATCCACCGGAACGACGCCGCTGCCCAGCGGCAACATGAAGCGCGCGTACAGGCGTGCAATGTAGAACTGTTTCCGGACCAGCGAGGGGCTCTCGGGCACCACATCACCGTTGCTGAAGGCGGCCAGGCCGGTGGTGTTGCTGACGCCGGCGCCCATGAACTTCTCTACGTCCAGGTACAGCTGCCCCCAGGTCAGGGGTGCCCAGCCGGTGTACAGGCCGATCGTGTTGGTCGTTTGCGTATCCCCGCCGGCCTTCAGGCTCAGCGGTCCGGCGTAGGGGGAATGCAGCGCCGACTGGTGTTGCAGGATGAACGTGTACTGCATTCCGATCAGCGCCGGATAGAAGGAATCAGGACCGAGGATGTCCTCCTCGGAGGCGGCCGGCGTGACGGGGGCGGTGGTCGCGGGCGGCGGCGTCACGGGTGGGGCCCCGGGGGCCCCTGATCCCCCCGGAGTGCCAGGCGGCGCGGCCTCGGACGGCGGCGGGACTGCGGGCGACGAGGGTGCGGCGGGTGCGCTCGGCCCACTGGCGGGCGCGGGTACCGCAGGCGAGGAGGGAGGAGAGGGCTGGCCCCGGCCGGTCAGAGAGGATGTGTCGGAAGCCGCTGCCGCGGGGGACTGCGAATCCGGGAGCGGCGACGCCGCGTCGGCAACGAACACGACCGCCGCCGCCCGAGGCACCGGCGCGGCTGCGAAGGCCGACGAGACCGACGGGATGCCGGACGGCGACCCGTGTGGTCGCACCGCCGGAATGCGGCACAGGGGTGCGAGCACCAGGCCCGAAAGCAGCAGCCGTTTGCGATTACCCGGGGTGATCTGCACGTGTTGGAGCGCTGGTTCTGGGTCCGCGGGGCTCCGCCGGTCGGCGGCGACGCGGAGTCTCAGTGTCGCGCGCCAGCGGTGCGCGAGCCAAGCCCCGACTCCCGGTCCGCCGGCTCCGGGCCGAATCCGGGTCGACCCCCGGCCGACCCCCCCAAGTCTGCCTATGGATCTGGCGCCTGCTCCCGGCGCGAGCGAAGCTCTGCGCGCCACCGTCCGGGCGCGGCGCCCGGCAGGGGGCGACTACGCGACCGCGCGCGGATCCAGGCCCGGATGGTGTCCCGCGGGATGACCCAGGCATCCTCGGGGGCGGTCAGCAGGCAATCCTCGGCGAACTGACGCGCGAGACCGATCGCGCGGCGGCGGGTGACGCCCGCGGCGGCCCGCCGGTCACGTTCCTCCAGCGCCCGGGTCAGCAGATTTACCGCCAGCGTGGTGAGCGCGGTCGAATGAGCGCGCGTGCAGGCCATGCGGACCGCGCGCCGCAGCCATACGCGCTGCGCGAAATTGAAGTGCTGTCGACCGGCCCGGTCGACGTGGTAGCGGAATTCTGCGAGAGCGGTCGGCACCGGGCACCATAGAGAGTCTGGCCGACGATATGCCACAATTATAGCAACTTCGATTGCCATAATTGTGGCAATATCGGCCGTGGTGAACCTGTAATGAACGAATTCGATGGATCCCAGCGGGGCGGCCGCAGGGTGGCGCGCCCCGGAGCGGCGCGCACGGGAGGTGCGCGGTCGACCGCGGCCGCGACGAGCGCCCGGGCCGCCATGGCGCTGGCGGCCATGGTGGCGGTCGAGCCCCTGGTGGAGCTGTTCCTCGAGCTGGGAATCACCAGTCCGGAAGCCGAGAGCCTGCTGCGCGGCCTGTTCGTGCACAAATCACGGCAGTGGCTCGCGAGCCGGGGGGGTGGCCCCGATCCGTCGGACGTGCGGGTGGCGCTCGTGACCGGGGTGCATCGCAACTTCGTACGCCGCCTGCTGCGCGAACCGCCGAAGATCGCCGAAGCGCGCCAGCGCAAGGGACACGCCGCGACCAGGTTGCTACGGGCGTGGTACTCGAACGTGAGGTATCTGGATGGCAGCGGCAAACCGCGGGACCTGCCCGAGAAGGGCCCGCCCCCGAGCTTCGAGGCTCTGGCACGCACTTATCTGCCCGGTCCCACCCCGGGAGTGGTATTGCGGGAGCTGCAGCGAGCGGGCGTCGTCGAGCGACTGCCCGAGCAGCGCGTGCGCGCCCGCAGCCGTTCCGTGCGCGTTCCTGGCCTGAACCTCTCCAACATCCGGGAGATCGGCACACGTTCGAAGCAACTGGTGGAGACCCTGATGGGCAGTCTGCGTGGCGCTCGCGACGCGCCTTTCTACGATTCGGTGCCCGCCATCGAAGTCGCGGAGGACAGGGCGCCGGTCGTGCGGGAGGTCATCAACCGTCGCGCGACGGCCTTTCTGCAGTCACTCGAGGCGGAGCTGGCCTCGGAGCGCAGACGTTACCCGACGTCCCGTAGCGGCAGAAGAGTTCGCCTCGCGGTCACGGTTTTTGAGGGGAAGGGGTGATCACTTATGGCGAGGGAGGTGGGAATGAATAGAGTGGGAACGAGGTCTGGGCGCTCACCTAAACGCAGTGCCGAGAACCTCCGTCTTGACCTAGCCCGTGAGATGCTGGGTGTCTGCATGGACACCCTCAGAAGGCACGGGATAACAGAAAGAAAGCTGCGAAAGGTAGCTACGGAGATTAGAACATCGTCCAATAGCGGAATTCCGGCGAGCACGAGACTATTTCAGGATGTTTCGGACCTGGGCAAACTGGCCAACGAATGGGCGGAAAGCCACCTGTACGTAGATGGTTCCGGGCGCCCTAGAGTCATTCCTATCGTTGGTCCGGCGCCCAGCTTCTCTGCCCTTGTTCAGGCCTATTTCCCCGGCCGGCAGGTAAGTGAAATCCTGCGGATAGGTATGGAAACGAGGATCGTTGAACGCGTGGGCTCCCGCAACGTCGGCCACTTAGGCGCATGCGTCCTTCTAACAGGAAATCAAACGCTCCTGCTTGCGCATGCCATTCGCTCTATCAAATGGTTCCTAAACACCACCTACTACAACGCTCGAACCCTCAACGAAGCCGGCCAGGCCCGCCCCGAAAGGCAGGCGTTCGCTGAGCTATCAGAAAGTGACTTTGATGATCTTCAAGATGTAATGCGCGAACCGAT
Organism: Gammaproteobacteria bacterium; assembly: GCA_030038755.1. GTDB lineage: Bacteria > Pseudomonadota > Gammaproteobacteria > Steroidobacterales > Steroidobacteraceae > FEN-1191. Next base: position 10,943 of record JASHSK010000357.1, read on the forward strand.
CGTGAATCTGACCGAGATGTGTAATCGTTGGTTGATGGCTCGTTCGGTCCCCAAGGCGGGAACGGTCGGAAAAAAAATCATAATGGGCGTACAGGCCTATATATTCAAAGACATATAGCTGTCCGGCATTGGCCGTAGCGATCCTCTGAAGCAGCCAGAGACAACAACGAGCTGCTGGCGGCCCACCGCTCTGGAGGGGCTGCGAGAACTAAATCGTGACGTTACGGGAACCCGTTGCCCATGATGCAACCCCTCAATTCCATTGACATAAGTGCTGTAGGCCGGATATTGTTACGCATATAGACGCAGGACTGTGGCACAAGTCTCACTAGGCCTCTTGACGAAGGGAGTCGCTTCTGCTCTCCGGCGATAAGGAAAAAAAGGTCGAGGGCGAGGCGTTCCTAGACGCCATTGAGGCGCTTTTGCGTCCGCTGATGCCCGTGGTCCTGGGCTACGGCGTGACAGCGCAGGACATAGGCGAAATATTTCGGACACTTTACTTGGAGACGTTGGCCGAGAAGTTGAAGGAGCAGGGGCGACCGGCTACAGCGCCACGTCTCGCTCTCATGGCCGGGCTCAATCGCGGCGAGGTTGAGGCGTTGCTTTCTAGGCGCGCGGCAAAGCGGGGACTCCGCGCTCGAAGCTCACACAAGCTCGATGAATTAACCAGGGTGCTGTCTACTTGGCACGACGATACAAAATTCAGTACGCCGTATGGCGCCCCACTTGACCTTTCTCTGAAGCCTGAGCGCGGCTTCAAGACCTTCAATGAACTAGTAGAAGCTGCAGGTGCTAGCAGCGATGTGGGCTTGATCCTGGACGAGCTGCTGGCGGCTGGTTGTGTCGAAGTACATGTAGAAAAGTTCGTCCGCTGTGTCAGCCGCGTCTTCATACCCGCAGGCGTTGATTCGTTCCAGATAGCTCGAATGGGCCGCTACGTCGGCGCACTCATCGATAACTTCGTTCACAACCTCATGAGGAAGGCAGACGAACCTTCCTATTACGAAGTTGTTGTTTCCACCAGCGGCCCTGTAAAGCGCGAATTTAGAGACGCGATACTGAAATACATACACACGCGCTTGCAGCCGGTGTTGGAGGACATGGATCGGTGGCTTGAGTCTCAAGAAGTCGAATTCCGCGATAGCCGCGGCGTCCGCTTCGGATTGGGGACATTTTTCTTTGAAGAAGCACGGAACGAATCTGAAATCGAAGGCAAGCAATTTGCCCACGCAAGTTAGGGGTCGTTTGGCCGACGGAAACCTGGGGAGAAGAGTAATGAGACGTAGAATTGGAGCTTCACTCGCTGTCGGCGCACTTTCCGCTGCGGCTGCATTAACCTGTGCAAACGCGAACACTGGCAGAGAGCTTCTATTCTCTGCGCCTGTTCAACAGCTCGACAGATCAACTGACACAGTTACTGTTCTCGGCCAGAAGTTTCAGGCGCAGTCCGATCAGTTGGCAGTCGGGCAGATAGTTAACGTGTACGGGATCCTGGATAAGGATGGCTCCATCACGAACGCCGTTGTTGAGGGGACTCCCAACTACGGAGCTAATGGAGATCCAGTATTCGTAAAGGGCGTTGTAACGAACGTTGACGCCCTGTTAGGGCAAGCTGATGTCGATGGGCTAACTGTCGATTTCACTTCGCAGCTCGGAAACCCGCAGTTTGTTGCTCCATCGGTGGGTGACGTGATCGCAATTGCGGGTTCAGAGCCGGTCGCCAAGGGGTTACTCGTTGCGACCGCGACGGGTGATAGTGCATATCAAATGGGCATTACAGCCGGCGGCACGAGCGTCGCGGGTGTCAGCGGCGTGAATGTGTCGGGGACAGCCCTGATTGCGTCAGGTGCGGGCTTGGCTGGCGGCACTACGGCAGCGGCCGGCGGCATGAGCGGTGGCGGTACGGCAGCGGCTGGCGGCATGAGCGGTGGCGGTACGGCAGCGGCCGGCGGCATGAGCGGTGGCGGTACGGCAGCGGCCGGCGGCATGAGCGGTGGCGGTACGGCAGCGGCTGGCGGCATGAGCGGTGGCGGTACGGCAGCGGCTGGCGGCATGAGCGGTGGCGGTACGGCAGCGGCCGGCGGCATGAGCGGTGGCGGTACGGCAGCGGCTGGCGGCATGAGCGGTGGCGGTACGGCAGCGGCCGGCGGCATGAGCGGTGGCGGTACGGCAGCGGCCGGCGGCATGAGCGGTGGTGGTACGGCAGCGGCCGGCGGCATGAGCGGCGGCGGTACAGCGGCAGCCGTCAGCGGTAGGCGGTAACCGGCGGCGGCATCCACGTCCGCTAATCGGGTACTTCAACTCATCGAAACGACCGCTGCGGGTCCTGTAGCCGAAGAGGCTGCAGGGCCCGCGGTCGTTTGAGGCTCACGTCAGGCTGAGCAGATCCTCGGGCTGATCAATGTCCACCCCGGCTTCGGGGTGTTCCATACGGGTAACGTGGTCGGCATGACGCAGGATCAGGGCACGTGCGCCTTGGTCCCCTTGAAGTGCGCACAGTTCGCTGAAGCACCAGCGGGGAAAGATCGCCGGGACCCCTGTCACGCCTTCATATAGTGACGCAACGATGCGCTTCGGTTGGCTGCGCCACACGCTGACGAGGCGGTTCACGCCCGCGGCACCGACCAGCGGTTGATCGGCGAGCAACACCAGCACACCATCGCAGGCCCCTGGCAGGGCCCGCACGGCGGCGCGCAGCGAGCTCGCAATCCCTTCCTGCCACTCGCGGTTCACCAGCACGCTGGCACGTCCGGGCGGCAGCACCCCGACGACTTCGGCCGCATGGGCGCCTACGACGACCGTAATGGTCGTAGCGGTGACTTCGTTCGCGGTTGCGAGCACTCGCTGCAGCAGGGTTTGACCCTGGAACCTCGCCAGCTGCTTGGGAGATCCGAAACGGGTGGAGGCACCAGCGGCCAGTACGACGGTATGTAGACTGAGGGAAGCGCCCCGGCTGCTCACGCTCGCTCGCCCATGGCGGGGTTGCCAACGGCCGGCACCGCCGCGGGCGGCACGCAGCTCGCCGCGTCGTTCAGCATGCTCAGCGGCCGCCCGGTGGCGTCGCCAGCGAGAAATCCCTGGATCTCTGCGACGATTGCCAGGGCGATGGCTTCGGGCGCGGCGGCGCCCAGGTCCAGCCCCACCGGCGCGCGCAGCCGCGGCTGTAGTCGCGCAGCCGCGGTGGTACCGAGCTCGCGGAGCAGGCGGTCGCGGCGGGAGGCGGGTCCGAGCAGACCGACATAGGGAATCTCGCTGGTCGCGAGCACCCGCAGGTACGCCAGGTCTGTGAGCAGATGGTGGCTCATGACGATGCTCGCATCGAATGCGGTATCGCCCAGCTGCAGCAACTCCGACAGCGCTGCGGCTCCGCCATCGAGTACCGAGTCGGCGCGCTCGAAGCGCTTCGCCTGCGCGTAATGGCTTCGATGGTCCACCACGGTCAGGCTCCAGCCGAGAAACGTGACCAGCTGCGCCACGGGCAGCGCGTCCGGTCCCGCCCCCAGCAGCAGCACGCGCGGCGGAGCCGACTGGTCCAATACCAGAAGGTCGGTGCCCGGCAGCGCCTGTGCAAGCAGCCGGTTCTCCTGGCCTGCAGGCAATCGAGCTGCAAAATGGTGCAATGCGTCCACGGTCGCCGGGCTCAGTGCGCCGAAGGGCTCGCCGTCAGCCAGGAAAATGCCGGCGCCTGCCGTTGCCGACGAGCCGCCGCCAGCTCGGACAATCAGCAGCAGCCGTTGTGAGCGTCGGGCTGCCCAAGCCTCGGCCAGACGGCGCAGGGGCTGCCAGGTCGTGGCCGCCTCGATGCGCTGCAGCAGGATCTCCATGGCGCCCTCGCAGCCGGAGCCCAGCCCAAACAGCAGATCGTCGGAGCTGCGCATGTCGTAGCGCACGATTTCCGCCGCGCCGTCGGCGAGCACGCGCTTCGCGCGCTCGCTCAGATCGCCTTCCAGACACCCGCCGGAGAGTAATCCCGCATATTCTCCGCTGCCGGAAATGAGCATCTGTGCCCCGGGCTTGGTGTAGGTCGGCCCGGCCGTATGAACGACCGTCGCAAGCACCATCGCCTCGGCGCGGGCGCGTTCGCGCTCGAACAGAGGCAGCAGGCGCTGTAGCGAGGTAGTCATCGTTTCCCCATCGCCGCGCTCCATGCGTGTTGCATGATCGCGTACCTTCGCATCTTGCCACCGCGGCAGGGCAAAAGTCGTGCGCTTGCCTTGACTTGCTCACGGGTGGACTTCACCATTCTGCGGCGTCCTGGACAGCGCGGGAATAGCTCAGTTGGTAGAGCGCAACCTTGCCAAGGTTGAGGTCGCGAGTTCGAGCCTCGTTTCCCGCTCCAGAATTTCCTGATCCCCTAGGGCTAGGTGGCAGAGTGGTCATGCAGCGGCCTGCAAAGCCGTGGACGCCGGTTCGATTCCGACCCTAGCCTCCATAACCGGAATTGAGCGCTGGCAGACATGGCGCAAGCCGATGTATTTCGCCCTCTGCGCCACCTGAAACACCAGACTGTCAATTCTTAACAGTCAGACCTTGACACCCTTATATTGTATAGAGTGAACTCGAATTCCAGGGGTTGCTTGCGACGCGCAAGCGGCCTTATGTGCTATGTTGGATCGGGTGGAAGCTGGGGGAGAAAGTCGTGAAAGATCAGCCAGTTCGGATAGCCCCGTTCAGCAATCGGGCCTTCGGTCCAGTGCTTTCGGGTCTGGCGTTGGCGTCATGCTGCCTTACCCTCGCATTGCTCAGTGGCTGCAACAGTGCAGCCGCGTCGAGCAGCTCCAAGCCACTCAGTGCCTCGGAAGTGGCCGGACGGCTGGCCAAAGAGACCGCCGGCCTCAAGCCCATCACCGGGCCGATCGACTTCAACGAGCAGGTTCGTCCCATTCTGTCCCAGGGCTGTTTCGCCTGCCACGGGCCCGACGCCAATATGCGCAAGGCGGGGCTGCGGCTGGACTATGCCGATCCGGCCGAGGCAGCCTTGTCCGATCATCCCGACGACCATGCGATCGTGCCGGGCCATCCCGAGGAGAGTGAGGTCATCCGGCGCATCATCGCTACCGATCCCCAAGACCGGATGCCGCACAATGCGCCGGCGCTCAAGCCCGAGCAGATCCAGATGATCGCCGAGTGGATCAAGCAGGGGGCTCCTTACGAACCGATCTGGTCGCTGATCCCCCCGAAGGCGACGCCCGTCCCCAATGTCGGTGCATTGCAGTCGCGGGTCGTCAACCCGATCGATAACTACGTGTTTGCCAAGCTGGCCCAGAAGGGCATGAGCCCCTCGCCCGAGGCGGATCGGGCCACGCTGATCAATCGCGTGAGCCTGACGCTGACGGGCCTGCCGCCCACGCTGGCGCAGGTCGATGCGTTCGTGAATGACAACAGCCCCAACGCGTACGAGAAGGTGGTGGATCGCCTCCTGGCCTCTCCAGCGTATGGCGAGCACCTGGCTGGTCTGTGGATGGACGTGTCGCGCTGGGCGGACTCGGACGGATATGAGAACGACGGTGTCGACTTCAACCTTTGGCCATGGCGCGATTGGGTGATCAATTCATTCAATCAGAACATGCCGTACGACAAGTTCGTCACGATGCAGGTGGCCGGCGATACCATGCCGAATCCCACCCGCGATGACCTCGTGGCGACCGAGTGGCTGCGGCTGGGTCTGCGTGCCTCGGAGGCCGGCGACCTGAATGAGCAGTACCGCATCGAGACTGTGGTCGACGACACCCAAACCGTTGGCACCGCGCTGCTCGGCTACACGGTTGGGTGTGCGCGTTGCCATGACCACAAGTTCGATCCCATCAGTCAGAAGGACTTCTACGAGCTGAGTGGCTTCTTCAACAGCCTCAATGCGCCAGGCACGGGGATCACTCGAGGCGGCCCGACACTGCCCTGGCCCACGGCTGCGCAGCAGCTGCAGCTCATGAAGGCGGAGCGCGCGCTGGATAGCGCGACCGATTTTTATCAGCGGATCATGACTGCGGATATCCGTAAGGATCAGTCCGAGGTTGCTGCCTGGCTGAATTCCAGCGGCTCGAGCGTTGCCTCTACTACGGGACCTGCGCGGCTCGTGCGCACCTCGTTGGTCGAGTCCAGCCCCGTACCGAGCAAGGGCAATGAAGCCGTTCAGCTCATCCAGAGCTCCCTGGACAAGGCGCAGGTCGGCTACTACCCGTTCGATTCGCTCGAGCCGATCCCGGCCGACAAGGTGGATATGCTGCGGCTCGCACCGCCGGCGCGCGGTGGTGGTGGTTTCGGTCGTGGCTTCCCGTATCCGCACAAGGAAGGAGTGAAGTCGGGCCGGCCGTTTGGCGGCAGGGCGGGCGCGGGCCCCAGGGCAGGCGGCAGGGCAGGCGCCCGGGGGAGAGCGCAGGCTGCTGTTGCTAAGAGTGGCGCCGGAAATCCCGAAGGTGGGACCGCGCCGATTGCGAAAAAAGCCGCTAACCAGGGTGGGTATAACTCAGACGGCGGGCTCAACCTGCAGGGAAAGGTGGACGTCCGGATTCCCACGACCTACAAGCTCGACGAGATGAAGTTCTCGCCCTCCGGCGTGCCCGGTGCCCTGCCGGCAATCGTTTCCGATGGCAAGCTCGTGCCGGGGCATAAGGGTCAGGCGCTATACATCACCGCCAGCAACGATGGCAGGTCATACCTGCCGCACGAGAAGGGTGCTACGAAGTCCGTCGGGGAATACGACCGCTACGAGCAGTTCAGCGTCGACATGTGGTTCATGCCGGCGAAGCGGTATGACACGTATACGAGTGTCTTCTGGGATGCCGCTGGCCCCTATGCCGATACCATTGATAACGGCGGCGAGGGCTATGAGATGGTATATCTGGAGGACGGGCGGCTGGAGTTCTTCCTCTCCCACGCACGTCCCTACAACCAGATCGCGCTCCGGACCAAGGCGCCGCTGGCTCTGAAGAAGTGGGTGCACATTGCAGTCACCTACGACGGCTCGAGCAAGGCGGCCGGTACCCATCTGTATCTCGATGGTGTCGAAGCACCGGTGGATGTCGTCCGCGACCACCTGACTCAGGACACGGGGGGGCAGGCGGGGGGCTTCGGGTTGTTCGACGAGTACACAGGATTTGGCTTTGGCACGCGTTTCCATGAGGCCGGGCCGGTCGGCAGTGCGATTGACGAAGTGCGTATCTTCGATCGCTCCCTGACTCCGGTTGAGGTCGGCTACCTGCATGAGGGCGCAAAGGCCCTGAAGACCGTGAGTCGCTCCGCTCTGAGTGGGCAGCTGGCCCAGTTGCTCGCCATCCGCGATCCGGCCGCCATCCAGGCCCGGCAGGTACTGGACACGGCGCGCAAGGCGGAGAACGACATCCAGACTGCGATTCCGCAGACGCTGATCTATGAAGACACGGCTCAGCCGCGGCCCACCTATCTGCTTTACCGCGGTGAGTGGGATTCGCGTCGCGAGCAGGTGCCGTTACAGGCCCCAACGCAGTTGTTTGCCTGGTCGGACAAGTACCCGCGCACCCGGCTGGGGCTGATGCAGTGGATGTTCGATCCGAAGAACCCGCTGCCGGCACGAGTCTTCGTGAATCGCCTCTGGCAGATGAATTTCGGCACGGGCCTGGTGACGACGCCGGATGACTTCGGCTCACAAGGGATCATGCCGACCTATCTGCATCTGGAAGATTATCTGGCACTGAAGTTCATAGACTCGGGCTGGAACATCAAGCAGATGGAGAAGATGATCGTGATGTCGGCGACGTACCGGCAGAGCTCGAAGGCCACGGCGGCCCAGCGCCAGGCGGATCCGAAGAACGACCTGCTCGGGCGTGGTCCGCGGTTCCGCATGACCTATCGGCAGATTCGCGACAGCGCGATCTTCGATGCGGGGCTGCTGGATCGGACGCTGGGCGGGCCGAGCACCTTCCCTTACCAGCCGGCTGGTGTGACGGCTGGTTATCCGGCGCCCAACCTGATGCCGGACTGGGAGCAGCATCGGCGCACGCTCTACTCGTTGGAGAAGCGCAATGAGATGAATCCGCAGCTCGAGTTGCTGGATGCCGCTGATCCGACCGTGAGCATCGGCAAGGAAGGACTCTCCAACACGCCGATGCAGGCCCTGTTGCTGCTGAATGGTCCCCAGTATCTGGAGGCCTATCGGGTGATGGCGTCGAATGCCATGCATACCAGCAGCGACACGACGAAGCAGATCGTCGAGGTCTATCGCGTGGCGCGACGGCAGTATCCGGACGCAACGCAAATGGCGCTCTTTAAATCGATCTACGACACGAAGCTGAAGGAATATCAGGCCGACCGAGAATCGGCCAAGCAGCTGGTGAGCGTAGGCGTGGCTCCGGTGGACAATAGCGTGGACGTGGCCAAGCTGGCCGCTCTGACCACCGTGGCAACGGTCATTATGGATGCCCCTGAGTCGTACTTTGTTCAGTAGGAGAGATCGATGAAACGCAGCAGCAAGCGCAATGGCGCCCTTACTATTGGGGGCTCGGACCTCAAGGAAGTTGTTGACGGTGCACGCCGCTCCTTTCTGATGAAGTCGAGCCTCGGGCTCGGGCTCGGGGCGCTGGCAGCGGCGGATCTGCTGGGGGTGAGGAAGGCGAACGCCACGATCACGCCTGCCGCCGGTAGCAACAGGCCTGCTCCCAACCTCGGCATCCAGGGGACGGGAGAGTATCCGGCTCGTGCCAAGCGCGTGATTTATATTCACCTGCTCGGTGCGAACTCCACCGTGGATTTGTGGGACCACAAGCCGCTTCTGACGAAAATGCACGGTCAGCCGATGCCCCAGTCGGAGCTCGGTACCCAGAAGCTCTCGTCCATGTCGAGCGGTCAGTCGGCCTTTTTGATCGCCAAGCCGGTGGCGCCACAGCACCAGCACGGTCAGTCGGGTGTCTGGGTCAGTGACTGGCTGCCCCACATGGCGGGTGTCGTCGACGAGCTGTGCTTCATCAAGTCGATGTACACCGTGCAGCTCAATCACGGTCCTGCAGGCGTGTTGCTGCACACCGGCTTCCAGCTGGCAGGCAGGCCATCGGCGGGTGCCTGGGTCAGCTACGCGCTCGGCAATGACAACACGAATCTGCCGAGCTTCATCGTCATGAAGTCGGGCATCCTCCAGGGCGTGCCGACAGACTCGGCGGACTGGAGTGCGGGCTTCCTGCCATCGGAATTCCAGGGCGCTGAGCTCCGATCAGGCTCGGAGCCTGTGCTGTATCTGGGTAACCAGGGCGGCGTGAGCTCGGAAGATCGCAAGCAGGTGCTCGGCTGGCTCAACGATCTGTCCAAGGATGATTACCGCTCGACGCAAGACGCCGACATCATGTCGCGCATCCGCGGGTTCGAGATGTCGTATCGGATGCAGCAGTCGTTGCCTGGGATCGTCGATTTCTCCGATGAGTCGCAGGCCGTGCTGGACCTGTATGGGCCCGATGTCACGGTTCCCGGCACGCTGGCTCACAACCTCCTGATTGCGCGTCGGCTGGCTGAGCGCGGCGTCAAGTACATCACGATGTATGACATGGGCTGGGATCATCACCTGCAGCTGCCCTTCCGTATGACCGGCTGCGCCAAGCAGTACGACCAGCCGGCGGCTGCTCTGATCAAGGATCTCAAGCAGCGCGGCATGCTGGAAGATACGTTGGTGGTGTGTGGCAGCGAGTTCGGGCGCACACCGTTTGCCCAGGGCGCGACGGGAGCCTGGGGCCGGGATCATCACGGCGGCAACTTTACCTGGTGGATGGCCGGCGGTGGAACCCGCGCAGGCTACACCTACGGTGAGACGGATGATTTCAACTACAACGTCGTCGGCAAGCCGACGACGACTTACGATCTCAATGCGACGATGCTGCGCCTGCTCGGCATCGACCACGAAAAGTTGACCTACTTCTATCTGGGTCGCAACTACCGCCTCACTGATACGTTTGGGGATGTCGTCAACGAGGTGATCGCGTAGCACGGCCTCGGCCATCGGGTGTGCTGCCCGACGGCCATTCTTCAGGGCCCGTAACCCACCGCTCAAACGGCGGGTTACGGGCCTTTCTATTTGCGCCAAAGCGAGCCATCCAATTCTTCACAGTCGGACCTCGACATTCCATGATATTGTATAGGGTGAGCTGCTGCAGCCAGCTCTTCTTGCGCCGCGCAAGTGGACTCCCGTGGCATGGTAGAGAGGCTCAGATGGGGGAGAAAGCCGTGAAAAATCAGACAGTTAGTGTGGTCCCGTCAGACAACCGGGCCGTTGGGCCAGTGTTGTCGAGTCTGGCGGTGGCGTCGTGCTGCCTGACCTTTGTACTGAGCGGATGCGGCAGTGCAGTCGCATCGAGCAGCGCGAAGGCGCCCAGTGCCTCGGAAGTGGCTGCTCGCCTGGCCAAGGAGACCGCGGGCCTGAAGCCCATCACCGGGCCGATCGATTTCAACGAGCAGATTCGACCCATTCTGTCCCAGGGCTGTTTTGCCTGCCACGGGCCCGACGCCAATATGCGCAAGGCCGGACTGCGGCTGGACTACGCCGATCCCGCCGAGGCGGCGTTGTCGGACAATCCGGACCGCCATGCGATCGTTCCCGGCCACCCGGAGCAAAGTGATGTCATCCGCCGGATCACCGCCCAGGATCCGGACGAGCGCATGCCGCACGGGGCGCCGGCGCTGAAGCCTGAACAGATCCAGCTGATCGCCCAGTGGATCAAGCAGGGAGCCCCCTACGAGCCGATCTGGTCGCTGATTCCCCCCAAGCTGATGCCCGTGCCCAGCGCCGGCGCGTTCCAGTCGCGGGTCGTCAACCCGATCGACAGCTTCGTGTTCGCCAGGTTGGCCCAGAAGGGCATGACGCCCTCGCCGGAAGCGGATCGGGCCACGTTGATCAGTCGCGTGAGCCTCACGCTCACGGGCCTGCCGCCCACGCTAGCGCAGGTCGATGCGTTCGTGCATGACACGAGCCCCAACGCCTACGAGAAGGTGGTGGATCGGCTGCTGGCCTCGCCCGCCTATGGGGAGCACATGGCCGGCATGTGGATGGATCTGTCGCGCTACGCGGACTCGAACGGTTACGAGGAGGACGGCGTCGACCCCAATCTTTGGCCATGGCGGGATTGGGTGATCAGCGCATTCAATCAGAACATGCCCTTTGACCAATTTGCCACGATGCAGGTGGCCGGCGACCTGATGCCGCATCGCACTCGCGATGACCTGGTGGCGACCGAATTCCTGCGGCTCGGCATGCGCGCTACGGAGGCCGGCGACCTCAACGAGCAGTACCGCATCGAGTCCGTGGTCGACGACACCGATACCGTCGGTCAGGCACTGCTGGGCTACACGGTGGGCTGCGCGCGCTGCCACGATCACAAGTTCGACCCCATCAGTCAGAAGGATTTCTACTCGCTCAGTGGTTTCTTCAACAGCCTCGACGCACCAGGGGTCGGGGGTACGGCCGGCGGTCCAACGCTGCCGTGGCCCACGGCCGCGCAGCAGCTGCAGCTGCTGCAGGCGCAGCGCAAGGTGGACCAGACGGCTGATGCCTATCAGCGCGTCATGACGGCCGATGTCCGCCAGGACGCCTCCGAGGTGGCCGCTTGGCTGCGCAATCCGGGCACGCCGAGCGTCGCTCGCGAGTCGGCAGGGCCCGCGCGGCTGGTGCGCACCTCGCTGGTTCAGCCCAGCGAAGGCGCTGCGCATGGGACGGTCAGCGAGGCGGCCATGCGCCTCATCCAGAGCTCCCTGCAGAAAGCGCAGGTCGCGTACTACCCGTTTGATTCGGTGCAGCCGATCCCGAAGAGCGCCTGGCCGATGCTTCGGCTCAAGTCGCAGCAGGTCGACTTCAGCCGCTTCGGGCTTCCATACCCGAGAAAGGCTGGGGTGCAGGCGCCAGGGTTCGGGGCCCGGGGACCCGGGGCCCGGGGGCCAGGGGCCAGGGGAGCAGGGTTCGGGGCCCGGGGACCAGGGGCCGTGGCTCGGGGGCCAGGGGCCAGGCCCGGGGCGGCAGGGGGCGCTTTGGCGTTCAACGGTAAGGCCAAGGGGTCAAAGGGCGCTGCAAAGCCCGCTGTAGATAATAACCCTGGTGGGTACGAGACGATTGGAGGGATCGGGCTGGATGGCAAGCAGAGCCCCCTGATACCGGCGACCTATAAGCTCAGCGAAATGGTGTTCTCACCCTCCGGAATGGGTGGCTTACCGGCGGTGGTATCGATGCCCAAGCTGGGGCCGGGGGTAAAGGGCAAGGCGTTGTATTTCACCGCCAGCAACGCTAGCAGGACGTACCTGCCCCACGAGATGGGACAGCCTTCCCTGGGGTACTACGATCGCTGGAATCAATACAGCGTCGATATGTGGTTCTACCCGGCGAAGCGATACCCCGAGTATACGACGGTCTTCAACCAGTCAAGGGCCCCGGACGCCGATACCGTCGATAACGGCGGCCAAGGATATGAGCTGGTGTTGCTCGAGGATGGCCGGCTGGAGTTTTTCATCTCTCACGCGCGACCGTTCAACATGCTGGCCGTGGCCACCAAGGCGCCTCTGCCCCTGAAGCAGTGGGCGCATCTCGCCGTCACCTACGACGGCTCGAGCAAGGCCGCGGGGGTGCATCTGTACATCGATGGAGCTCCCGTGCCGGTGGATGTCGTCAAGGACAACCTGACCGAGGGCGGCCTGCCAACGGCCTCCCCTGGGTTTTTCGATGAATATACCGGATTCGAATTCGGCACCCGGCACGAGGAAACCGGACCGGTCGACAGTGCGATCGATGAGTTTCGTCTGTTCGATCGCGCTTTGACTCCAATCGAGATCGCCTATCTGCACGGGGGCGCGCAGGCCCTGAAGACAGTCGATCGATCCTCCTTGAGCGGGCAGCTGGCTCACTTACTCGCGATCCGCGACCCGGCGGCCATTCGCGCCCGTCAGGCGCTGGATATGGCGCGTAAGCAGGAAGATGGCGTCGCGAAATCGATCCCGGAAATGCTCGTGTATGAAGATCAGGCGACGCCACGGCCCACCTACCTGCTGTACCGCGGCGGATGGGATGCGCGTCGTGAACAGGTGCCGCTCCAGGGGCCCACGCAGCTGTTTGCCTGGTCGGACAAGTACCCGCGCAATCGGCTGGGGCTGATGCAGTGGATATTCGACCCGAAGAACCCGCTGACATCCCGGGTGTTCGTGAACCGGCTCTGGCAGATGAATTTCGGGACCGGGCTCGTGCCCACCCAGGACGACTTCGGTTCACAAGGGATCATGCCGACCTATTTGCATCT
>JASHSK010000049.1 GCA_030038755.1 Gammaproteobacteria bacterium
CGAGTTCCAATCCCGGCACTGACTCAAATTCGAGCTCCAATTTCTCTCTGAGCCCGAATACGTCGACCGCGACGATTTCTGGTACGGCGACGCTGCAGATCGCAGGCAGCAGCAATATTGACCTGACGATAGGAGGGACGGGGACGTCGGGACTCTCCAGCGCTTATTTGAACTCGTCCCAGTTCGGCGCCTTTGCAGGAACTGGCACGACACCGACGGCAGCCCTGGTGAGTTCCGGACAACTCAATGCGAATACGTTATCGACGTATAACCAATTGCCCGAGCCTGGTGGTTCCCCTTCATATCTGCAGTGGGGGTTCTTCTTTGGAGAAGTCAATGTCGGGTCGACGACGTGGAATGCGGCGCTGATCCCGTGGGTTGCCGGCAACGTAATGACTACCGCCGCGACGCTTCCGCAGGGAACGGTGAAATATAGTGGTATCGTGGCGGGCGATGCGCTCAGTAACGGGAACCTCTATGCTGCTACAGGCACCTACACAAACTTTTGGAACTTTTCGACCAGTTCTGGCGCCGGAGATATTATCGTAGATAGTGCCGAATACCCGATTAAAACGAGCCTGAATGGGGTTACGTTCACGGGACAGATCTATGAGCCATCCGCGGCTTCGTCGTCCACCTCCGCTCCAACCGAGGCCCCCACGATCGCGCAGAATACCCCAGAGGTAGGAACGCTGAACGGAGCGTTTCTCCAAAACGGCTCCACCGCCTACGCTGGTACCATGGGTAGTCTGGAGATCGTGGATAACGCCAGCAGCGTACATACTCAAACTATCGGCAACACACCGTACACGTTTGTTGGCGTCTTTGGTACTGTAAAGAACTAACGGGCTCGTACGGGTCATGGTGTGAGAACGTTCACGGGCTGTCTCGCCGCGGCGCTGTCCACCATCGTTGCGGTGATGCTGGCACCGGCTGGGGAGGCCGACTCGGCACCGGCCTCTCTGCTGCAGTCTGAACGCCAGCTGGCGGCGGCTGGCAGGTTCGATGAGGCGATCGCAGCGGCCGAGGCCGCCATCACGGCTGCCCAGGGAGTGACGGCGGATCGGGAAGCGGTGCCGTATCTGTATGACGACATGGCGCAATGGACCTTCGAGCTCCGACGTACGGAAGCTGCGTTGCAGTTGGAGGAGTCGGAACTCAGTGCGGCTCAAGCGGAGTTCGGCGCGCAGTCTGCCCGCCTGCGTGACTTCCGACTTCACGTCGCGTTGCGAGATTATGAGCAAGGCCAATGTCGCGCTGCATTGCAGCTGTACGATGAGGTCTATGCTTTCTCCCGGGGTAACCCGTCGCTAGTCGCTGAGTCGGCGATCAGCCTGGGTGAGTTGTATCGCGATATTGGAGACAACGGGCAGGCGGACAAGGTCTGGAGCGACGCGCTGGGAAATTCATCGCTATCGCCTGCCGCAAAGGCACGATTGCATGTGCAGCGTGCGAATGCCGCCCTGGACAATTATCAGCTTGGCGTCGCGCGTGACGAGGCAGCCGCGGCCGGTCTCGATCTCACCGACAAGGCGATGACTACCGATCCGGTAGCGATCCTCGTAAAGGCTCGTCTGGCACGGGCACAGGGAGATCTGGCGACCTCCAGGCAGATACTCGCACAAGCGACCGGGGGACGATGTTTGCGGGACTTGCAGCAGGATTCCTCATTGCGACCGCTGTGCGCGGAACTGGCAGTGAACCAAGGCCTGCTGGGTCAGTACACCGTGGCCGAGCAGATCTACCGACAGCTGCTCGGTGCCTATCCAGGCTTCGGATCCGATTCGCCGCCGATCACAGACGCCTACTACGAACTCGGCTGGGTTTATCAGATGTTAGGAGATGACACTCAGTCTGAAGTGTACTTCGAGCGGGCGCTGCACGGCTATGAGACCTGTGCTGGTGGCCATGACTGGCGCACGGCGAACTTGCTGATCGAGCGATCGCGCCTGTATCTGGACGAGGGTAAGATCGACGAGGCCCTTGTTGACAGTCAGCGTGCCGCCGACATCGTGGCGTCACTGAAGGGCGACTGGAGGGTAATGCAGGCGTATACGATCGCCGCGCGCAGCTTCGCGCTCGCCCGCGTTGGCCAGCTTGATGCGGCTCGACAGGCGATGATTGCGGCGGACAACGAGCTAGAAGCCGTGCGGGGGCCGAACGCGGAGGATCTGGCACCCGGTTACGTCGAACTCGCCGAGATCTCGTTATTGCAGCAGAACGCCGCTGAAACGCGTCGCTGGGCTTCGCTGGCGCTGACGCTGCGCCAGAGGGCCAATGCCGAGTCGCTGTGGGGCACGGGCACAGCCCTGAGCCTATTGGCTGCAGCGGACGGTCAGGATCGCCAATGGGATCGATATCTCGATGAGTCGTCGCAGTTTTCGAGCGTGGTTGATGACTACGTAGCGCTTGCCCAGGGTGCGGACGAGCTGATTCAGGACGAGCTGCGCCGTTCCAGGCTGCTGTTCGAGCGCGTCATCGATCCGTTGGCACATATGGACCCTGCGCGCATTGAGCGCTCCTACCCGCTGATCGCCAGCTTGCTGCAGCTACCACAGCTCTCAGTTGCCGGAGCGGCGGTCAGAGAGTCCGCCGAAGCGGTCGCAGCGGGTGATGCCGATTTGCAGACACTCGTGAAGCATCGGCTGGAGCTCTCGGAGCAGTGGCAGGCCGAGTCGGCGCAGCTGGCCGACGCGGTGAACCATGATCAATCCGAAGCCGCCGCGGCGCCTATTGCCAGTAAGCTCGCCGATATACGCAGGCAGATCGACACCCTGGACCCGCAGATTCGCGCCCGTGCGCCTGCTCTCGCGGACTTGCTCACGCCGCGGCCGGTGAAGCTGTCGGATGTGCAGCCGCTGATCCGACCTGATGAGGCCGTACTTTTACAGTTCATTACCGGTTCGACGGCGCATGCGCTGCTAATCCGGCGCAGCGATGTCGAGTACCGAAGTACCAACCTCGATGTCGCAGTAGTTCGGCGGGATGTCAGCCGCTTGCGACGGGCTCTGGATCTGGGATTGCCGCTGTCCGAACGTCTGCCGTTTGACGATGCGGCCGCGCACGAGCTCTACCGCGGGTCGATCGGAATGTTCGAAAGCGCACTCGCCGATGTGCACGAGCTCACTGTGATACCCGATGATGCTTATCAGAACATCCCTTGGAGCGTGTTCCGGATCGATGACCCCGCGTCGCGCGCTGGATCGGCCAGCGCCACAGCCCGTTACATCGCCGATCGCTATGCGCTCTCCGTGATGCCAACCCTTGGGGCCTTTGTCGCTCTGCGTACGCGCAGCGCCGTCCGCACGACGGGTAGCCGGCCATTCATCGGTTTTGGCGACCCGGTGCTGACTGGAACGGCGGGGGCCAGCGGGCAGATTGCCAATAGCCTGACGCTGCGGGCTGCAGGCAGTCTGGACGCGACAGCCCTGGCCGACCTGCCGCCGTTACCGCAGACGGCCGACGAGCTGGAGCACATGGCGCAAACGCTGGGCGCGGCATCCGACACCTGCAGTTCGGCCGCAAATCTGGCCTCACAATGCGATGTGTTCATCGAGCAGGCGGCCACCCCACAACGGGTCAGCGAAATGGATCTGACGCCCTACCGGGTGATCTCCTTCGCCACGCACGGTCTGCTGGCCGGGGATTTTCGTGGGCTGGTCGAGCCGGCGCTGGTACTTTCCCCACCGGCGGGGTCCCAGACCGATCCGACCAGCCGGCTGCTGCGCGCTTCGGACATCGCGAAGCTGCGCATCGATGCGGAACTGGTCATCCTATCGGCGTGCAATACCGGGCGACCGGATGAGCAGGGTGGCGCCGGTGGACTGTCGTCGCTGGCGCGGGCATTCTTCGCGGCTGGAGCCCAATCGCTACTGGTCAGCCACTGGTCGGTATCGTCTGCGGCCACGGACGCGCTGCTGACGCATACTGTGGAATTGATGCGCCAGCATTCTGAGCTGCCCGCGGCGGAGGCGTTGCGCGAGGCGGCTGTCTGGATGAAGTCCGGAGGGGCGGGAGACGAGTATCGCTCGCCAGCGTTCTGGGCCCCGTTCGTGCTGGTCGGTGATTCGCAACCCCTGGTTATCGGCGGGCAGGGACGTTGAGGGGGAGATCGATGCACACAGCACGCAGTTTATGGTCGAGTATGCTGTTGTTCGTGCTGATCACGCTCCCGACTATGGCGAGCAGCGCCAGCGGTGCGCCAGCGCAAACCTGGCAGGTCCTCTCACGCCTGGGTTCGGGATCGAGCTTCAGTGTCACTCTGGATATGCCGGCGGGCGCAACGATCCAGATCGGTAAACCACTGGAGTTCCGCATCGTTCCGAGCCGTGCGGGCTATATCACGGTCGTGCGCGTTGACGCGCACGGGCTGCTGGAGCTCGGCGATCCGGACTTCTCGGGTGTGGGTCCCTATCTGAAGGATACATCGACGCAGTTTCTTTCGACAGACAACGTCCCGGAGGTGCTGCTGGCCCGCCCTCCGATCGGTGAGACCCACTGGTTCATCATCTATACCCCCAAGCCCATCGACAAGTCCGCGCTGGGGATCGACCCGCTGAGCCGCCACGCCCTGCTCAGCGCTCAGGACAGTCCGAAGGTCGCGGCAGAGCTTGCCACCCAGGTGCAAGCACAACAGGGCAGCGGCGCCGCGATCCACGATTTCAGGCTGAATGTCAGCGGTGAGAACGGTGGCAGCGGCTACAGCGTCGCCCAGATAGTCCAATACTTCACCCAGACGACCCGCTCGATCAACCGGCCCAGCCTCGATCTATACATCAACTTCGGGTTCAATTCGGCGGATATCAACAGCGAATCGCTACAGAGTTTGCAGACCTGGGGCAGGGTGCTGAGTGATCCACTCATGGCCAACCAGCGTTTCGTGGTCGGTGGTCACACGGACGATGTGGGCACGGAGACCTATAACGATGAGCTGTCACTGCGTCGCGCACAGGCGGTCAAGGATTATCTGGTGGCGAAGTTCGGTATCTCGCCCGACCGGCTCATGCCCCGCGGCTACGGCAAGAGCCGGCCGCTGCGCCTGGGTGATTCGGACGCCGATCGGGCGGCGAACAGGCGCGTGGATTTCGAGAGGCAGGATGCCTCCCCGTAGTGTCATTGCACTTCAGGTTCGCGGTCCGGCAATGACAACAGCAGCTTGACGAGCTCGCTCTGACGTTGCGTGCGAGTCTTGCGGAAGATGGACTTGATCTGGATGCGCAGAGTGCCGATCGATACGCTGCGCTCGCGTGAGATCTCGGTGACGGAGTTGCCCGTTATCAGACCGTTGGCGATGTCCACCTCTGCCCGCGTCAGCCCGTAGAGGGCGGCAAGGGCGGCGCGCGAGAGGCGGACAGTCCCGTCCGGGTCTCCCACGAGCACTACCAGCTGGGGCGAGCGATGCGTTCCGCGCGCTTTGAGGGGCCGGATGACCAGCTGCAGGGCGTGTTTGCCGGAAGGGCGGGACAGCGCCACAGCTCTGCTGGGTGAGCCGGGCGCTCGGGTGGTACCCGCGATCGCGGCCTTCAGCTGCGACTGTATGGAGGGATCATTGGCGCAAAGCTGGTTCCTGTGAAGCTCGAGTCCGTCGCGGCTGCAGAGCAGGGTTTGGGCCGCCCGATTGCGGTGTAGGACCCGTCCCGTGCTGGACAACACGATCGCGGCGACGTCGATGGCATCCAGGGTCGCCTCCGCGCGGCGCGCGCGTGCTTCGCTCGTTGTCCTTCCACTCCGCGAATTCACGGGAATAGCGTCCTGCCTTTCCCAACCGACCGCTTACCGTGCGGCCTCTGGGGGCTGCGCGAGGGTTTTGACGCTGAACTATGCCCTATCTGGCAGCGTCTGGCATCCCCCCCAAGACAGGAGAAGAGCATTGCCGTCCTTGGCGATTCCCAATTCGGCGGAACCGACCTGCAGGGGCCTGCAGTCCGCTATCCTTGCAGCGGGGCGCAAAGCCCTTCATCTGTCCTTTGTCTTGCAGGTCGGACTTGGACGAGCACAGTTTCGTCGTCGAGCGTCAGCCGCGGCTGCGCATCCTGATTCCGATGGTGGTCGCGATCGCGTTCCTGATGGAACAGCTCGATTCGACCATCCTCACGACCGCGATTCCGGACATGGCCCGCAGCCTGGCGACGACGCCGGTGCGGATGAATCTTGCGGTCACCGCCTACGTACTGGCTCTCGCGGTGTTCATCCCGCTGAGCGGCTGGTTCGCGGACCGCTTCGGCGCGCGGCGCATCTTCATGCTCGCGCTGGCACTGTTCACGGCCGGCTCGGTGCTGTGCGGTCTGGCGCAGGATTTTGCGATGCTGGTGGTCACGCGCGTGCTGCAGGGCATCGGCGGGGCGATGATGACGCCGGTGGGCCGGCTGATCCTGCTGCGCAGCTTCCCGCGACGCGAGCTCGTCACGGCGATGACCTACATGACGCTGCCCGCAATCCTCGGGCCGGTCATGGGACCGCTGCTGGGAGGGTTTTTCACCACGTACAGCTCGTGGCGCTGGATCTTTTACGTCAATGTACCGATCGGGCTGCTGGGTATCCTGCTGACGATGCGCTTCATGGAGGAGGTGCCCGGCGACCGCACCGTCGGCTTCGATTTCGCCGGCTTCGCGATGTTCGGCTGCGGTGTGGGGATGCTGCAGTTCGCGATGGAGATGGTCGGACGCAAGACGCTGCCGGCCGCCTGGGTGGTGGCGCTGTTCGCGGCGGCGGGGGCGCTGCTGATCGCCTTCGCGCGCTACGCGCGACGCGTCGAAAGACCGGTCGTGGATCTGACGCTGTTCCGCCAGCGCTCCTTCGCGATCGGTACGCTGGCCGGCGGGTTGTCCCGCGTCGGCATGAACGGCACTCCATATCTGGTGCCGCTGATGTTACAGGTGGGGTTCGGGTTGAGCCCGATCGCGTCCGGCTCGATCACTTTCCTCGGCAGCGCCGGTGCGATCCTGATCCGCCTGTTCATCGGAAGCCTGCTGCGCGTGTTTGGCTTTCGCTGGGTGCTCAGCGCGAGCGCCGTGGTCGCTTCGGGGGCGCTGGCCGGTTATGCACTGATCGGTCGACACACGCCGCACTGGCTGATTGCCGCCTACGTCGTCGTCTTCGGCCTGATCCGCTCGACGCAGTACATGTCGTCCAACACACTGTCCTACGCGGACACGCCGCGCGCTCAGCTGAGTCAGGCCACCAGCCTGGGTGGTCTGATCCAGCAGCTCACCGTGAGCCTCGGCGTGTCGCTCGCCGCGGTGTTGCTCAGTCTCGTCAGCCTGAATGGCGCAACGCTCACGCCGGCGCGCTTTCACGCGGTGTTCCTGATGATGGCGGTGCTCCCGTTGTTGTCCCTGCCGGGCTTCGCGCGTCTGCGGCCCGAGGACGGGATGCACGTGAGCGGGCATCGTCCGCGGCGCCAATAATTCTTTATTTTTCAATAGTCCCGGCGCGGCGATACCGAAACGGCGACTCGTGATACACTTCTGTATCACGATGAGCACTTCCATTCGCGATCTGCGCAATCGCTTCCCCAAGGTCAGAAAGCTGGTGGAATCCCACGGCGAGGTCATCCTGACCGAGAAGGGTAAGCCCCGGTACCGGCTGACGCTCTACACGCCGGACGGCGCCGCTAAGCCGACTCCAATCGATTACTGGGCGCGACTCAATTCCTATCAACCTCGGGCCATGACCAAAGCCCAATCCCGTGCACTGCACGATGAGAACCGTGGCGAACGCTGATTCGATCTACGTTGACCCCAGCGCTCTCCTCAAGCTCTATTTGAGAGAGCCCGAATCACGGGCGATGGCCGCGTGGCGCAATAAGGTCGGCGACCC
>JASHSK010000358.1 GCA_030038755.1 Gammaproteobacteria bacterium
CAGGTGCGAGGCGCGCGCCGATTCCTGCAGTCGAGTGCGCGCGGCCCGCAGCCACTCGTCGCCGCCCGCCAGCCGCTCGATGGCTGCGTGCAGCCAGTCCAGACCGAGGCGCGCGGCCAGCGCGAAGTGCGTGTGCGCCACGACGCGCGCGCTGGCGCCGGTGGTGTTCATCAGCTCGCACAGGTCGAGCCCGACCTGCAGGGGCTCGAGCAGCGCGAGCCGCTCGGCCAGATGCGTCGGGAAGCCCTGCGCGCCGAGGCGTTCGAGCCGCTCGAGGTAGCGAGCGCGATCCAGACCGGCAAGCGCGGCGGGCAGCCGCTGCACCAGCTCGTGCAGCGCCGGCTGCAGACGCGCCACGGCGGCGCCGGCCGCCGCGTATTCGCGCCGCCGCCCGAGCAGCCACAGGGTCGCGTGACGCAGGAAGCGGCTGCTGTGCCACAGCGCCTGGTACTGATCCTGCGCGGCGATACGTCCATCGTACGCTTCGATCTGCGACCACAGCTCGCGCAGCTGCGCGCTGTCGCGTGCGATCGTGTAGGCGCGCGCCACCGCGGCGGCGTTCGCGCCGCTGTGCTCGGCGCATTCCATCAGCAGCGTCGGACCGACGCGATGCACGCAGCTGTTGGTCGTGGCCGTGATGATGATCTGCTCGCGCAGCCGATGGTGCTCGATGCGCGCCGCGTAACGACGGCGCAGCGCCCGCGGAAAATAGCGCTGCAGCTCGCGCGCGAGATAGGGATCGTCGGCTCCGTGCGCCTGCGTGAGGGCGTGGTTCAGCGCGATCTTGCCGTAGGCGATCAGCAGCGCGAGCTCGGGTCGCGTCAGGCCGCGGCCCGCGCGCCGCCGCTCCTCGAGCTCCTCGTCGTCCGGCAGGAACTCCACGGCGCGGTCGAGCTCGCCGTGACGCTCGAGCCAGCGCAGCAGTCGCTGGTGCTCGCCCAGATCGGCGACCGCACGCGACTCGAGCACGCTGATCGCCTGGCTCTGCAGATAGTTATTGCGCACCACCAGCGCGGCGACCTCGCCTTCGACGCCGGCGAGCAGCCGGTCGCGCCGCGCACGCGGCAGCGGGCCGCCGGGGTCCGGCGCATCCAGCAGGATCTTGAGGTTCACCTCCACGTCCGAGGTGTTGACGCCGGCGGAGTTGTCGATGAAGTCGGCGTTGATGCGCCCGCCGCGCGCGGCGTATTCGATGCGGCCGCGCTGTGAGAAGCCGAGATTGCCGCCTTCGCCGACCACCAGGGCGCGCACCTGCCGCCCGTCGACGCGGGTGGCGTCGTTGGCGCGGTCGCCGATCTCCGCGTTGCGCTCGCTCGAGGCCTTCACGTAGGTGCCGATGCCGCCGTTCCACAGCAGATCGACGCGCATGCAGAGAATCGCGCGGATCAGCTCGGTCGGGGATACGCGCCGCTGCGGCAGCTCGAGCAGCGTCTGCGCCTCGCGCGACAGCGCCACGGACTTGGCGCTGCGCTCGTAGATGGCCCCGCCACGCGACATCGCCCGGCGGCGATAATCGGACCAGCCGGAGCGCGGCAGGCGGAACAGCCGCCGCCGCTCCGCGAAGCTGCGCCGGGCGTCGGGTGCAGGGTCGATGAAGATGTGCTGATGGTTGAAGGCCGCGACCAGGCGGATGTGCGGTGATTGCAGCATGCCGTTGCCGAACACGTCGCCGGACATGTCGCCGATGCCGGCCACGGTGAAGGACTCACGCTGGATGTCACGGCCGAGCTCGCGAAAGTGGCGCTTGACGCATTCCCATGCGCCGCGTGCGGTGATGCCCATCTTCTTGTGGTCGAAGCCGGCCGAGCCGCCGGAGGCGAAGGCATCCCCGAGCCAGAAACCGTATTCGGCCGCGATGGCGTTGGCGAGATCCGAGAAGCTCGCGGTGCCCTTGTCGGCAGCCACAACGAGATAGGGATCATCGCCGTCGAGCCGGCGCACCCCGGGCGGGGCCGTCACGCGGTCATGCACGATGTTGTCGGTGACATCCAGCAACGCGCGGATGAAGCTCTGATAGCACTCGATGACCTCACGCTGCACGAGCTCGCGCGCGGCCCGCGGTGCGAGGCGGCGGGCGACGAAGCCACCTTTGGCGCCGACCGGCACGATCAGCGTGTTCTTGACGTGCTGCGCCTTCATCAGCCCGAGGATCTCGGTGCGGAAGTCCTCGGGACGCTCCGACCAGCGGATCCCGCCACGTGCGATCGGTCCCTTGCGCAGGTGCACACCCTCCACGCGCGGGCTGTGCACGAAGATCTCGAACGCCGGGCGTGGGGCCGGCAATCCGGGGATGCCGGACGGATCCAGCTTGATCGACAGCCACGGCCGCGGCGCGCCGGAGGCGTCGCGCACGAAGTAGTTGGTACGCAGTGCCGCGAGCACCACCGACAGGAAGGCGCGCAGGATGCGGTCTTCATCGGCGCTGTCCACCGCGCCGATCGCGCGGCGCACGCGCAGCTCCAGGCGCCGGGCGTGCGGCGCGCTGTCGCGGCCGGCGAGCGGCGTGAGGCGCCGCTCGAACAGCTCCACCAGCTCGCGCGCGGCCTGCGGGTGCGCGGCCAGCACGCGCTCCATGTAGGCCTGACTGAA
>JASHSK010000359.1 GCA_030038755.1 Gammaproteobacteria bacterium
AATCGCCATGTCACAAAACTGACACATTCCGTACGCGCAGTTGTCACACATGTGCAACACACTCCGGCGCGCTCCGTCAGCGACAGACGCGGCGCGCACACGGCCTTCTGCCCAACGAGGCAGGCCTCATCGGCAAAGCCAGCTGAGTGCGCCGCGAACGTGACGCCGCTTGGCGTCTCCATCCGGCACAACACAAGGAACCTTAGGATGAACGCACCAGCCCCCCGATCCGTTTCATTGCCATCAGCTGCCTCGGCGCCGGCGGTCTCGCGCGGGCTGATTGCCCGTACAGTGACCGCGGCGCTGTTCGCCGCCGCCGGCCTTGCCGCGGTGAGTGCGGCGCAGGCCCAGTCGACCGTGTCCAACAGCCCGATCAGCAGCAGCGCGAGCCCGACGTTTTCTGCCGGCCCGGTGAATATCACCTTCGGCGGCTTCACGGCGCTGGAGGCGGTCGGGCGCAGCAAGGATGAGACCGCCGACATCGGCTCGAATTACAACACCGGTATTCCGTTCAATTATCAGCCCCAGGCGCATTTCGACGAGTTTCGCGAGAGCGCCCGCCAGAGCCGCTTTGCGATGCTGGTGGAGGGGCCGCAGGACGGTGACTGGAGCGCGCAGAGCTATCTGGAGACCGACTTTCTGAGCGGTGGCGTGACCTCGAATTCCAGCGAGAGCAACAGCTATACGCTGCGGGTGCGCCACTTCTATGGCCTGCTGCGCAACACCAGCGCCAACTGGTATCTGCTGGCCGGACAGGATTGGAGCCTGGCGACGCTGTCCACCAGCGGCACGCTGGCGCCGCGGGCCGAGCAGGTTCCGCTCACCATCGACGCACAGTACGTCGTGGGTTTCAACTGGACGCGTAACCCGCAGCTGCGCTTCGTGAAGCTCATCGGGGACTCCGCGGCGGTGGGGATATCCTTCGAGAGCCCGCAGGCCGCCTTCACCGGCTCCGCACCCGCCACGACGGTGACCACCGAGCCCGGCGTGAGCGGTGGACTCCTGCCCAGCACCAACAACTATTCGATTGATTTCGCTCCCGACACCATCCTGAAGTTCGCGTTCAGCCCGGGCTGGGGGCATTACGAGATCTACGGGATGGAGCGCGGCTTCCGTGACCGCTACGAGCCGACCGTCCCCAGCACCGGCACGGCCAACGGCACGGGCAGCAACAACACGACCTGGGGCGGAAGCGTCGGCGGCGGGCTGATCCTGCCGCTGACCAAGGAGCTGTCCTTCCAGGCGAGCACACTGTACGGTAACGGCATCGGCCGCTACGGCTCGGGCGGGCTGCCTGACGTCACGCTGGATCCCAACGGCAGCATCGCCGCGATCCGCGAGGACGCCCTGCTGCTGGGGCTCACCTACAAGCCCGTCAGCAGCCTGACGCTGTACGCCTACGGCGGCGAGGAGCAGGCCCAGGCGACCGCCACGTACACCGTCGGGTCGACGAAGTACGGCTACGGTAACCCCGATCAGAACAACAGCGGCTGCTACCTGGCCACCGGCACCGCCGCCACCTGCGTGGCCAACACGCAGAAGCTCGAGCAGCTCATCCTCGGTGAGTGGTGGAAGGCGTACACGGGGCCGATCGGCAACTTCCAGATCGGTCTGCAGTACACCTACGAGGACCGGCTGGTATTCCGCGGTATCGGCGGCGCTCCCAGCACCAACCTAAACATGGGCTTCATATCCTTCCGCTACTATCCGTACCAGCGCTGAGCGCCGCAGTCACCGAAGAAGGAGACCTAGATGAACAGAGCACACGGTTTTTTCGCTGCGCTTGGGCTCTCGGCCCTGGGGCTGGCGGCAGGCACCGCGGCGTTGGCCGACGACATCTCCGGTGCCGGCGCCACTTTCCCGTATCCCGTCTACGCCAAATGGGCCGAAGCCTATAAGCAGCAGACCGGCATCGGCCTGAACTACCAGTCGATCGGCTCGGGCGGCGGCATCAAGCAGATCGAGGCGTCCACGGTGACGTTCGGGGCCTCGGACATGCCGCTGATGCCGCAGGTACTGCAGCAGAACGGCCTGGTGCAGTGGCCGATGATCATCGGCGGGGCCATCCCGGTGGTGAATATTCCGGGCATCAGCCCCGGGCAAATGCGCCTGGATGGGCCGACGATCGCCGCGATCTACCTGGGGGACATCACGCGCTGGAACGACCCTGCGATCGCCAAGCTCAACCCGGGGCTGAAGCTGCCGGCCATGGACATCGCACCGGTGTATCGCTCGGACGGCTCGGGGACCAACTTCCTGTTCACCAACTTCCTCTCCAAGGTCTCCCCGAAGTTCGCGCAGCAGGTCGGCTCGAACACGTCGGTGCAGTGGCCCGTGGGACTCGGCGCGAAGGGCAACGAGGGCGTCGCCAACCAGGTCAAGCAGACCGGCGGAGCCATCGGCTACGTCGAGTACGCCTTCGTCATTCAGACGCACATGACCTACGCGCGGCTGCGCAATGCCGCCGGCGTATACGTCACGCCGTCCGCCGCGAGCTTCCAGGCGGCTGCCTCGCATGCGGACTGGGCGCATGCGCCGGGGTTCTACGAGGTGCTGACCAACCAGCCTGGTCCCACCAGCTGGCCGATCACCGGTGCAAGCTTCATCCTGATGCATCGAGCGAGCCACGACCGCAATGAGGTCGCGGCGCTGAAGTTCTTCGAGTGGGCCTACACCCGCGGCCAGGACCTCGCGCGGCAGCTCGACTACGTGCCGATCCCGCCGGCCGTGGCCCAGCTGGTCGCGAACGAGTGGCAGCAGTCACTGCAGGTCGACGGCCGGCCCATCTGGCCGGCACAATAGGCCCCCTCGGCCTTCAGAGGCTGGCGGCGCCCTGTGCCGCCGGCCTCCCTCCCGGGCGCCCGTAAGCCAGT
>JASHSK010000360.1 GCA_030038755.1 Gammaproteobacteria bacterium
CCTACCTACTTCTTTTTCGCAGCCTGCAGACTGTGATAGACGGCTGCCACGAACATGTTCGTCGTCCACGGCCCGGTGCTCGACCCGAATCGCGGCTCGTAAGCCTGCGCCGGATCCGCCGCCTCGATCTGCTCGAGCGTCATGTGCCGCCTCATCATGTCCGCGATGGTGTCGCGGATGATCACCACCATGTCGCGGTAGTCCACCACCTCCCACTGGTCGGCCACCCGGCCGTGCGCGGGAATGACCGAGGTGCCGTCATACTCATAGATCAACGGGCTCGGAGGCACGGCGATCTGCAGCAGGTCGTCCAGCGCCGCGATCTCCCCGTCGATACTGCCCCCATCGGCCGCGTTGATGAGCGGAAAGCGCGTCATGTCCAGCACATCTCCGGCCATCACCACATCCGAGCGGCGGAACAGCACGAAGCTGTCGCTGTCGCCCGCGGCCGCGTGCGTCACGATGACCGGCTCGTCGTTGAGGTAGAAGGTGCGGGAAGGCTCCTGCGGCAGGTACGTATCGGTGGGCCAGCCCTTGGTCGGATAGCCGGACATCTCGGCCAGCCGCTCGATGACGTTCGCGCGCCCAAAGATCTCCGCGCCGGGACCCTTCGGTGGGGAAAACAACGTCACCCCGGCGGCCGCCACGGGGGCATTTCCACCCACGACATCCACGTCCGCGCTGGTATCGATGACGTAGCGAATGGGCAGCGGCGAGATCTTCTTCAGCGCTGCCAGCAGGTCCGGGACCCCGGCCTCGGTGCCCGCATTGACCACCACGACGCCGTCGTGGCCGACCTGAACGCCGATGTTTTCCCCGTCGCCGACGATCATGTAGAAGTTCTGCCGAACCTGCACGACCGTCAGATCACCGCTCTGTGCCTGCGCGGCCGGGGCAGCCATCGCACCCAGCACCCCGAGCACCACCACGGAGAGTGCGGCGGCCACGACCCGGTGGACGAGCGCTCTCGTTACTTGCGTCACGACTTACCCCTCCCGGCATTTTTGCCCGGCATTTTCATGGTCATCAACTATTCGCCGACCGTCGATGAATCTTACATCGACGGTCGACGAATTTACCAAAGAGACATGATTTATAAACCCAAAAATACACGGTTACCAATTAAAATCCAGATAACGATATAAGCAACTCCTAATGAGGCGCCGCCATCTGTCGGCTGCTCGGGAACCACGGGCAGGCTGCCGATACGATCCGAATGCGTCGCCGCAAGCCCAGCCGCGGCAGCGCGCTGCCCGGCACCTCCAGATCCGATACCCCTGCATGCGTCCGGTGCGCTCGAACTGCTTCAGCCGTTGCGCTCGAAGCGCTTCAGTCACCGGGCCCACGGACACTCAGGCACCAGTCGCAGATGCAATAAGCCGCTGAGTTACAAGAAGTTATCTGCAGGACTGGAGGGAATTTCGGATTAGCAGTTCCTTATATCGTTATCTGGATTTTAATTAGTAACCACGTGCTTTTAGGTTTATAAACCACCCGTCTTCAGTCCATTCATCAACGGTCGGCAGCAGCCATGACCGCGAAGATACCGGGGGAAGCCGTGACGCAAGCAACGAGAGCGATCGTCCATCGAGTCGTGGCCGTCGCACTCTCCGTAGTGATGCTGGGGGTGCTGGGTACGATTTCTGCCCGCGCCGCACAGCCAGGGAACGGCGATCTGGAAACGCTGAAGGTTCGCCAGAACTTTTACATCATCGCCGGCGATGGCGACAACGTCGGCG
Organism: Gammaproteobacteria bacterium; assembly: GCA_030038755.1. Taxonomy (GTDB): domain Bacteria; phylum Pseudomonadota; class Gammaproteobacteria; order Steroidobacterales; family Steroidobacteraceae; genus FEN-1191. Next base: position 1,740 of record JASHSK010000360.1, read on the forward strand.
TTCAGGTGGGCAGGGACGGTGTCGTCCTGGTCAATGCGGGCACCGCGGCCGGGGTCCCGGACCTGCTGGCAGCGGTGAAGAATATCTCGCCGCTACCCATTCGCTATGTCATCGACAGCGGCGGAGGCGCGGCTATTACCGGCGGAAACGCGGCGGTGGCCGCGGCCGGCCAGACCCTGTTCAACCCGCCGAAGGGTCCCGGTGCCGAGATTTTCGCGAGCGCGAGCGTCATCGAGCAGCTGGCCGAAATCGACGGATATCCTTCCAATGGCTGGCCCACCGATACATATCTGCCACAGGAGGCCTTGAGGTCCTTTTACGTCAACGACGAGCCGGTCGTCCTCACGCACGCGCCGGCAGCCGATGGCGACAGCTTCGTGCAGTTCCGCCGCTCCGATGTCGTGATGGCCGGCGAAGTCATGGATATGACGCGCTTTCCGGTCATCGATCTGGCCCATGGCGGCAGTATCGGCGGTGAGATTGCCGCATTGAACGACCTGCTGCAGATCGCGCTGCCTCCGAGTCCGTTCATTTACGAGTACAACGGCACCTATGTGATTCCGGCCCATGGACGGGTGAGTGATCAATGGGAGGTCGTCGATTACCGGGACATGATGGTGATCATCCGCGACACCATCGCGGACATGATGCGACGGCATATGAGCCTGGAGCAGATCGAGGCGGCCGATCCGGTCAAGGCGTATGAGGGCCGATTCGGATCGACCACGGGCCCGTGGACAACGAACATGTTCGTCGCAGCGGTCTATCACAGTCTGCAGGCTGCGAAAAAGAAGTAGGTAGCCATGATGATGCGAACTTCCATATCGAATTGCACGGCGCAGGTCGCGCTCGTCCTGCTCGTGTCGCTGGGGGCGCAGACGGTCGTGCACGCGCAGGGCCGACGCGGACAGGGCGGCCCCGCGCCGAGCGCAGAAACGGCTGCGCCCATCGACCTCACAGGGTATTGGACGTCGCTGACGACGTTCGACTGGGAGTTCCGCATGGTCACGCCCCGGCCCGGCGATTACGAGAACGTCCCGTTGAACCGGGACGGTATCGAGGTCATGGACGCCTGGGATCCCGCCAAGGATACGGCGGCGGGCGAGCAGTGCAGGTCTTACGGGGCGCCCTCCATCATGCGCAACCCCGAACACCTTCACGTCTCGTGGCAGGACGAACAGACGCTGAAGATAGAGGCCGACGCCGGCGAGCAGACCCGTCTGCTGCACTTCGTCAGATCGGACGCCGATCAGGGCCCGAGCTCGTTGCAGGGCTACTCCGCGGCGCAGTGGGAGATAACGCGGGCGAGCATCGGCAGGGGCGGCGGCCGTAACGCCGGGGCCGGGAAGGTTCTCGGAGGGGATCTCAAAGTGATGACCTCCGATCTCAAGGCCGGCTACCTGCGGAAGAACGGCATTCCGTACAGCGACAAGACCAGGATGCTCGAATACTACGACATGATGCCGAACATCGGCGGAGAGCAGATCGTGATCGTGACCAGTGTCATCACTGATCCGGTCTACCTGACCAAACCGTTCGTCAGAAACTCCATTTTCAAGAAGCTGCCGGGCGACGCGGGCTGGGAGCCCACGCCATGCTCGGCGACGTGGTAAGGAACGAACATGGCCCGCAATAACTCGCAGTTTCGCGTGAATTCCCTGCGCGGCATGATGACGGTAGCTGTTGCGCTGGCGTTTGGAGCGGCTGCCTTACCGCTGCAGGCCCAGGAGCAGTACGACATCTCGGGGTCCTGGGTCGCGCCTGGCACACAAAACATCATGGAGCGGGCCGCCGGCCCGGTTGCCGGCAATTTCCTCGGGATGCCCATCAACGACGGCGAGCGCACCCTGGCGGATTCCTATAACTCCGGCATGCTGGCCGAGCCGGAGCGCATCTGCCAGCTGTACAACCAGTGGGAGCTGGCCGACGGGCCGTGGAACCTCCGGTTCTGGCCGCAGGTGAGCCCCTACACCCGCGAGATCGTGGCCTGGGTGATCGAAGGAACGGAGAGCCAGGCGGGTACGACGGTCTGGATGGACGGCAGGTCACAGCCCTCGAAGCTGGCGCCACACGATCGTGCCGCATTCTCGACCGGGAGCTGGGCGGGCAATATGCTCGTCGTGCATACCACGGACATGAAGAGCGCTCCCATCCGTCGCAACGGGGTGTTCAACAGCGATGAAGCGACGATGACCGATATCTTCAGCCCCCATGGCGACCTGCTCACGGCTACCTATGTCATGGAGGACCCCGTATATCTCACCGAGCCCTACATCTACGCGCGCTCCTATGACAGGTCTCCCGAGCGTTCCGTGTCCCCGCACTGGGACCCCTGCATCGTCAATTACGAAGGCGTCGACGAGGGGAATGTGCCGTTCTACCTGCCGGGCAAGAATCCTCTGCTCAGCCAGATGATGCAGATCTACCATATTCCGGAATATGCTTCGCAGGGGGGCGCGGAGACCATGTATCCGGAGATCCGGGATAAGATGAAGGCGCAGTTCGTCGCGTCGTATCACACCTTCCCCAAGAAATGCACGCTCTATTGCAGCACGGGCTTTGCACCTCCGCCGCCTCCGAAGACTGCGGGGAAGGCGTCTGCGTCGGGCGGCGGCGACTGAGGGACCAGGGCGTAGCCCATGGCCCGTCACTGACGAGCCGCCCGCCGCTCCGGGTGGCGGTCCCGATGGCGGCGCTTCAAACTGATCAAACTGCCGAACAGGGGGTTATATGAGTAATGGTAACGGGCAAGACGGCCTGCAGGCGTGGGCGCCGCAACTGCGCAGCGTGCTGCGGATCGTGACGGCGCTGCTGTTCATGCAGCACGGGTCGGCCAAGCTGTTTCATCTGCCGCACCAGGCCGCGTTCGATCACCTGCAGCTGATGTCGCTGATGGGAGTGCAGGGGATTCTGGAATTCTTTGGCGGTCTGCTGCTGTTGGTGGGGCTGTTCAGCCGGCCGGTGGCGTTTCTGCTGGCGGGGGACATGGCGGTGGCCTTTTTCATGGTGCACTTCCGGCGCGGTTGGCTGCCGATTCTCAACGGCGGCGATCTTGCGGTGCTGTTTTCCTTCGTGTTCCTGTACCTGTGGTTCGCAGGCCCCGGGCCCTGGAGCATTGATGCCCGGCTGCGGGGGAGCGGTGCAGTCTCGTCCCCGGCCGCGGCGGGGGGTCGCCTGAGCTAAGGGCGGACGCCCGAGGCAGGCGAGGGCGCGGGCCCCGTATCCGCGGCTTTACGGCTGCGCGGATTTACGCACGAAGGTCATGGGGCGGGGAAGATTGACCAGTGAAGGGGGAGCTATGCAGCATCGAATCATCCGCATTGGCGGACTGCTTGTATTGAGTGTGATCACGGCGCTCGCCTGGGCGCAGGCGCCGGGCCCTCGGCCAGGGCCTGGAAGGGGGGAGCGTGCCCCCATGCTGCGCCCCGGGCTGCTGTTCGAGCAGGAGTGGAAGCAGCCGGCTGCGAGCGGCGAACAGCCGGCCCGCGGCGGGTTGAATATTGCGCTCACCGGGGAATCCAGCAGCGATCCCGACCTGGAAGTGCAGTCGTACGTTCCGGCCGGAGAGGTGCGGCTGGTGAAGGAAGGCAGTGCGGAAAATGGCAACAATCCGCTGCATGTCTGGACGGGGCTGTGCACTTCCCCCTGTGCGGTGGCCTTTCGCGACAGGAGGTCCTTTGCCGATCTGAGCGGTCTGGCGCGCATTCGTTTCAACACCAAGATGTCGGGCTTTCACCAGGTGCGCCCGATCGTGAAGCTTGCCGACGGCACCTGGTGGGTGGGCGATCAGGCCATCGGCACCGCCAGCGACTGGCTGGTCAGCGAGATTTCCTTTGCGGATCTGCACTGGCTCAAGCTGGACATGCCGGGCGTGGTGACGCGCGGCAACCTGGTGGACAAGATCGATCTGAGCAAGGTTGACGAGGTTGGTTTCGTCGACCTCATGCCGGGCAGCGGCCATGGTCCGGGCGGCGCGGCCGATGTTGCGCAGGTCGAAGTATATGGTCGCGCCGTTGCCAGGCCGGGGCAGGATTGACGGATAAGGCACGCGGCTCCGGTTCTGCCGGGATCTGAGAGCCGGCTCATGACGCGTATGGCTTGGGTCGCTGCGAGTGTCGCCTCAGGCCGCCGCGCGAGCCGGTCCGCGCAAGTCGCCGCCGGGCTGCTCGGCGGGCTGGTCGGGGGTGTAGCCATCTGGGTATACGAGGCAGTCGTATGGGTAGGCGTGCAGCACCAGATGCCGCTCGCAGGCATTCCCGCCAACGCGACGGGTCTGGTGTTCGGACCGGCGGTGCAGAGATCTCTGGGACTGGGGGCCTATCTGCTGGGTACCGCGATCCACTTTTCATTCGCCCTGGCATGGGGTGCGCTGTTCGCCGTCCTGTGGCCGTGGTTTCGCCGACGCGGATTCGAGGCCACCTTCATCGCCCTGTTCTATGCGGTCGTGGTGTGGGTCGTCATGCACCTGGCCATCGTGCTGGTCTCGACCAGTCATCCCCACTACGCCGACCCCAACGTCGTGATCGGCGGTATGCTGTCACACCTCTTTTATACCGTGCCGCTTGCGCTGATGGTGAAGCGGCGGCTGTCCGCGCACTGACGCACACCGCGGCGGGCCGCAAGTGCGCGGGGACCTGGTCCGTTGTGTGTATGCCCGGCGCTCGTCAGTCAGGGCGCGATAGCCGAGTCGGGCTCGAAAGGGCCCATCTCGAAATGGTTTGTTCACCAACACAATAGAAAGAAATAACCTTATGAAACAGATGACTCACGGAGAAAATCCGTATCGCTGGGTGATCCTGGCCATCATGAGCTTCCTGTTCTTCGCGGCCAATTACGCTGAATTTCAACTGGCGGGCGTCGTCGGTTACATTTTCGGCTCGTTTCACGTCAGTCCTGTCGAATTCGGGATGTGCCTGTTTGCCCCGTTCCTGCTGAACTTCATCTTCGGCATCCCCGTGGGCGTGGTCGCGGACCGGTTTGGCACCAGGGCGGTCGGGAGCGTGCTGCTGATCGCCGCCACCGCGGGGCTCGTGGGCCGTGCCTACGCATCCACCGACTTCGCGAGCCTGTTTGTGTGGATGCTCGTCTTCGGGTTGTCCGGCGTGTTCGTCAACACTCTTGGCCCCAAGATCCTGCGCTCATGGTTCAAGCATGAGCAGATGTCGATCGCGATGGGCACATTCATCGGCTGTGCCGGGCTGGGTGTCGGCCTCGGAGAGGGCACGGCGTCGCTCTTTTCGAGCGTCAATCTGGCTTTTGTCTTTGCGTGGATACTGCTGGCGGCCGCGACACTGTGCTTCCTGTTCGGGTTCAGGGCCAAGCCGGCGGACGAAGCGGATTCTCCGCCGCAGCCGGTCCTCGAGTTCCTCGGTGTGGCGGCCAGAAACCGCTACGTGTGGCTTGCCGGCGTCGCGGTTCTGTTTTTCTTCGCCGCATGGATCGGCACGGCGGGTAATTTGCCGAACGCCCTGGCTCAGATCAAGGGCGTGACCCCGGCTGCGGCCGGTCTGTTGGGAATCCCGCTGGGCTTCGGTGGCGCCCTGGGTGGGTTCTTCATGCCCGTTGTCCTGCGCAAGGTGCACGCGACCAGGGTCTGGCTGGCGATATTCGTCACCATCGGAGCCGCCCTGATAGTCGCCTCACTGGCGGTTCGCTTTGGGCCGATGACGTGGATCTGCGTCGCCGCCGGCGCTTTTATCGCCAACGGCATGCTGCCGCTGACCATACCCTTCCCCGTGATGCTGGCCGAGATCGGGACGACCTACGGCGGCAGCGCCGGAGGTATCGTGAGTCTGTTGCAGATGGCGGGCGGCTTTTTCATTCCGACGTTTGCCATTGCGCTGATCGCCGGCACGGATCAGAGCAAGACCTTCGCGGTGCTGTTCGTGCTGTTCGTGATTTCCGCGATCTTCGTGCTGCTGCTGCCCGCGCGCGGATTTCATCACGCGGCATCGACGCCGCCGATCGACACCAGCTCGACCGTAGGAGCTGATCGCTAGAAGGTCCTATGCACCTCCAGGCCCATTTGTCGCGGATTACCGTAATACCCGGTGCCCTGCAGGTATAGCGTGTTTGCGACGTTGGTTGCATAGACCGTCGTCGTCCAGGGGCCGGCGTCCCAATCCAGATAGGTATTCAACAGGCCATGCGCAGGCAGCAGGTAGTAGTTGTCCGTCTGAAAGATGCTTGAATAGGTCTTGCTGTTGTACGAGTACGACAGGCGCGGCACCACGGACGTGCTACCCACCGGAATGCTGTATTGAGCGGTGGCGGTAACGGTAAAGTCCGGCGAATAGGGCAGCGATTCGCCACCCAGATGCTCCAGGTATGGCGTGTAGTTGGTACAGTTGCTGTTCGTCGCGTTGGGAATCTCCCCGGGCGCACACTGCGCCGTGATCCCTACACCTGCCGGGAACTTGTAGGTGGCGGCATCGGTGAGAGGTCCCAGGGTCGACTTGTTGTAGGATGCCCCGACATTCAACCCGAGGTGTCCCACCTGCGATTGCATGGAGAATTCGATACCCTTGAGATTGGAGTAAGGGATGTTGGAGTCCGACGTCGCCGTAGGGACCTGCTCATTGAAGATTCCATAGATCATGTCGTAGTACTGCATATAGTAGCCGCCGAGCTGCGTCAGCACGTGCCCGCCGGCCAGCCGGCCCTTCCACCCCAACTCGTAGTCGTTGACCCACTCGTAATGGGCGGTCGGCTCGACCCCCAGATTCTCTTCACCCGGCTTGTAACCGCGCGCAAAGAACGCATAGAAGAATTGCCCCGGCAGCGGTGTCCAGTTCAGGTCGACCTTGCCGGTCGGAACTCTGTCCGAAACGGGGCCATTGGTAGGTTGGTTGCTGTTGACGATCGGGGTTTCGCCGTGGGGCCGGTAGGTGGCCGTCCCTCCGAGGGCTATCTCGCTGTCCCAACCCTCACGCACCCCGACCACGAGTTGCAGCGTATGAGTGAACTGCCAGGAAACCTGGCCGAACACGCCGTGTGACTGCTCCCAGATGTTCTGGCCGTCGATCCAGAAACCATACGCGGGAGCCGCCACCGAGTACGGGGTGTTGACGTTGACGCTGTATGAAGCCTGCTGCTCGCTGTTGTAGTTATAGGACAGCCCGGTTATCCAGCTGAACGCGCCGGTCGTGGGCGAAATTGCGTCGAACTCTCCGCTGTAGACGTGAAACTGGTTGAGCCCATTGCTGTAGCTGCCGACATTGTCGGCGTCGCTGCTGGTGCTGGTCACCGAGTTATCGCCGATTTCCTGATCACCGCCTATGAGACGCAGCTGGATACCGCTCGGCAACGTGTACTGCAGCTGCTCGCTGAAGGAGTTGACGTCGTCGTCCCACATGAGCATTTGAGATGCCCAGTTATTCAGCACGTAGGGCGACCCCGAGTAGCCTGAATAATAGATGTTGTGGCAATTGGGCGCCGTCCCTTCGCCCGTGGGACAGGGCAGGCCGGGGGCGAGAGGGGAGAAGCTATAGGTATCCGGCTGCGTCGGTATGCCCTCGGTGTCCTCGTGATCGAACTCGATCTTGGTCAGCGACTGGAAAGCATCGGTCGGCTGCCACAGCAGGCCCAGGCGCACGTCCTTGTTATCGACATTACCCGGGTCGCTCACCGTCTTATCGCCCGAGACCGGATAGGTCGGCCCGATCCCTGTCACGCCCAGATAGTCGGGCCCGGGATTGAGATACGTCCCCGCCTCATACGGGCCGTTGATATCGGTATATTCGTCGTGAAAGAAGCTACCGCGCGTCTCCTCGTTGAAGGCCACGCGCATCGCAAAGGTGTCGGTCACGGGCAGATTGACAGCACCGTTGAGCCTCTGCTCGCTGTAGGTGGCTGCTTCAGCATCCAGGTAGCCATTAACGCCGCGGAAGTTGGGATTCTGCGAATTGATATCGATGGCCCCGCCGGTCGAATTGTCGCCGGCGAAGGTGCCTTGCGGGCCACGCAGCACCTCGACATCCGCAATGTCGTAGTAGGGTTGATTTTCTCCCGATCCTTCCTCCGTGTTGGGCAAACCATCGCGAACGATGAGCACACCCGGTTGCTCGATGCCGCCCTGGTTGGAGTTGCCAACACCGCGAATGTCCGCCGTACTGGTCGCGCCGGTCGTATAGACCACCAGGTTCGGTGACACCTGGTTCAGGCTGTTGATGTCGTTGACCTGCGTCGTCTGCAGCTGGTCGCCCGAAACCGCCACGACCGAAATCGCGGTGGTCTGCAGATTGGTCGCGCGCCGCTCAGCGGTCACCACCACTTCCTGGAGCGTGCCCGTGGCCGCGCCCGACTGGTCAGTCGTGCCCTGGGCAGTCTGGTCCCCGGTGTTCTGTCCAGCCTGGTCGGTCGCGCTCTGGCTGAATGCCGGCGCTGTCGCAACTAAAGAAGCACACAGGGCGAAAAGACCCGCTGCCCGTCCATACAAGCCCGTCTTCCTGATCCTCTTGATCCTGGCGCTCATAGTTCCTGCCTCCCGACGGTGTGGTTAAACTGCAGTTGCAGTGACCGCAATTGGAAACTGGGCCGAAGATTTGAAGCCCAGGCAGTCCGCGGAACCGGCGCGGCGAGTCAGGTCGCCGGCGCACGTCTCTTCGAAGTCATTGATGAGACCCCCTCCCCTAAAAAAGTTGTCAGCGTGCAATGCTCCCTAACCAAACGGATAGCTTCAGCATGCAACAGATGGCGTGATTGTGGCTAATTGGAATTTCTTTACAGTTATAAGAAAACCCGGCGGGCGGGCAGGTCGCGGGCTGCGCCGGTGGGACTGTTGGGAATGGAAAAGAGGAAAGCCCGGGTGGTTGATCGGTGTCAACTCCCGGGCCTCCGATCGGCGCCTTGGAAGGCGCCTTTGACCGAGCTCCTGTGAGTCTCAGAAGGTTCTGTGCACCTCCAGGCCCATCTGTCGCGGATTGCCGTAATACCCCGTGCCCTGCAAATACAGGGTGTTTCCGACGTTGGTCGCCCAGAGCGTCGTCGTCCACGGACCGGCATTCCAATCCAGGTACGCACCCACCAGGCCATACGAAGGTATCAGGTAGTAGTTGTCGCTTTGAAAGATGCTCGAATACGTCTTGGCCGTGTAGGCGTACGTTACGCGCGGCACCACGGACATGTCGCCCACGGGAATGGCGTATTGGAGGGACGCATTGAGCGTGAAGTTGGGCGAATAGGGCAGTGATTCGCCGCCCAGACGCACCAGGTACGGTGTGTAGTCGGTGCAGTTGCTGTTCGTCGAGTTAGGAACCTCTCCGGGCGTGCACTGAGCGGTAATGCCGACGCCTGCCGGGAACTTGTAGGTTGCAGCATCGGTAAGAGGTCCGAGTATCGACTTGTTGTAGGCCGCGCTCAGATTGAAACCCAGGCCTCCGAAGCGCGATTGCATCGAGAATTCGATGCCCTTGAGATTGGAGTAGGGGATATTGGTGTCCGACGTCGCCGTGGGAATCTCTTCATTGAAGATTCCATAGATCATGTCGTAGTACTGCATGTAGTACCCGCCGAGCTGCGTCAGCACGTGCCCGTCGGCCAGGCGGCCCTTCCATCCCAACTCGTAGTCGTTGACCCACTCGTAGTGGGCAGGCAGCTCCACGCCGAGGTTCTCTTCACCCGGCTTGTAGCCGCGCGCAGCGAATGCATAGAAAAACTGCCCCGGCAGCGGTGTCCAGTTCAGGTCGACCTTACCGGTGGGAACCCTATCCGACGGGTGGCCGCCGATAGGCTGGTTGCTGTTGACGATCGGGGTCTCACCGTTGGGCCGCCACGTGGCCAGCCCTCCGAGGGCTATCTCGCTGTCCCACCCTTCACGCACGCCGACCACGAGCTGCAGCGTATGAGTGAACTGCCAGGACACCTGGCCGAACAGGCCCTGCGAAATCTCCCAGATGTTTTCGCCGTCGGTATAGAAACCGTGCGACGGAGCCGCCTGCGAGTACGGGGTGTTGGTGTTGGTGCTGTAATCAACGAACTGTGCGCTGTTGTAGTTATAGGCCACGCCCGTTATCCAGCTGAACGCGCCGGTGGTGGGCGAAATCGCGTCGAATTCCCCGCTGTAGACGTGGGCCTGATCGAGGTTATTGGTGTAACTGCCGACGTCCACGGCGTCGGAACTGGTGCTGGAGACCGTGTTATCGCCGATTTCCTGGTCACCGCCGATCAGACGCAGCTGGACGCCGCTCGGCAACGTGTACTGCAGCTGCTCGCTGAAGGAGTTGACGTCGTCATCCCACATGAGCATTTGCGACGCCCAGTTATTCAGCACGTAGGGCGACCCCGAGTAGCCCGGGTAGTAGATGCTATGGCAATTGGGCGCGGTTCCCTCACCTGCCGGGCAGGGCAGTCCGGGCGCGAGCGGGGCAAAGCTGTAGGTGTCCGGCTGCGACGGTACGCCCTCGCTGTCCTCGTGATCGAACTCGATCTTCGTGAGCGACTGGAAAGCTTCGGTCGGCTGCCACAGCAGGCCCAGGCGCATGTCCTTGTTATCGACATTACCCGGGTCGCTCACCGTCTTATCGCCCGAGACGGGATAGGTCGGCCCGATGCCCGTAACGCCCAGATAGTCCGGGCCCGGGTTGAGATATGTTCCCGCTTCATACGGGCCGTTGATATCGGTATATTCGTCGTGAAAGAAGCTGCCGCGCGTCTCCTCGTTGAAGGCCAGACGCATCGCAAAGGTATCGGTCACGGGCAGGTTGACCGCACCGTTGAGCCTCTGCTCGCTGTAGGTGGCCGCTGTAGCATCGATGTAACCGTTGGTGCCGCGAAAGTTCGGACTCGCCGAATTGATGTCGATGGCTCCGCCGGTTGAATTGTCGCCGGCGAAGGTGCCCTGCGGGCCGCGCAATACCTCGACATCCGCAATGTCGTAGTAGGGTTGATTTTCTCCCGCTCCCTCCTCCGTATTCGGCAGCCCGTCGCGAACGATGAGGACACCCGGTTGCTCGATGCCGCCCTGGTTGGAATTGCCGACGCCGCGAATATCCGCCGTGCTGGTTGAGCCGGTGGTGTAGACGACGAGGTTCGGCGATACCTGGTTCAAACTATTGATGTCGTTGACCTGCGCCGTCTGCAGCTGGTCGCCCGAAACCGCCACGACTGAAATCGCGGTGGTCTGCAGATTGGTTGCACGGCGCTCGGCGGTGACCACCACTTCCTGCAGCGTACCCGTGGCCGCGCCCGACTGATCGGTCGTGCTCTGGGCAGTCTGATCAGTGGCGTTCTGGCCAGTCTGGTCGGTCGTGCTCTGGCCGCCCGCGCCCTGGCTGAACGCCGGCGTTGCTGCGATCAACAACGTACACAGAGCCAGGGGACCGGCTGTCCGTGCACTTAATCCTCTCTTCGTGATCCTCTTGATCCTGGCGTTCATTGTTCCTGCCCCCCGACGGTTAAGCTGCAGTTGTAGTGGCTCCTATCTGGACCTGGGCCGGGCGTGGGAAGCCCGGGCAGTCCGCGGCACTGGCCCAACAAGTGAAATCGCCCGCATGACAGCGTGCTTCTTCAGAGGCATCGGTCAGACCCCTCATCTATGTTTGTTCTATCAATGTTGCTGGCGGGCAACACTCACGCGTCGATAGCATGATGCAACAAATTGCATGCTGCCGCTAATAGAAATTTTCATAACGCTATAAGAAGAAATATCCGCTGACCGAACGACCCTGAACGCGCGCCCTGCGTGGGATGATGGGATGTCGCAATGTTGGGGATGTTGAAATGGTGGGATGGTGGGATGGTGGGATGAATAAGACCTCGCCGACAGATTTATGCGAGCGTCGATGCTCGCGTTCATGCGAGCGCCGTCGCGACCGCTGCATTGCATCCAGCGGTGACGGTGGATGGTGGTTCATGCAACGGTGGTTCGCGAAGTAGTGTGCGAAGTAGTGTGCAAGGTACGCGCGCGGCACGATCCTTTTCCGCGAACCGAACATCCCAGTGTGGAGCCGATCCGGATCCGGTCGGCGGCTCTTGCGGGGCTTGCCCGGTTCGGATAGCTTGTCGCGGCCGAATGATGGTGGATGGGTAGCAAACTCATCGACGGTCGGCGACAGCCATGAGCGCGAAGACGTCGGAGGGGGTGGCCGTGCTGCAAGCAACGAGAGCGCTCGTCCACCGGGTCGTGGCCGCCGCACTCTGCGTGGTGGTGCTCGGGGTGCTGGGTGTGATGGCTGCCCCGGCCGCGCAGGCACAGAGCGGTGATCTGACGGTCGTGCAGGTTCGGCAGAACTTCTACATGATCGTCGGCGACGGGGAGAACATCGGCGTTCAGGTCGGCCACGACGGCGTCGTGGTGGTCAATGCGGGCACCGAGGCCGGGGTCCCGGGCCTGCTGGCAGCGCTGAAGAAGATCTCGCCGCTGCCCATTCGCTACGTC
>JASHSK010000050.1 GCA_030038755.1 Gammaproteobacteria bacterium
TGATCCGCAGCTGCCTCACGCGCTTGGCCTCACCGGCACTCCGATCAAACCGCCGCTCCTCAAAGTTCAACAGATTCAGATCAAGGCACAACTGGAATCATGCGTGATTCTCCTCGCCGTGCAAACATACCCACATGACATATGACGGTTCGACCAGCGTATCGGGCGAACTGGACGTCTACGCCCTGCTGCGCGGAGAATTCGTCAGCCTGGATTCACGCTGATGCAGGCGCGCATCTGCGGCCGCATGAGGAAATGATCACGGCTGCGCAGGTTGATGTCCGCAACGAATCCGGCGGGTTCCGCCTCCGCGAATCGCAGCCGCAGATCCTTCAGGATCAGCGCCAGATGCACCTGCATTTCGGTGCGCGCGAAGAACTCTCCGATGCAGTTGCGCGGACCGGCTCCGAAGGGGCAGGTCGCCAGGGCATGCTGCTCCCCGGAATGGCCATCGGCGAAACGGTCCGGAATGAAGCTGCCGGGCGATTCCCACAGGCGCGGATGCCGCTGCAGCAGATAGGGCGAGAGGTAGATCTCCGTGCCCGCCGGCACGAAGTATTCGCCGAGGTAATCGCTCTCGAGGGCGCGTCGCGTCATGAGCCACAGCGGCGGGTAGGTGCGCAGCGCCTCCTCGAGTACCTGCTGCAGGTACCCGAGGCCCGCGACCGACTCGAAATCGAAGCTGCGCAGCCGGGCAATCTCCGCGAGCAGCCGCTCCTCCACCTGCGGGTGCTTCGAGAGCAGATACCAGACCCAGTTGAGCACGCTCGCGGTCGTCTCGTGGCCGGCGATCACGAGCGTGATGCCCTGACACGCGAGCTCCGCGGCGGACATCGGGCAGCCGCTGTCTCTATCGCGGCCAAGCATCATCATCCCGAGGATGTCGCGACTTTCCCGGGGACGCTCGCGCCGCTCCTCCGCGAGCTGCGCGATGATCGAGCGCAACTGTGCACAGGCCTGTGCGAAGGACAGATTGCGTGATTCCTCTGCAATCAGGGAGAAATGCGGGGCGACGCGCTCGTAGTCGTCGCCAAAGATCGCGCGCAGGGTCGTCTCGAGCACCGCATGGCTCACATCGTGCGTCACATCGACGCTCGCGCCGCGTCGCGCCGCGTCCTTCCAGCGCTCGGCGAGCGCCGTGGTCGGCCGCAGGAACGCATCCCACAGGGCACGCACCGACGGGCGCGTGAACGCAGGCTGCAGCAATCGGCGCTGCTTCGCCCAGGTCTGCCCGTTGCTCGAGATGAGACCGTTCCCGAGGCTCAGGGCGATGCGCTTGACTGCCTGTCCCCGACGAGCGTAGTTGCGCCAATTCCCCAGCAGTACATGGTGCAGGTACTGCGGAGAATTGATGACGTAGACATTACTGCCGTAGATCGAGGTACGGAAAATATCCCCGTAGCGCTCGCAGTGGGTGCGCATGAACTCGAGGAGGTCCTCGGCCGTCCGGTAGGCCTCCTCCGGCCCCGGCGGGATGCGCCGCACCTCGGCGGATGCCGGGGCCGCTCCCGCATCCCGAGCTGATGGTGCCGGCCGCGTGAGCGGCTTCTGTGCCGACTGCGCTGAAGCGGAGTCGATCGCGCATCCTTCCATGGCCCTGCCGATTCTTCTTGGCGGCGCGCCCGTGACTCATTTTCGCACCGCGTCAGAATCAGCCTACGCCCGCCGGGCTTCGATGGCAAAGAATTAGCGGCTTGCACCTCTTGCAAATTCGATCGCGACCGCCGGAGGCACGACCGGCAGCCCCCGCTCGGCGACCGTGACGAACGCCCGGCCGCTCGCTACCATGCGCGCCCCACCCGCCGCCGTCCTCGCCCCATGGCCACCGTCGTCACGCGCTTCGCCCCCAGCCCCACCGGCATGCTGCACATCGGCGGGGTACGCACGGCATTGTTTTCCTGGCTGTACGCGCGTCACTGCGGCGGCAGGTTCATTCTGCGTATCGAGGACACCGACCGCGAGCGCTCCACCGAGGAGGCCGTGCGGGTCATCCTGGACGGCATGCAGTGGCTCGGGCTCTCCGCGGACGAGGGTCCGTACTACCAGACGCAGCGCTTCGAGCGTTACCGCGCCGTGCTGGAGCAGATGCTGGCGCGCGACCAGGCGTACCGCTGCTATTGCACCAGGGAGGAGCTCGAGGCGATGCGCGCCGAGCAGCTGGCACGCAAGCAGAAGCCGCGCTACGACGGGCGCTGTCGTGAGCGCCGCGAGCCGCGGGCCGGCACCCCGCCGGTGATCCGCTTCAGGAATCCGCTCGCGGGCGAAGTCATCGTTGACGACCAGGTGCACGGTCGCGTCATTTTCCAGAACGCGGAACTGGACGACCTGATCATTGCGCGCTCGGATGGCACGCCGACCTACAACTTCTGCGTGGTGGTGGACGACGCCGACATGGGCATCACGCACGTGATCCGCGGCGATGATCACCTGAACAACACCCCGCGGCAGATCAACATGCTGCTCGCCCTGGGCGCCACGCCTCCCGCCTATGCGCACCTGCCGATGATCCTCGGCCCCGACGGCGCCAAGCTCTCCAAGCGCCACGGCGCGGTCAGCGTGCTGCAGTACCAGGAGGAGGGCTTCCTGCCCGAGGCGCTGCTCAACTACCTGGTGCGGCTGGGATGGTCACACGGGGACCAGGAGGTTTTCACCCTGGAGGAGATGATCGCCGCCTTCGACATCACCGCGGTGAATAAATCCGCTTCAGCCTTCAATCCCGACAAGCTCCTGTGGCTCGACCAGCAGCACATCATGCGAGCGAGCGAGACCCGCCTGGCCGCCGGCCTGGCCGTGCAGCTCATTGCGCTCGGTGTGCCGCCGGGCGAGCTCGATCAGCAGCGGCTCGCCGGAGTCGCCAACGCGCAGCGCGAGCGCGCCCGCACGCTCGGGGAGATGGCACAGGCGAGCCTGTTCTTCTTCCGCGAGTTCGAGCACTACAACGAGAAGGCGGCCGCCAAGCACCTGACCGCCGATACGCTGCCGCTGTTGCGGGCGCTCGCCGAGGCGCTCGCGGCGCTCGAGGACTGGACTGCCGCGGGCGTGAATGGGGTGATCAACTCCGTGGCCAGCCGCCTCGGCCTCACCCTGGGCAAGCTTGCCCAGCCGCTGCGGGTGGCGGTCAGCGGCGGGGCAGTGTCCCCACCGATCGATGTCACGGCGGCGCTGCTCGGGCGCGAGCAGGTGCTGGCGCGCCTGGCGCGCGCCGAGGCACACATCGACCAGCGCCAGGCGCGCAGCTGAGCGCGCGGTTCGACGATCCCCCTGTGCCCAAGGCTCTGTGCCCGGGGCGTCGCGTGCTGCAGCGCACACCAGGCTGGTTTGTCGTCTCCTCATGAATGCGCATAAACTATGCGCACCGCACATGCGGGTCTCTCATGCCGTCGCGCGCAGCCAAAAGAGCCGTTAACGTTTCGGTGCCGGCCGAGCTCATCGAGGCAGCCAGAGCCGAGCAGATCAACCTTTCGGCGACACTGGAGGCGGCGCTCGAGCAACAGCTGCGCCTGCGTCGTCGCCAACGGTGGCTCGGGGACAACTCCGGAGCGATTGCCGCGTACAACCGCGAGGTGCAGGAGAATGGAACATTCGGTGATGGGCTGCGCAGCTTCTGATGCCGCAGTTCGCGTTACACAGAAACCGTAACACTGCAACGAGAGCACGCTTTCCGCTGCTGCTGGACATCCAGTCCGATTTGCTGGAGCCACTCGCAACGCGCGTGGTCGTACCCCTCAGCCGGGCTGCTGCGCGCTCGAAGGCCATGCAAGGCCTGATGCCTGTGCTGCGATTCGGGAACAAAGATTATGTCATGCTCACGCCGCAGCTGGCGGGGGTATCGGTTCGCGAGCTCGGGCCCGCCGTGGGCGAGCTGGGTTCCGAGCGACAGGTCATTCTGGCGGCGCTCGACTTCTTGATCACTGGCATCTGAGCTGAAGCTTGCCGCGCTGCCGGGCCCCGCCTGTGGGGGACTACAGCACGGGCTGCCTGCTCGCCTGCGTCAGGGACAGGACCGCGTACGCCGTGGCGGCATCGTCCATGAACTGGCGGCGGATGTCGCGGTGCAGGTGGAGCGCGCGAAAGTGCTGGTTCAGGGAGGCCGCGGTCCAGCCGCCGCTCCACAGGCTCTGATGAGCACGCAGCCAGCCGAGGCCGCGCTGCAGGCGCGGGTCGCTCTGCGGCACCCCGGACAGCTGCAAGGCCAGCGTGATAAGGCCCGTCGCATAGCCGTCGCTGTCCGAGGTCTCAGGGGTGCCGTCGCGGCGATGCCAGGCCGGCATCAGCGAGGCGAGATTCCATCCCCCGTCGACGTGCTGGTGGGCCCAGATTTCGGTCAGCAGCGCCGCGCGCGTCGCCGGGGTCATCAGCTGCGGCCACCGGGCGGCGGCCCACAGCAGATCAATCCGATTCAGCAGCGGCTCGCCCGTATAGGCGCTGGTCAGATAGCTGCGCAGCCGCGCGAGTTGCGGCTGGATGTCCGGCCGCGTCCGGTAGTCCGCCGGCGCGCGCTCGATCGCCAGGGCCGCGAGCACGGCGCCAAAGTAGTTCGAATCGGGAGCCTCCCAGGGCTCGTTGTCGAACTCGATCCACGGCCAGCTGCCTGCCTCGGGGCCGCCCGCGAGCTGCGTGGCCCACATCTGCGCCAAGGCCTGCTGGGTGGGGGCGCTGAGCTGCCCGGTGGGCGCGTCCCGGTCGGTCAGGATCAGAGCGCTGAGCACCGCCTCGGTCGCCCGCGAGGCGGACGCCTGGCTC
>JASHSK010000361.1 GCA_030038755.1 Gammaproteobacteria bacterium
GCTCACGGAGCTGCTGCGCAGTCTCACGCAGGAAGTCAGTCGCTCGCAGGGGCGCACCGTGCGCCTGGTCACGCGTGGGCTCGAGGAGGTGCCGGCGCCCTATGCGACGACCATCAAGGACATCTGCATTCAGATGATCCGCAACTGCATCGCACACGGCATCGAACCGCCCGAGCAGCGCCGCGAGGCCGGCAAGCACGAGGAAGGCACCGTGCAGATCAGCTTCGCGACCGAGAATGTGGACGAGTACATGCTGACCGTCGAGGACGACGGGCGCGGCCTGGGCTACGAGCAGATCGTGGACAAGGCGCTGCGGCTGGGTCTGATCAGTCCGCAACAGGCCGTGACGCTGGAACGCGCCGCCGTCTACCGGCTGATCTTCCAGCCCGGCTTCTCCACCACCGAAGAAGTCTCCGAGCATGCCGGCCGCGGCGTCGGCCTGGACGCCGTCTCGAACCTGGTGCGCGAGCAGGGTGGCCGCATCGGCGTATCCACCGCGGCCGGGCGTTACACGCGCTTTCGTGTGCTGCTCCCGCGCGGCGGCGAGGCGCAGCTGCCCGCGTTCACGGCCGCCTGAGCACGCGGTCGCGCGAGCATGACGCAGGCCGCACAGCACCGCCTGATGGTCGTGGATGACTCCAACGTCATCCGTCGGCGCATCGAGCGCGTGCAGGATCTGCCGGGCCTCGAGTTCGTGGGTGCCGCGCGCAACGGCCGCGAAGCGCTGGAGATGCACGAGCGGCTGCGCCCGACCATCGTCACCATGGATCTGACCATGCCGGAGATGGATGGCGGGGAGTGCGTCGCGCAGCTGGTCGAGCGTGACCCGAAGATCCTGATCCTGGTGATCTCGGCGCTCGCCGACAAGCTCACGGCCATCGAAGCGATCGAAAAAGGCGCCAGCGGATTTCTCTGCAAGCCCTTCACCGATCGCCAGCTCAACAACGCGCTGCGCAAGCTGATCGAGTGACACAGTCGACGGGGCCGCCGCGTGGTCGCTAAAACCGAATCCGAAGTCAGCGTGTTCATCGACGGGGTGCTCAACTACTTCGGCACCGCCGTGCAGCAGGTGGCCGAATGCGGTACGCCGTACCTGGCTCTGAACCGCAGCCCGGAGATCTCCGATTACACCGGCATGATCCGCATCAGCGGCAAGCGCGACGGCATCGTGTTCTTCACGGCCCCGAAGAGCATGCTATGCGTGATGCTGATGCGCATGCAGGAAACCGACATGAGCCACGACAACCTGTGCGATCTGGTCGGCGAGATCGCCAATACGCTGTCGGGCAACGCGCGGCGCGACTTCGGTCATCAGTTCAACATCTCGGTGCCTTCCGTGGTCCACGGGCGCAACAGCGCCGTCGAGTACCCGGCCAACACGCGCCCCATCGTGATCCCGATCGAATGGCGCAAGTACCACGCCCGCCTGGTGGTGTGCCTGAACTGAGGCGGTCCGCGCGGGCCTTCGGGCGCCGGCGCTAGGCGGCTGCCGCCGGACCGTCGGGGCCTGACGGCTGGCCGGAGCGCTGCTGCGCGGGCTTGCTCTCGTGGTAGAGATTGTGCGCGGTGTTGACCAGCGCAATGTGCGAGAGCGCCTGCGGGAAATTGCCGATCAGCCGCCGCTCGTGCGGGTGATACTCCTCGGACAGCAGCCCGACGTCGTTGCGCAGTGACAGCAGCCGCTCGTAGAGCCGCTCGGCGTCCGCGCGCCGCCCGGTGAGCACCAGGTTGTCGGCCAGCCAGAAGCTGCAGGCGAGAAAGGCGCCTTCGTCCCCCGGCAGGCCGTCGTGGCCCGAGCGGGTGTCGTAGCGCCTGACGAAGCCGTCCACCATCAGGTGCGTCTCGATCGCCTGCACCGTGCCGCGTACGCGCGCATCGCCGGGGGGTAGGAAACCCACCAGCGGCATCAGCAGCAGGCTGGCGTCCAGCTGCCTTGCGCCGTAGCTCTGCACGAAACTGCCGAGCCCCGCGTCGAACCCCTGGGCGCACACCTGCTGATGTATCTTCTCCCTGAGCTCGCGCCAGTGCTGCACGGGCCCCGGCAGACGGTAGCGCTCGACTGCGCGGATGCAGCGATCGAAGGCGACCCACGCCATGACTTTCGAATAGGTGAAGTGCCGCGCACCGCCGCGCACCTCCCAGATCCCCTCATCCGGCTGCTCCCAGATGCGCTCCAGATGCGCGAGCAGCTCCTGCTGCAGCGTCCAGTCGTCGTTGGAAGCGGATAGACCCGTTTCCCGCGCGTGGTGCAGCGCGTCCATGGTCTCCCCGTAGATGTCCAGCTGCAGCTGCTCGGCCGCTGCATTGCCGACGCGCACCGGGCGCGAGGCCTCGTAACCGGCGAGCCACGGCGCTTCCCATTCCGTCAGGCGCCGCTCCCCGCGCAGTCCATACATGATCTGCACCTGAGAGGAATCGCCGGCCACGGCGCGCAACAGCCAGCCACGCCAGGCGCGCGCTTCCTCGTGGTAGCCGGCATTCATCAGCGCGAGCAGCGTGAAGGTCGCGTCGCGCAGCCAGCAGTAGCGATAGTCCCAGTTGCGCGGTCCCCCGAGCTGCTCGGGCAGCGCCATCGTCGGCGCAGCCACGATGCCGCCGGTGGGGCGGTAGGTCAGGGCCTTGAGTGTGATGAGCGAGCGCAGTACGGGCTCGGACCAGCGGCCCGCGCCCTTGAAGCGCCGCGCCCAATTATTCCAGTACGCCTCGGTGGCGGTCAGTGCCGCCAGCGGGTCGATCGGGCGCGGTGGCGGCAGATGCGAGGCGCCGTAGCTGAGCACGAACGGTACGACTTCGCCGGCACGCACGGAAAACTCGGCGACGGAGGTTTTCCCCTCTCCGCGCAGCGGCACGGGGGTGCGCAGGAACAGCATATCCGGACCGCAGATCGCGCGTAGCGTATCCGGCGCCGGACGCGTCACCCAGGGGACGAGCGAGCCATAGTCGAAGCGTATGATCAGCTCGGTGCGCAGCCGTACCTCCCCGCGGCGCCCCGATACCAGACGCACCAGATCGGAGGTCGTGCCTCGCGGGGGCATGAACTCGATGAGGGTCGCCGCCCCCTCGCCGGTCTCGATCTCGGTCTCCAGGATCAGCGTGTGCCCGCGATAGTGGCGCGTGCGACGCGCCTGCGGATCGAGCGGAGCGATCAGCCAGCGGCCGTTGCCCTCGCTCCCCAGCAGCGCAGAGAAGCACGCCGGGCTGTCGAAGCGTGGCCAGCAGAGCCAGTCCACCGAGCCGTCACGCGCCACCAGCGCGGCCGTCTCGCAGTCACCCAGAAGCGCGTAGTCCTCGATGCGGGCGGGCACGGCTTCGAGGGGCGATCAGCCAGGCCGGCGGCGGCTATCAGGGACGCTGCGCGCGCGGCGGCGCGCTCCTGAGCCTGAACACCCACAGCGTCGTGCCGGCCGGAGGACTGTAGATCTCGGGAGTCATGACGCCGACACCGCCGTCGAGCGGGCCGCCGCCGCCCGTGACGATGGCCACGTACTGCACTCCATCGGCGCTGTATGTCACCGGGGAAGAGTTCGGCGAGGCGTTCAGCTGCGTCTGCCACAGCGATCGACCGCTCGCCGCGTCGTAGGCGCTGAAGCGCCGGTCACGCGAGCCGCTGAATACCACGCCGCCCGCGCTGGCCAGCATCGAGCTGACGAGGCCCGCGCGCTGGCGGTGCGTCCAGACGATCCGGCGAGTCTTCAGGTCGATCGCCTCGATGCGACCGAAGTCGCCGTCGGCCCGCGCGACCGGTCGCGTGGCACCGCGGATGTCGTTGCCACCGGCGGCCACCTGATCGGCCGGCCGCGGCGCCCAGCTGTAGTCCATGCAGTTCTCGAACAGCGGCACGTACAGGATGTCGGTATCCGGATCGAACGAGGTCGCGATCCAGTTACGCGCCCCCTGCGTGCTCGGGCACACGAAGTAGGTCTTACCGGCCTGCGGGTTCGCCAGGGCAGCATTGACGATCTTGCGACCGGTGCGCGCATCGATCGACGTCACCAGGTTCTGCAGCCCGGCGTCCTTGGAGAACTCGTATTTGCCGTTCGCGCGGTCGAGCGCATCGAAGATGCCGAGCTTGCCGCCGGTCACCAGCAGCTTCGTCGGCCGCCCGTCGATCGGCAGCGTCAGCAGCGACTGCTCGAACACCCAGTCCAGGTCCCAGACGTCCTCGTTGAAGTGCTGGTAGTACCAGGCGAGCCTGCCGGTGTCCGGGTCGAGCGCCAGCGTCGAGTCGGTGAACAGCGCATCGGCGGAATCGCCCCTGTGCGGCTGTGCGAGCAGGGTCCCGACGTCGTAGGTGTTGCCGGTGCCGAAGTACACCAGATTCAGGTCCGGATCATAGCTGCCGACGGTCCAGACGCCGGAGCCGTAGCGCTGGTTGACCGGGGCACCGTTCCAGCTGTCCGCACCGGGCTGCCCGGGACGCGCGACGGTATGGAAGCGCCACAGCTCGGCGCCGCTGTGCGCGTCCAGCCCGACGATGAAATCCCCGCCCGCGGTGTTGATGCCGAGACTGACACCGATGACGACCTTGCCGTGCGCGACGATCGGTCCGCCGGAGATGTGATAGGCGACGCCGTCCACCTCACCGGCGTGCATGCCCTGCGCCTGCGTGAGGATGGCCTGGTCCCACAGCAGCTTGCCGCTGCGGATGTCCAGCGCCACGACGTGCCCGTCGGCGGTCGGCGCGTACAGCATGTCCTGGTAGATCGCCATGGACTTCATGCGCGCGTCGCGCCCGCCGCCGAGCCCATCGGGCAGCGATCGCACGTACTGCCAGAGCAGCTCGCCGCTCGCTCCGTCGAGCGCCTCGATGGTATTGGCGCTCTCCACGAACAGCACGCCATCGTGCACCAGCGGGGTGATCTCATTCGCGCTCACCGGCAGCGACAGCGACCAGGCGACGCCGAGATCGCCGACGGTGCGGCGGTTGATCTGCGTGAGCGCGCTGTAGCCGAGGCTCCCATAGCCGCCGCGCCACATCAGCCAATCGTTGGGTGAGGGATGCGCGAGCATCTGGTCGTTGACCGGGGTGAGGCGCGCGAGCTCGGCCTGGCGACGCGCCTCGGCCGCCTGATAGTCGGCGTCGTGATTGCCGAAGCGGCCGAGGAAATTGCCGCCGAAATTGGGTCCACCCTGCCCCGCCGCGGCCGGCGCCGGCAACGATGCGCTCGAGAGCGCGACGGCACCCGGCTGCGCGCCGTTCTGCTGCAGGATGTAGGCATCGATGGCTGCGTAGGCCTCGTTGTCCAGGCCGCCGGGGCCCGCCGGAGGCATCCTGGTAGCAATGAACGCGAGCAGCGCCTGCGGGGTCTGCTGGTGCCACTGCGCCCTGAAGGCCGGGCCCTTGACGGGCGGGCCAAACTGTCCGTCGTCGAGGTTGCCGCCGTGGCAGGAGGAGCAGTTGTCGTTGTAGGCACTGAGGCCACGCTGCGCCTGCTCCGCGGTGAAGGAGACCGGTCCGCTATCGAACACCGTCCCCGGCGTCTGCGCCTGCACCTGCGCGCGTGCGCCTACCGGCAGCGCCAGCACCGCGCCGAGCAGCCAGCCACGGCACCTAAGCATACGCGCGTCGTCTGGTCATTGACCCACCTTGTCAGGGGCTGAGCTTGTCGATCTGTAGTGGGCGGGGTCCGGTCTTGCCCGCGACGTAGTCGATCTGCCCGTACAGATCCCCGTGCTGCGGCAACGGGCTGCCCGAGGCGGAGATCCGCGCCACGACGGTGACCTTCTGCCCGGGCTGCACCGAATGCTGCGCGATCATGGCATCGTCGGCCGACAGCACCACGTCCTGCGGCAGCTGCGTGCTGGTGCGCTTGACGGCCAGCGGGGCTCCACCGCCCGGAGACTGCACGAACACGAACAGCGAGGCGTTGGGCGGCACCCTGGCGGCGAGATCCGGGGCGAGCGAGACGTGCAGGCGGATCGCCGTGGCGGCATCGACCGGCGGATGCAGCTGCGTATCGATCAGGTCGATCATCTTCTGCAGGTCGGCACGGATGTTCTGCGGCGGCGAAGGCGTGATCGTCAGCATGGCCGCAAAGCGCGCCCGCGCGACGTCGAGCTGACCCGCCTGATAGGCAAGCAACCCGCTGTAGTAGAGGGCCGGGAGCGAATTCGGCTCCAGCTGCAGCGC
Source organism: Gammaproteobacteria bacterium (assembly GCA_030038755.1). GTDB lineage: Bacteria > Pseudomonadota > Gammaproteobacteria > Steroidobacterales > Steroidobacteraceae > FEN-1191. The sequence continues at coordinate 6,131 of JASHSK010000361.1, forward strand.
GCGGTTGAAATAGGCGGCGGCCTGCGCGTCCGCCTGAGTGCCGGCCTGCGGGCTGCCCTGTCCGAGCCACAGCGCCTCACCCATCCCCGAGAGCGCCGCGGCGCTGGTGCCGTTGGCCAATGCATCGGCGCGCTGGTAGGCGCGCAGCGCGAGCTGGTACTGACCGCTGCCGGCGTACGCGCCTCCAAGCTGCAGCCAGGCGGAAAAATCGTCCGGTCGATCTTCGACCTCGCGGGCGAGGCGGCCGATGTCCTGTGCGTTCTGACTGGCGACCGCCGCCAGGCGGATACCGGCCGGATCGCCCAGCAGCGTGTAGGTGCCGGCGCTCAGGATGATGATCACCGCCGCGAACACCACAGCCGCGATGCCGGCGGGCCTGGCGGCGTCCCGGCCGCGTACCAGCGGCAGGATCACGAACAGCACGGCAAGCAGCACCAGCAGGGCTGCGGCGATGATGAACCCGGTCATGAAGGCAGTGTCTGGTCCCGCAGTGTCTTCGTCTTTTCCCGCGACGCCTTGCGAGGCGGCGCGTCGCCGCGCCGTGCGCCGCTGCGCGACGCCCCCGGCGCCCCCGGGGCTGCGGGCGATGCG
>JASHSK010000362.1 GCA_030038755.1 Gammaproteobacteria bacterium
GTGCCGCTCGCGACCGCGCTCCGGTAGCGCAGCAACACCGCGCAGCGCCCCCCGGAGGCCTCCCGCAACAGCGTTGCAAGCTGGTCCAGCAGCGCCGCGTGATCCGCCGGCGCGACCGGCCCCGGCGCGGTCGGCCCCGGCGTGGTCGGCCAGGACAGCAGCAGCGTGCGCGCCAGCCGCTCGCGTACGCTCTCGAGCGCCGCCACCTGCTTGCCCGCCAGCCGCCACGCATCGCTGAACTCGTCGAAGCGCAGGCTGCCCTCCACCTGCAGAAGCGCGTCCTTGACGAGCAGCTCGCGGTAACGTTGATAGGTCTCCTCGAACAGCGTCACCTCGATACGGCCGCTGCGGTCATCGAGCATGCAGCTGACGCGCGGCCCGCGCCGGCGCACCTCCAGGACGAGGCCCGCCAGCGTCACGCTGCGGCTATCCGCATACGGATTGCGGCCCTCTGCCGGACGCTCGTTGAGGAAATCCGCGATGCGCCCGGAGGCAAAGTGCCGCAGGTCCGGCTCGTAGGGCGCGATCGGATGACCGGTCAGGTACAGCCCGAGGGTCTCGCGCTCGTAGGCGAGGCGCTGTGAGACGCTCCACTCCGGCAGCGGCTGCGGCTCGGGCACCGTGACGGCAAGAGCTGCGGCCGGCGCCGCGGATCCCGGTGCCGCAGATTCCGGCGCCGCGGAGAAGATATCCACCTGCCCGGCCTCGTGCCGACGCGCGGCCTGCTCGCCGGCCGCGATGGCGGCGGTCAGAGCGCCCATCAGCGTGGCGCGGTTCGGGCCGAGGCCATCGAGGGCTCCGGCGCGCAGCAGCGCCTCGAGTGCGCGGCGGTTCACGCGCGATAGATCGAGCCTGCGGCACAGCTCCGCGAGGCTCCGGTACGGTCCGGCGGCGCTGCGCCGCTCGACGATGGCATCGACCGCCGCGCGGCCCACCCCCTTCACGGCTCCCAGCCCGTAACGGATGGTGCGCTCGTCCGCCACGGCGAATGCGTAGCTCGAGGCGTTGACGTCCGGTGGCAGCACCGTCAGCGAGAGCGCGTGACACTCATCGATCAGTGTGACGATCTTGTCGGTGTGATCCATGTCCGCCGACAGGACCGCGGCCATGAAGGCCGCCGGATAGTGCGCCTTGAGATAGGCGGTCTGGTAGGACAGCAGTGCGTAGGCGGCCGAGTGTGATTTGTTGAAGCCGTAGCCGGCGAACTTCTCCATGAGGTCGAAGATGTGCTCGGCCTGCCGCTGCGGCACGGCCCGCGCGACGGCGCCCTCGATGAACACCGAGCGCTGCTTGGCCATTTCCTCGGGCTTCTTCTTACCCATCGCGCGCCGCAGCAGGTCGGCGCCACCGAGCGTATAGCCGGCCAGCACCTGCGCGATCTGCATGACCTGTTCCTGGTAAAGGATCACTCCGTAGGTAGGCGCGAGCACCGGCTTCAGATCCGGATGCAGGTAGTCGATCGGACTGCCGGCCGGGGCGTGCTTGCGACTGATGAAATCATCGACCATGCCCGACTGCAGCGGCCCGGGCCGGAACAGCGCGTTGATCGCCACGATGTCCTCGAAGCAATCGGGCTGCAGGCGGCGGATCAGGTCACGCATGCCGCGCGACTCGAGCTGGAAGACGGCGGTGGTGCGACACGAGCGCAGCAGCGCATAGGTGCCCGGATCGTCCATCGGCAGCTCGCTGAGGGCGAGGGGGCGATCACCCCGGTGCGCGCGCCCGGCATTGATGGTCTGCATCGCCCAGTCCAGCACTGTCAGCGTCCGCAGACCGAGGAAGTCGAACTTCACCAGACCCGCCGCCTCGACGTCGTCCTTGTCGAACTGCGTGATGAGATTGGCGCCGCCGGCCTCGCAGTACAGCGGCGTGAAATCGGTCAGCACCGACGGGGCGATCACCACGCCCCCGGCGTGCTTGCCGGCATTGCGCGTCAGCCCCTCGAGCGAACGGGCGAGATCCAGCAGGTTGCGCACCTCCTCGTCCTCGCGGTTCAGGCGCGCGAGCTCCGGCTCCTCGGCGATCGCCTCCTCGAGGGTGATGCCGAGTCTGAAGGGCACGAGCTTGGCGATGCGGTCGACGAATCCGTACGGGTGCCCGAGCACCCGTCCGACGTCGCGCACCACCGCCTTGGCCGCCATCGTGCCGTAGGTGATGATCTGCGAGACGCGCTCGTGACCGTATTTCTCGGCCACATAATCGATGACGCGGTCGCGGCCCTCCATGCAGAAGTCGACATCGAAGTCCGGCATGGACACGCGTTCGGGATTGAGAAAACGCTCGAACAGCAGGTCGTGGCGCAGCGGATCGATGTCGGTGATGCCGAGCGCATAGGCCACCAGCGAACCGGCGCCCGAGCCGCGTCCGGGACCCACCGGCACGCGGTGCTCGCGAGCCCAGCGGATGAAATCCGCGACGATGAGGAAGTAGCCCTCGAACCCCATCGCGCAGATGACCAGGGTCTCATGCGCCAGGCGCTCGCGGTAGCGCCCGGCAAGCGCATCGGTCAGCTCGCCGGCCGTCTGCAGTGCCGTCAGGCGCGCGGCCAGCCCGGCCTCGGCCTGCGAGCGCAGGTGAGCGCCCGGGGAGCCCCCGCCCGGCACCGGGTAGTCGGGCAGGCGCGGCTGTCCGAGCTTGAGCGCCAGGCTGCAGCGGCGCGCGATCTGCACGCTGTTGGCCAGCGCCTCGGGAATGTCGTGAAACAGCGAGCGCATCTGCGCCGGGGTGCGCAGGTACTGCTGCGGGGTGTAGCGGCGCGGGCGGGCGGCATCGGCGAGCAGCGCGCCGTCGTGAATGCACACCCGCGCCTCGTGCGATTCGAAGTCATCGGCCTTCAGGAAGCGCACATCGTTGGTGGCCACGACCGGCACGTCGTGTTGCGCGGCCACGCGCAGCGCGGCAGGCAGGTAGGCGCGCTCCTCGCTGCGCCCGAGCCGCTGCAGCTCCAGATAGAAGCGGTCACCGAACAGCCCGACCCAGCGCGTGAGAGCCTGCTCGGCCTGCGCCGCGCGTTCGCGCAGCAGCGCGCGCCCCACGTCCCCTTCGCTCGCGCCCGACAGCGCGATCAATCCCGCACAGCTCGCCGGATCGAGCCAGCTGCGATCGACCAGGGTCTGCCCGGATGGCGTCTGACCCTCCTGGTAGGCGCGGCTGACCAGGCGCGAGAGGTTGCGATAGCCCGCCAGGTTCTGGCACAGCAGCGTCAGGCGCGATGGGCGTGAGGGCTCGTCCGGCTCGCGCAGCAGCAGGTCCACGCCCACGATGGGCTGGATACCGTGCTCGAGCGCCGCGCGATAGAACTTGACCATCGCGAAGAGATTGCACTGGTCGGTCACCGCCACCGCCGGCATGCCGGCCGCGGCCACGGCCTGCATCAGCTGCGGCACGCGCACCACGCTGTCGAGCAGCGAGTACTCGGTGTGCAGGCGCAGGTGAACGAAATCGCCGCTCATGCGAGCGCAGCCTCCGCGAGCTCCGAATCGCACGGCGCCAGCTCCGCGGGTAGCGTGCCGAACGGCAGCTCTCCGGAGAGCCAGCTGCGCAGCGGATTGAAGCTGGCGCGGTGAATGGCGCACGGACCCAGTCGCACCAGCGCCTGCAGATGCACGCGCGTCGCATAGCCGAAGTGCTGGGCGAGGCCATAGCCGGGATAGCGCTCATCCAGCCGTCCCATCAGCGCATCGCGATGTGTCTTGGCGAGGATCGAGGCGGCGCTGATGCAGCCGATCAGCGCATCGCCGCTGACGATGGTTCGCACCTCGCAATCGGCGAAGCAGTCGCGCAGCCACGGAGCGCGGTTGCCGTCGATGAGGATACGCGCCGGCCGCAGCGACAGATCCATCAGCGCGCGCTTCATCGCAAGCAGCGTCGCCTGCAGGATGTTGAGCAGATCGATCTCGGCGTGATCCGCCTCGGCGATGGCGAACGCCAGGGCGCGCTCGCGGATGCGCTGCGCGAGCAGCGCGCGTCGGGCGGGGCTGAGCTGCTTGGAATCGCGCAGCCCGCGAATGACGCGCCGCGGATCCAGGATCACCGCCGCGGCCACCACCGGCCCGGCCAGGGGTCCGCGCCCCGCCTCGTCCACCCCTGCCGTCAGCGTCTGCGTCATCCCCGCACCCGGCACACCGATCCCGACAACGCCCCTGCCCTCATCCGCCGGGCGAGCGGCCGCCGGCCGCCACCCCGCGCTGCCCGAGCAACCCACGCTGCTCGAGCAGCCCGAGCACCGCCTGCGCGGCGTGCTCGGCCCCGCCGGCGCGCAGCGACACGTGGATGGCGCGGAACTTGCGCCGCAGCTCCTCGCGGCGCGCGCCGTCCGCGAGCAACGCCTCCGCCGCGGGACAGAGATTATCGGGGATCGCCGCCTCCTGAAAGAACTCCGGCGCCAGAGCCTCTCCGGCCAGCAGGTTCGGCAGCGAGAAGCGCGCCAGCCGCACCAGCCGCAGCGTGCGCACCAGAGCGGCGGTGAGCGCACTGACCCGATAAGCGACCACCATCGGGCAGCGGCACAGCAGCGCCTCGAGCGTGGCGGTGCCCGAGGCCACCAGCGCGACGTCGGCCGCCGTGAGCGCGCTGCGCGCCTGTCCGTCGAGCACGCGCACCGGCAGCGGGC
>JASHSK010000363.1 GCA_030038755.1 Gammaproteobacteria bacterium
GGAACTCATTTGGCACGGGATGGCAGCCCAGGTCCAGATCGCCTTCGGCCTTCTGATTTGCAGGCTCCCGCCCGACAACGTCTATTTCGTCAAGGCGCGGGAGGGATTCGAAGGAGCGCTGGGCTGGCTCGATGCGCATCTCGACGAGGTGCGCCGCGATCTTCCGGTCGCGCGAGATCTCAGTCTCTTCGAAGTATCCCTGTTCTGCCTCGTCGATCACCTGAGGTTCCGCCCGACGGTATCGATCGCGCCATACCGGGCACTCGTCAACTTCGCAGAAGAATTCGGGAAAAGATCCTCTGCCCGGAATACACCCTATCGCTTCGATTCTTGACCGTGATCGTGTGACCCAGTGCCGGCGCGCTGCGCACGTGCCGCCCAAGCGCCGCAAGCGCGGCTTCGATTCGCCGGGCGGCCCGCCCGCGCCAGCCGCCGGCCTTACCTCTCAGGCGGGCCTGCCGCCAGCTCGAGCGGCGCGAGCAGTTCGTCGTAGGTCCCCGAGTCCGCGGCGCTGTCCTGCCGCTCCGGCGGCCGCCCGGCCTGCACGAGCAATTCGGGATCATCGAGCAGGTTGCGAGCGCCCCCCGATCCCTCGTACCACAGGCAATTGCCCTCGATCGACTTGGCGCGCCGCTTCGCGGCCTGCAGCCACTCGGAAACCTCATCGGCGCTGCGAAAGCGATGCACGGCGCTGTCGACGATCGCGATCGAGAGCGTCAGCAATGGAAACAGTCGGCGCTGCCCGTAGCGATCGATCGCCTCGATACCGCCGCGGGCGACATCCGCGGCCGAGTACAGACTGCGAACACGCGCTCCGAACTCCTCGATGATGCGTGTCAGCCGCACCGCCCAGTCCACGGAGCGCATCAGCAGCACGAAGTCATCGCCACCGATGTGCCCCACGAAGTCGGCCCGGCGTGCCACGCAGCTGACCAGCACCTGTGCCAGTTGCAGCAGCACCTGGTCGCCGCGCGCGTATCCGTAGTAATCGTTGAATGGCTTGAAGTTGTCGAGATCGGCGTAGCAGACGACGAAGGCGCGATCCTGCTCGATGATGCGCGTGATCCGTTCGCGCGTCGGCACGTTACCGGGCAGCGTGGTCAGGGGGTTGCTGTGGGTGGCGGCCTTGATCCGTCCCGCGGTGATATGCATGAGCAGATCGAGAGCGTGTCCCATGCCCACGTACAGGCCATCGCGCACGATGATGAACTGATCCGTGCCGTCGGTGCGCAGCTTGCGCGTGACCAGGCGGCTCGCCTGCTCGAGCCGCAGGCGCTCATCGAGGATCAGCGGATCGGGATCCATCATGGCACTGAGCGGCTTTCGGCTGAGCGCTTCCGGATGCAGCGGTTTCGAGTAGGTGACGAGGAAGCGGTCGCGCCACAGCATGCCCTGCGGGACTCCATCCGCACCCACCACCGGAAAGGCCGCGCACTGGGGACGCTCCTGAATCAGCCGGACAAAGGCGCTGACGCGCATGTCCGGCGGGACCGGCGCCACCTCCGCGATGAGATCGGCGGCCGTGGTCGGTGGGTCGGGCAGTCGCAACGAAGCGAGCGGCGCGAGCGCATCGGCGGCGCTGCAGAGCGTCGACTGGGGACGTCCGCACAGATAGCCCTGCAGGCCATCCACGTCCAGATCGAACAGCTCGCGGCACTGCTCCAGCGTCTCGACTCCCTCGACGATCACGCGACTGCCCACGGCGCGCGCCATGTCGATGATGGAGCGGACAAACTCGAGCTTGACGGGATCGCGCTCCACGCCGCGGGCAAAGTAGCCGTCGATCTTGATGAAATCGGGTCGCAGCTCCGACCACATGCGCAGCCCGGAGTAGCCGATCCCGAAGTCATCGATGGCGAAATCGAAACCGCGCGCCCGCAGCGCTCTGAGGGTCTCGCGGATCTGCTCGTAATCCTCCAGCAGCGACTGCTCGGTGAGCTCGAGTACGCACGCCGTGGGCTCGATCGCATGCCGACGGCAGAGCTGCTCGAGCTCCTGCGGCCAGTGGATGGTCGCTGACAGCAGCGAGTGGGGCGACATGTTGAGGAACAGCCGGCCCGCATAGTCGGCGGCTGCGGCCGCGCGCAGCGCAACGGTGAGACAGGCGAGCTCGAGCTGCGGCAGCAGTCCACCGGTGCGCGCCGCGGCAAATAGCGCGAGCGGCTGCTGCAGCGGCCCTTCCGGCCCGCGGGCCAGGGCCTCATACGCCAGCAGTGTGCGCGAGCGCACGTCGATGATCGGCTGGAATGCGGTTGTGATCCGTTGCGCGCCGACGATCGCGGCAATGTCGCGGTCCAAGATCCAAGTCCCTCTAGAGGCGGTCGCGCTGCAGGCGCATCCGCTTCCGGTCGCGACCTCGCTTCCAAGGCCGTCCCACGGGATGGCGCCGCACGGGCGGTTGCATAAAGCCTACAGCGGATGGGGCGAGCCGGACTGCGACTGGATTCGCCATTCGCAGGTGCTGTCACATTTCCGAAACGTTACTGTAACGGCGTGCCCCGAGGACCCGGCGATCCAGGGCGAACGACACAATGCGCTATCTGATCGACCTCGTGCTGCTGGCGCACGGTGCGTTTGCGCTGTTCACCGTGGTGGGCGGCTTTCTGGCGCTGCGCTGGCGCCTCCTGTGGTGGCTGCAGCTGCCCTGCGCGCTGTGGGGGTGTGCGGTCGAGCTCGCCGGTTTGACCTGCCCGCTGACCGCGCTGGAGAACCGCCTGCGGGCCGCCCGCGGAGAGCCCACCTATGGCGGGGACTTCCTGGCACATTACCTCACCGCCGCGCTCTATCCGATCGGCCTCACGCGGGCCGTGCAGATCGGTCTCGGAACGTTCGTCGTTGCGGCCAATGTGCTGGCCTATGCGCTGCTTTACCGGCAGCGGGTCACCAAACGGCAGCCCGTCGCCAACGGGCAGCGGGTCACCAACGGGCGCCGAGCCGCACACCGGCCGCCAGCCCCGGACTCGCACGATTGACGGGTGCGTCGGGCGCCGCGCGCCCGGTTTACCGCAGGCTCTGCACGAGCAGGACCGCGGCAACGATCAGCAGCCCGAGGTGCATGTAACGCACGTAGGCCTGCGCGTTCATCCGCTCGTTCACGGCGCGGCCCAGGAAGGTCGCGACCAGCACGCCGGGCAGCGCGATCAGGTAGTAGCGGGTCACGTCGGCCTTCCACAGACCGGCAAGCCAGTAACCGCCCATCGAGACCATGCTGGCCGGAAGAAAATAGCCCTGCAGGGTCGCGCGAAAGCGCTGCGGCGACCAGCCGCGCAGCGTGCCATACATCACGAGCGGCGGGCCGTTCATGCCGTAGGCACCGCCCAGCACCCCCGCTCCAAAGCCGAACGCCCACGCGAGCCCGTCGTCGCGCAGGAACGCAGGCCGGCGGTAGAACAGCGCGTAGCCGGAGAAACCCATGATGATCACGCCGAGGCAGGCCTTGACGATACTGTCGGAGATGCGTGTCAGCAGCAGCAGCCCCAGGGGTATTCCGACGAGCGTCGAGGCCACCAGCCACGCGGCGCTGCGCACATGCACGTGCTGCCAATCCTGGATCAGTACGATGGCCGCCACCGTGATCGAAACCAGCACCGCGATCGGGACGGCCATCTGGATCGGTATGACCAGGGCGAGCAGCGGTACCGCGACCAGGGCCTCCCCAAAGCCCAATGCCGAGCGCACCAGCGTCGAGAAGAACAGCACGCCCAGCACCAGGGTCGTCGTAGGGGCCATCGGCATCGCGTATCGGATAGCGAAGTCGCTATCTTATGCCGGGTGAGTACCGCCCTCTCCGAGCGTCGCACGATTCCCGTCGGCTCGACGCATCAGGTGTCCGCGCTCCTGGACCGGCCACCGGCCGCGCGGGCGCTGCTCGTGCTCGCGCACGGCGCGGGCGCGGGAATGACCCATCCCTCCCTGCAGGCTTTGGCAGCCGGGCTCACCGAGCGCGGCATCGCCACCCTGCGCTATCAGTTCCCGTACATGGAGCACGGCGGCCGGCGCCCGGACCCTCCGGCCCTGTGTCAGGCGACCGTTCGGTCTGCTGTCGCAGAGGCCTCGCGGCTGGCGCCGGATCTGCCGCTGTTCGCCGGCGGACGCTCCTTCGGCGGCCGCATGACCTCCGAGGCGCAGGCGCACTCCCCGCTGCCGCGGGTGCGCGGCCTGGTGTTGCTGGCGTTCCCATTGCATCCGGCCGACCGCCCCGGCAGCGAGCGCGGCGCGCACCTCTCGAAGCTCACGCTCCCGCTGCTGTTCATTCAGGGCACGCGTGACACTCTCGCGCAGGTTGATCTGCTCGATGCGCTCGTGGCGCGACTGGGTGCTCGTGCCAGCCTGCACTGGCTGCAGGGTGCCGATCACAGCTTCCAGGTCCTGGCGCGCAGCGGGCGAACGGCCGCCGATGTGCGCGAGGAGTATCTGGGGGTACTCGGCCGCTGGATCGAGCGGGTCGCCGGGGCAGGCGTCGCAGCCGGGGCAGGCGCCGCGGCCGCAGCCGGGGCCGGGGCTGGACCGGCCACCGGCACGACCCATGAATGAGTGCGCACTCACTCACTTGTGGTATGCTCACCGCCATGCCCGAGTCTGTCCACCGCGCCGGCACCCGGCGTGCCCGGCCGCTCTCGCCCGGCGAGCGGCGCGCGGCGCTGATCGCGACCACGCTGCCGCTGCTGCGCCAGCGCGGCTTCGATGTCACCACGCGGCAGCTCGCCGCCGCGGCGCGCGTCGCCGAAGGCACGATCTTTCGCGTGTTCCCCGACAAGGACAGCCTGATCCGCGCGACGCTCATCGCAGCCTTTGATCCTGCGCCGGTCGTGGCGGAGCTTGCGCGTATCGACCGCGCGGCGCCGCTCGCGCAGCGGCTCACCACCGCGGCCGGCATCGTGCAGGAGTGGTTGACCTCGCTGATCGGCCTCATGACGGCGCTGCATGACAGTCAGCGTCCCAAACAGAAGCCGCGGCTCGAGCGCCCGCGGCCGCTCGAAGTCGTCAGCGCCGCGCTCGCACGCCTGCTGGAGCCGGATCGCGCGCGGCTGCGCGTAGCACCGGAGCAGGCGGCACGCTGGCTCGGATTGCTGCTGTTCGCCGGCTCGCATCCCCTGCTCACCGATGGAACACCGCTGACTCCCGGGGACATGGCCGGCGTCATCCTCGACGGCGTGCGTCGCCACCCCGGCGAGGCGCGACGCGACTCGGGCGATACGCGTCGTCGCCCCGTCAACCCCGTCACTGGGGAGGTATCCGCCAAATGCTGATGCGCCTGCTCAAGCAGTACCTGCGACCGTATAACGCCTGGCTGCTGATCACCATCGTGCTGCAGCTGCTGGGCACCATCGCCTCGCTGTACCTGCCCAACCTGAACGCCGACATCGTGGACGACGGCATCGCGCGCGGCGATACCGGCTACATCCTGCGCGAGGGTGGCTGGATGCTGCTGATCAGCCTGGCGCAGATCGCCTGCTCGGTGGCTGCGACCTACTACGGCTCGCGCATCGCGATGAGCCTGGGGCGCGACATGCGCGGCGCGATCTTCCGCCGCGTGAGCGAGTTCTCCGGACGGGAGGTCGCGCGCTTCGGCGCACCCTCGCTGATCACGCGCGATACCAATGACGTACAGCAGGTGCAGACCCTGGTGGCCATGACCGCCACCATGATGATCACCGCGCCGATCATGTGCGTGGGCGGCATCATCATGGCGATCCATGAGGACGTGGGGCTCTCATGGCTGATGGGCGTCAGCGTGCCGCTGCTCGCCGTGGTCGTGGGAGCCATCATCCAGCGCATGGTGCCGCAGTTCCGCCTGATGCAGACGCGGCTGGACAACGTGAACCGCGTGCTGCGCGAGCAGCTCAGCGGCATCCGCGTCGTGCGCGCCTTCGTGCGTGAGCCGGTCGAGACGCAGCGGTTCGCGGTGGCCAATGTCGAGCTGACGGACACCGCGCTGCGCGCCGGACGCCTGATGGCGCTGATGTTTCCCGCGGTACTGCTGCTGCTGAACGCCTCGAGCGCCGCGGTCATGTGGTTCGGCGGGCTGCGCGTGGATACGGGCCAGATGCAGATCGGCGCGCTGACCGCGTATCTGGTGTATCTCGCACAGATCCTGATGTCCGTCATGATGGCGACGTTCATGCTGATGATGATTCCCCGCGCAGCCGTGTGTGCGGACCGCATCGGCGAGGTGCTGGATACCGTCTCCTCGGTCGCGCCTCCGGCACATCCGGTACGCTCGCTCGTGAGCCGCGCGCACCTGGAGCTGCGCGACGTGAGCTTTCAATATCCGGGCGCCGCTGATCCGGTACTGCGCAATATCTCCCTGCGCCTCTCGGCCGGCCGCACGCTCGCGCTGATCGGCAGCACCGGGGCGGGCAAGACGACGCTGCTGTCGCTGATCCCGCGCCTGTTCGACGCGACACAGGGCGCCGTGCTGGTCGACGGCGTGGATGTCCGCGAGCTCGACCCCGACCTGCTGTGGCAGAGGATCGGGCTGGTGCCGCAGCGGCCTTACCTGTTCTCGGGCACCGTGGGAAGCAATCTGCGCTACGGCAATCCGCAGGCCAGCGACGCGGAGCTGTGGGAAGCGCTCGAGGTAGCCCAGGCGCGCGACTTCGTGACGGCCATGCCCGGAGGGCTCGAGGCGCCGATCGCCCAAGGGGGGACGAACGTCTCGGGAGGCCAGCGGCAGCGTTTATCGATCGCCCGGGCCCTGGTGCGCAAGCCGGAGATCTACCTGTTCGACGAGTCCTTCTCGGCGCTCGACCTGGGCACCGACGCGCGGCTGCGTGCGGCCCTGCGGCCGGTGACGCGTGACGCCGCCGTGGTGCTGGTGGCTCAGCGTGTCTCCACCATCCGCGATGCCGATCAGATCGGCGTGCTCGACGGCGGCACGCTGGTGGGTCTCGGGCGGCACGCGGAGCTGCTGCAGAGCTGTCCCACCTACGCCGAAATCGTGCACTCGCAGCTCTCTGCCGAGGAGGCAGCGTGAGCGTGCCGCGCAAGGGTCCGCCGGGACCGGCAGGCGCAAGGCCGGCAGGCGCGGGACCGGCAGGCGCGGGACCAGCGGCGCCGGGCGCCGGCCCCTTCCCCGGCCAGGCTGCGCCGCACCCCGGCGTGCGCGCCATGCCGCGCCGTCTGCCGGCCGCGGGTCAGCCGACGGGTCGTGGCGGACCGCCCTGGATGAATCTCGGCACCCCCGGCGAGAAGTCGCTGAACTTCTGGCCCTCGGTGCGGCGGCTGCTGGGGCACTTCCGCGCCGAGCGCAGCCGCATCGCGGTGGTACTGACGCTGGCGGTCGCGAGCGTCGCGCTGTCGATGATCGGCCCGCTGCTGATCGGCCGTGCCACCGATCTCATCTTTTCCGGCGCGATCAGTCAGCACCTGCCTGCCGGTAGCAGCGCGCAGCAGGCGGTCGCCGCGGCGCAGGCGGCCGGTCAGCAGCACTACGCCCAAATGCTCGCGCACATGCATCTGACGCCGGGCCGCGGCATCGACTTCCATACGCTCGGCATCACGCTGCTGTGGGTGGTCGTGCTGTATCTGGGCTCGAGCGTGTGCGCCTGGGGCCAGGGCTACGTGCTCAACGATCTGGTGCAGGGCATGGTGCTGCGCATGCGCGCGGACGTCGAAGCCAAGATCCACCGCCTGCCGCTGCGCTACTTCGACCAGCAACCGCGCGGGGAGCTGCTCAGTCGCGTCACCAACGACATCAGCAACGTCTCGCAGACGCTGCAGCAGACGCTGAGCCAGCTGCTGAACGCGCTGCTGACGCTGCTCGGCGTCGTCGCGATGATGTTCCTGGTCTCCCCGCTCCTGGCGCTGGTCGCGCTCATCACGATCCCGCTCGCGATGATACTGACCAGAGTGATCGCCAAGCGCTCTCAGGGACAATTCATCGCCCAGTGGACGCACACCGGCGAGCTCAACAGTCTGATCGAGGAAGCCTTCACCGGCCACGAGCTGGTGAAGGTGTTCGGGCGGCAGCGTGAGGTGGGCGCGCGCTTCGATGCCAAGAACGAGCAGTTGTTCGCCGCGAGCTTCGCCGCGCAGTTCATCTCGGGCACCATCATGCCGGCCGTCATGTTCGTCGGCAATCTCAACTATGTGCTGATCGCCGTGATCGGCGGGTTGCGCGTGGCCACCGGCGCGATGAGCCTCGGGGCCGTACAGGCCTTCATCCAGTACTCACGGCAGTTCACGCGACCGCTCACGCAGGTCGCCTCGATGGCCAACACCCTGCAATCCGGCGTCGCCTCCGCCGAGCGCGTCTACGATCTGCTGGATGCCTCCGAGCAGAGCCCCGAGCCCGTCGAGCCGCAGCGCCCGGCATCGCTGCAGGGGCGGGTGGCCTTCGAGCACGTGTCGTTCCGCTACGAGCCCGATAAGCCGCTGATCGAGGACCTGTCGCTGGTGGCCGAGCCCGGACACACCATCGCGATCGTCGGTCCCACGGGCGCCGGCAAGACGACCCTGGTCAATCTGATCATGCGCTTCTACGAGCTGAATGCCGGGCGCATCACGCTCGACGGCGTGGACATCCAGCATATGCGACGCGACGAGCTGCGCGGGCGCATCGGCATGGTGCTGCAGGATGCCTGGCTGTTCCACGGTACCATCCGCGAGAACCTGCGCTACGGGCGACCCGAGGCGAGCGACGCACAAATCATCGCCGCCGCCCAGGCGACGTTCGTCGATCGCTTCGTGCGCGCCCTGCCGGCCGGCTATGACACGATGATCGATGAGGAGAGCAGCAACTTCAGCGCCGGCCAGAAGCAGCTGATGACGATTGCGCGGGCGTTTCTGACGGACCCGGCGCTGCTGATCCTGGATGAGGCCACGAGCTCGGTCGATACGCGCACCGAAGCGCTCGTGCAGCACGCGATGGCTGCGCTGCGGCGCAATCGCACCAGCTTCGTGATCGCGCATCGGCTCTCCACGATCCGCGACGCGGACCTGATCCTCGTCATGCGCGACGGGGCGATCGTCGAGCAGGGCAACCACGAGCAGCTGCTCGCGCGCCGCGGCGCCTATTTCGATCTGTACAACGCGCAGTTCACGGCTCCGATCGAGGAGGAAGCCGCCCGCGTCACCGGGGCCGCGCGGCGCACCGTCAATGCCTGAAAGCGCCCTGGAACCATCCGAAAGCGCCTGAACCGAAAGGAAATATGCATATAAACGAAATATGCATATAAGTAAGAAGTCGGGTTGGAAAGGTTGACCGGCCTGCCCTGGGGCCTATCATTTGCGGTTCGAGTCATGGGAAGGCTCGCCTGAGCCTTGGCCGCCCGGCCCTTGGGCGCCTGGGCGCTGGACGCGGCACTGCCACCTCACCCAACGGATATCACCCACCTTGGCCAGCTGGAAAGAACGCCTCACCGATCGGATGCCCGTCGACCTGGCGCGCGAAATCGACGTCTTCGAAGGACAGATCGAGCTCAAGAAGCAGGGCAAGATCGAGGACAAGCTGTTCGCGGAGACGCGACTGCGCCGTGGTGCCTACGGGCAGCGTTATGACAACGGCCAGCGTCACGATGGTATCGCCCACCGCAGCCTGCCGTTTCCCACGCCGACGACCAAGGGACCGGAGACCCTGTGGGACGCGCCCGGCATGCAGCGCATCAAGATTCCCTTCGGCGGCCTGAACCCCGATCAGATGGATGTCCTCGCCGACGTGGCCGAGGAGTATTCCGACGCGATCTGCCACATCACCACGCGCCAGGACGTGCAGCTGCACTACGTGCACATCGAAGACACACCCGATGTCATGCGCCGGCTGGCCTCCGTGGGCATCACCACCCGCGAGGCCTGCGGCAACAGCGTGCGCAACGTCACCGCCTGCACGCTGGCGGGCGTGTGCCGCTGCGAAGTCTTCGATGTCACCCCCTATGCCAAGGCCACGGCCTACCATCTGCTGGGCCATCCCGACACCCAGGAGATGGGACGCAAGTTCAAGATCGCGTTCTCCGGCTGCAAGACCAGCAGCTGCGGTCTGACCAACATCCACGATCTGGGCTTCATCGCCAGGACCTGGCAGGAGAACGGCGTGACCCGCCGCGGCTTCGAGGTGGTGGTCGGCGGGGGTCTGGGCGCCGTGCCCTACGATGCCAAGCTGTTCGACGCCGCGGTACCCGAAGAGGAGATCCTGCCGCTCGCCCAGGCCACCTGCCGCGTGTTTGCCCGGCTGGGCGAGAAGCGCAACCGCGGCCGTGCGCGCATGAAGTTTCTGATCGAGAAGCTCGGCTTCGACGAGTTCCGGCGCCTGGTGCTCGAGGAGCGCAGGATCCTGCCGCCCGACCGGCGCTGGACCGATTACCTCAAGGACATCGAGCGCTACCACGAGACGCCGACCCAAGCCCCCTCGAAGCTCGACCTTGCGAATCTGGATCCGGAATTCGAGGCCTGGCGCGCGACGAACGTCTATCCCCAGAGGCAGTCCGGCTACGTCGTGGCCACCGTGACCCTGCCGCTCGGTGACATCACCTCCTGGCAGCTGCGTCAGCTGGCCAATGTCGCGCGCCGGTACGTGGGCGACAACGTTCGCGCCACGGTCGAGCAGAACCTGATCCTGCGCTGGGTGTCCGAGGGCGATCTGCCGGCACTCTACGCCGAGCTCAAGCGTCTGGACCTGGCCCTGGGCGGGGCCGGCAAGATCGAAGACGTGGTCGCCTGCCCCGGCACCGACACCTGCAAACTCGGCATCGCCGCATCGCGCGGTCTCGCCGCCGTGCTGCACGAGCGGCTCGTGGAGCGCCAGAAGAATGGCGCCATCGAGCCGGCGGTGCGCGATCTGCACATCAAGATGTCCGGCTGCTTCAATTCCTGCGGGCAGCACCACCTGGCGGATATCGGCTTTTACGGCGTCTCGCGCAAGGTGGGGGGTGCCACCGTGCCACACTTCCGCGTGCTCATGGGCGGGGAGTGGGAGAACAACGGCGCCACCTATGGCCTGACCATCGGCGCCGTACCTTCCAAGCGCATCCCCGAGTTCATCGACCACGTGACGCAGCGCTATGTGGCCGAGCGGCAGTCCGGCGAGCGCTTCAAGAGCTACGTGACCCGCATCGGCAAGAAGGCCCTCAAGGAGATGGTCGACGCCTTCTCCTCGGTACCGCCGTACGCCGTGGATCGCAGCCTGTACTCGGACTGGCGCGATCCGCGCGAGTTCACGATCTCGGACATCACGACGGGCGAGTGCGCCGGAGAGGTCGTGCCGCAGATCCAGTTCGACCTGCAGGCGGCCGAGCAGCGTAACTTCGAGGCTCAGGTGTACCTCGAACAGGGCGAGTTCCAGAAGGCGGATGAAGCGGCGTACCAATCCATGCTCATCGCCGCCCGCGGTCTGGTGCGCACGCAGTTCTGGGACCTGCCCGACGAGCCGGACCCGATCGCCGCCGAGTTCAAGACGCGCTTCTACGACACGGGACTGTTCCAGTCGCCCGACGCGGGCCAATACGCCGGCGGCAAGTTCGCTCTCTATCTACTCAATCGTCATGCGGACAAGGCCCGCACGTTCACCGCCGACAAGGCCCGCCACCTGGTGGAGGAGGCTCAGCTGTTCATCGAGGCGGCCTACGGCTGCCAGCAGCGCATGAGCGAGGAGCGCGCCCGCGCACTGGCGAGCCTGGATCTGCCCGCAGCCACCACCGATGCGACCGCGGCCGCCGAGGCAACGGCCTAGGTCCATGGATCTGCACAAATTCGGCATCAAGTTCTTCGCCGTGGACGGGCAGAGGATCGACATCCTCAAGCTCATCCCCCTGTACCACCGCTGGATCCAGCACAATGCCCTGCAGGAGCTGCTCATCGACGTGGCCGACTACAGCCACGTTCCGGCTGGCCCGGGTGTCATGCTCATTGCCCACGAGGGCAACTACGCGCTGGACGAGACTGGACACGAGCGTGGCGTCGTCTACTACAGCAAGCGTCGGCTCTCGGGCGAGCTGCCCGAGCGCTTCGCGCGCGTCGCGCAGCGGGCGCTGACGGCCGCCCGGCTCATGAGTGCCGATGCGGAGCTCGACGGCACACTGAACGTGCCCGGCAACCGCCTGCAGTTCTTCGCCAACGACCGATTGCTCGCGCCCAATACCGATGCGGCCTACGCCGAGCTCGAGCCGGCATTCAAGGCTTTTCTCGAGCGGCTCTACTCCGGGGCGCCCTACCGCCTGGCGCGCGAGACCGATCCCAGGGAGCGGCTCTCCGTGACAGTGCAGGCCGACACCGAAGCGCCGCTGGAAACCCTGCTCGCAAGGCTGTCCTGACCTGCCAGGGGCAGGCCGTGCAGCGTTTGAGACTGCCGGACCGGCATCGGGTTCCGACGTTGCTGCTGGCTTGCCGCAGGCGGGACGCGCCACCCCGCGCCGTCTGACTCACGCAATGAGAAGAATTGCGAACTTCTGCAATATAACCTGAGGCGCGTGAACCTCGGCTCCCGCGGTGCGTTGTCGGCACATTGGCGCGCTCCTTTTGGCCCCCCTTTGCCGCTCCAGGGAGAACCGCATGCAGCATGCTTATCTTCTGCCGCTGGAGCACCACGCGATCCCCCTTGCATCGCTACGCTACCCCGGTCGTCAGACAACGCCCGCGTCACGAGTCAGCGACCCCGCCGCAAGCCTCATGGTCGACCTGCAGCGCGATGCGGTGCTGACCATCACGGAAGATATCGATCTCGAAATGGCGCTCGATGCCATGTTTCGGCTGGGCGTGCGCCTGTTTCTCGTCGTGCGCGCCAGCGCCGTCGTCGGCGTGCTCTCGATCGAGGACCTTCGCCGATCCCAATTCCCGCGTTCGCTGCAGACGGAAGCAATGCGTCGTGTCGCGGACGTCATGGTGCCTTGCCCGCAGGCGCCCGCGATCGACTGGCAGACATTGCAGCGCTGCTGTATCGGGGATCTTGCGGAGATTTTTGGCGGCTGTGGTGCTCCGTATCTGATGGTGCTCGAGGATGAGACGCCCAGGTGCAGCCGCGTGCGGGGCCTGATACCGCGTGAACGGCTTGGTGCGCCACCCCCCAACCCCCCCGGGGGGCCGGAGCAAGGGCTGCTAACGGACCTGCGCAACGACTGCTGACGGGCCTGAGCTAAACAACGACTCTGGGGTCGCCCTTCTGCGTGAAGATCGACACGATCAGTGCAACGATGAAACCGCCGATTACTCCACCGATCAGCGATGTGACGGCGATCCCCACGGGCGTCGTGACCAGGGCGGTGATTGCGACGGCCTGCTGCGCGCGCGCACCGGTAATCCCCCGCTGTGCGAGAGCGGTCCGCTGAGCCTGCACGATGGTGGCCAGATATCCCGTGTTGATGAATTTCACGTAGATATACACCAGAACACCGCTGATCAGTGCTCCTATGCCGGCGAGGAGCGTGCCGGACCCCAGACCCTGCGGATAGGTCATCATGCCGCCGCGCGTCTTCCTGACTTCCAGGTGCGCCAGGACCATGAGCACCACGAGTATCGCGGCGTTGACCCAATTGCGCCGGAGGCCGGCCATCGTCCCGACCGCAAATGCGGCGAACGAAAGCACACCCAGGATAATCCCATACTTGATTGCGATAGCGACGATGCCGCGCGCCCGTTTTTCTTCCATAGCCGCCTCCTCCCACTGTCCGCGTTTGAATTGGAGTTATGACGTTTCGGCATGAGCGCGAGGGCGACCAGCTCCGTTCCATAGCACCGCCCGCGCCAGGCGTCGTAGTATGCGCCGTTCCCGGCCGCTGAGAATCCCGCGGGGCTGTCAGGGGAGAGCGCCACGATGAAACACTCGCGAATGATTGCCGTGTTGGCCGGTCCCGCCGCGCTTTGCGTGTGCTTCGCCGCGGAGCCGGCGGCCCAGGCTCAGCCCCCGGTCGCGCAGGAACAGACGACCCCGGCGCCCGCAGCGGCAGCTGCGCCGTCGGGACCACCGAAGCTCTGCCTGGATGTCGAGACCGGGGACGCCCTGATCAGGGAGTTTGCGGATCGCCTCAGGGAAGCGATCACTGCATCGCACACCCTGAGCCTCGCGTCGGGTGCCGACTCCTGCGATCTGCAGCTGCACATTCCGGGCAACCTGCTGCGCTTCCAGACCGCGGGCAGAGTCATGGTGAGCACGGTCGTGATCGTGACTTCACCGTCGGGCCGCTACCTCTCCACGAGCATCACCGCCTGTCAGGCCAGTGACCTCAGGCCGTGTGCGGTGCGTGCCGTCGCTGCCGCCAAGCTCGCTTTGCTGGTGAGCTCGAACGAGGGGAAAACGTGATGCGACGAGACGTCGATGATCAGGGGACGGGCACCCGTGAGGAAATGACATGCATCGCTCGCGCATCAATGGTCTGCTGATCGACTGCAGGACCGACGACATCGACAGCGCTGCCCGCTTCTGGGCAAACGCGTTGGGCCGCCCCGTCGATCCGAGCCACCCGGGAAGCCGCGGCAATTACCGCATGCTCGAGACGCCGCCGGACGAGCTGAGCGTACAGATTCAGCGCGTCGAGCACGAAAGTCGCGTGCACATCGACATTGAAACGGACGACATTCCCGCCGAAGTGGCGCGGCTCGAAAAGCTCGGCGCCACCGTGGAAAAGCGCATGGAGCGCTGGGTGGTGATGCGCGCGCCAACCGGTCAGCGCTTCTGTGTGGTACGCGTGCAGCGCGCGGGTTTCCCGAAGAACGCCACGACCTGGGAATAGCGCTGCAACCGCCGGCGGCGCCGTTCAGTTCGGCGTAATCTCGAAGACCGCGCCCGCGCTGTTGGCACCCCCTGCCGAGGTGGTTCCATAGAAGCTGCCGTTGCTGCCCTGGATCAGGGCGGCCAGCGGATCGGTACCGTCAGCGCTGACGCTGCCGAATGAGTACAGAATGCTCTCGTCACCGCTGCTCGGCGCGATCTCGAAGACCGTACCAGAGCCGTGCGCGCCACCACCGAACGTCGTTCCATAGAGGTTCCCATCGCTGCCCAGGGTCACCCCGGCCTCCGGTTCCACGCCATCGCCGCTGAAGCTCCCGAATGAGTACAGGGTGGTCTCGGTACCGCTGCTCGCGGAGAACATGAAGACCGTACCTCCGGTGCCCTCCGCCTTCGTTCCGTAGGTGCCTCCCTCCAGCGTCGTTCCATAGAAGTTGCCGGCGCTGTCCTGGATCAGAGCAGACGCATCGGGGTCCGTGCCGGGGTCGATGCCGGCCCCGAAGGAGTAGATGACGGTCGCGGCACCGCCGCCCGGTGCGATCTGGAATATCGTCCCGTCATTGTAGGTACCCCCCTCCGTCGTTGTTCCGTAGAGGTTGCCGTCGCTGCCTTGGATCAAGGCCGCGCCAGGCGCTTCGCCATCGGGGGTGCCGGCGAAGGCGTACAGCACGGTCTCCGCACCGGTGCTCAGCGAGATCGAGAAAACGGTGCCTTCCTGATTATCGCCTCCGCCGAACGTCGTCCCGTAGAGCGTGCCATCGCTGCCCTGGATCAGACCGGCGGTGGGATTTGCACCGTCGAGCTCGGTGCTTCCGAGGAACGAGTAGAGCACGGTCTCGGCGCCGCTGCTCGGCGAGACCTCGAAGACCGTGCCCAGGCCCTGGGCCCCGCCCGCATTGGTCGTTCCATAGAGATCGCCATTGCTGCCCTGGATCAGAGAGGCGCTCGGGTTTTCACCATCGCCGCTGCCGCTGCCGAATGAGTACACGACGGTCTCCGCACCGCTGCTGGGCGAGATCCTGAAGACCGTGCCCTCGTGGTAGGTGCCGCCCTCGTACGTCGTTCCGTAGAGGTTGCCGTCGGTGCCCTGGATCAGACCGGCATTGGGCTGCTGACCATCGTTGGCGACGCTTCCGAGGGAATACAGCAGCGTATACGTGGCATTGCTGGACGTGCCGCCGGAGCCGCCGGAGCCACCGCTGCCACTCGAGGAACTACTCGTGGCACCTGAGGAGCCGCCGCCGCAGCCCACGAGCCCGAGAACGATCAGGCTCGATAAGAGCCCGGCAAAGCCATCAAGGCCAGCCCTCCGCCGGCTCGATAGGGTATTCATGTCGATATCCGCCTTTTTTCCGTCATAAGAAGTGTCGGATAATCTGCGCTATCCTCCCTCAAGGCCGCGCGGCGTTCCAGTGTGTGCGGCGTGCAACACCATCCGGAGTCCTCAGCGATGAGAACCCAAATCAAAGGTAGCACGATGCCGGTGCTCGAGATCGGCCTCGAGCCGGCCGATCGTATCGTGGCCGAGCCGGGCGAGTTCTCCTGGATGACCGAGGGAGTGCAGATGCGCACCACCGCCTACACGGCCGGAGCGCGCGGCATCTGGGGCGCGATCGGTCGCGCCTTCTCGGGCGGCGGCCTTTTCATGACAGAATATTCCGCGCCCGCGGGCCGGGGGGTCATCGCATTTGCCGCGAAGATCCCGGGGGCGATCCTGCAGGTCGATGTGCCACCCGGACATTCCTATCTGATTCACCGGCACGGCTTTCTGTGCGGCACCGAAGGATTGCAGCTCACCGCCGGGTTTCAGCGCTCCCTCGGCGCGGGGATCTTCGGCGGCAACGGCTTTCTGTTGCAGCGGCTGACCGGTCCGTGCACCGCGTGGGTCGAGCTGGGTGGGGAGGTAGTGACCTATGACCTGGCAGCCGGCGAACTGCTGCAGGTGCATCCGGGCCACATCGGCATGTTTCAGGACAGTGTGAGCTTCGACGTCACGTTCATGCGCGGCTTTGCCAACGCGCTGTTCGGAGGCGATGGGCTGTTCGTGGCCCGGCTGTCCGGGCCCGGAAAAGTCTGGCTGCAGACCCTGACGGTGCCTAACCTCGCGCATGCCATCGCGCCCTACCTGGGTGCTCCTGTGTCGCAGAACCTCGAGAGCGGCGCCGCAGGCGGCATCGCCGGCGCGGTATTGAGGGACATGTTCGGCGGCAACCGTTAGGCGCGCAGTTCCTGCTCCCAACGCGGCAGCGCGCGCCCCGGATTACAGGCTGGAAGCCGCGAGCGGCGTCCAGCGCGCCTGGCGCCGCTGCTCGCGGGCCGCGACGGATTCCTGCCCGTAGTCCATGGGTGTCGGCGCCGGCAGGTCCGCCAACGGCGGCCGCAGGGCGCGCACGTTCAGAACACCGAAGCCCTGACCGGCGATCTGGATCCGCGCACCGATGTACACACCGCACTCGCGGCACAGCAGGAAGTCGGTCCTGCCGCTGCCAAAGCGGTAACGGTGCAGCCTCCCGGGCGAGATCGCGGCAAACACCAGGCTGCCTGCCGGATCGGATACGGTGAGCGCCGCATGAGCCCGGCAGAAGCTGCACTGGCACTCGCGCAGCGACCAACTCGCCGGCACCAATGCCGTGCGGTACCGCGCCGAGAGCGCCGCGCAGTGGCAGCTCGCCAGGTATTCCCGCGGCGCCGGTGGACGCCGCCCCGACATGGCCTGCTCAGTAGCCATCCATCGTATTGGCCACCGGGCAGCCCGGTAACGAAAAGCCGTCCTGTTGGGCCCTGGCGCACAAGGCCTCCGACGTCTCTGTCTGCTTTTTCGCCAGCGCCATCATGTCGGCATACGTGTGCATGTGACCGTGCACCGGCAGGTCCTCGCCGACCTGCAGATGCCAGTACTTCACGGTTTCCGGATAGCTGTTGGCCCACCAGGAAGCGTCCCAGCCGGTGTCGTCCATCAGATCACCCTCCGAGAAAGTATGCGCCGAGGGCACATAGACACCGAGCGCGTCGGCCATGTGGTTGTTGTCCACGATGCGCAGCACGTCGATCTCGAGATTCGCGTCCTTGAGGACCAGCCTGTCGTTATCCACCGGAATGATCTTCACCATGCCCACGCGACCGCTCTTCTGCAACAGATCGGGGAACATGCGCGCCGGACGCGAGGTGACCTCGCGCACGAACGCCACGTTCTCGCCGCGGTTGGTGATCACCGTGAGTCCCTCGGCCACCGCGGCGCGCAGCCCTCCGGTGTGATCGAGGTGGTGGTGCGAAATGATCACCTGCGTGACCGGCTTGCCCGGCAACACCTCGTGGATCTTGTGCAGGATCGCCTCGAAATTCGCTTCGCTCCCGTAGGCCTCGAACACCGTGACGTGGTCGGTGAAGTCGAACACCGTGGAGCTGCCGTTGGCACTGGAGTGCAGGTACCAGACGTGCGCGGCCACCTGCGTCGCGTCAATCGTGGGGCTCGGTGGCGTGGGCAGCGGCGCGGCGCGCACCGCGGCCGGTGCGGCCATGGCATCACGCTGCCGATCGTTCAGCGTGTCGACCTCGTACTTGTCGACGTACACTTCGCTGAGCACCACGCCGTGGTAGTCGCAGGTCGTCTGGTAGCCGAACGGCAGCACCAGCCCATCGCCGATCGGCTCGTAACCGGTGAACCACGTCGTATAGGTCAGGTCGCCGTAGACCGGATGCGGACCCACCCAGCGCATCCAGTCAGGCAGGTGCGTGCGCGGCGAGAAGGCCACGGTGACGTGATCGCCGTGCGCGGTGCTCAGGTCGAGCACCGGGTCACCCGTCTCGGTGTCGGTGCGCACGGCGCCGAGCTGCGCCCCCGGGGCCAGTCCCGCGCGCACGATCGACAGCGGATTGTCGAGCAGCTCGATGCGCCGCGCGCGGGCCTGTTCGCCGGACGCGCGCGCGGCGCGCACGGGGGCTTGCGGATTGAACGGATTGCCGCCAACGTTCCAGGCGACATCCCCGTCCAGGCTCTGATCGACGTTGCTGCCGGTTGCCATGAGCGCCGACAGCGCAAACTCGAAGGCCTGCACCTGGCGCTGCTGCAGATGCATGCGGTCGTGGTCGTAGTCGATGGCGCGCACGATGCCGTCCACATCGGTGCGTTTCTGCGGGGCGTGCGCAGAGGCGCTGATGTTGCCGCCACCGTCCTGGGCGTTGTTTTCCCCGAAGCCATACAGGCGCAGCGTATGCACGCCGAGCACGATCCGGCGACCGCCGAGCGCCGCGGCGGCGCGCTCCAGCAGCTCGTTGCCGGACGGCGTCGGCTGTGCCAGCGCCGGGCTCGCCGCCGTGAGTGACGCAGCCGCAGTCAGGCCGGTGGCGAGCATCGCCACCAGGCAAATAGTGTGCTTCGTCATGGGAATTCCCCCTCGTCGGCCGCGGTTCGAATGCCGGCAGCTCGGCTCGTGATGCGCCAGTCCCCGGTGACGCAGCCGCCATGATACACCCGGCTTGATCGCGCGGGCGCCGCCGCCGATGCGCGACATCGGAGCGAGCCGCCGCGGCTATTCGCTCGGGTTGAGCCAGCCGTCGTCCGTGTCGATCACGCGCGCGGCCTCGTGCGGTCCCCACGAACCACAGGGGTACTCGTGCACCGGGGTCACGTCCCCGAGCACCGGATTCACCACCGCCCACTGCGCTTCGATGGCGTCCTGGCGGGCGAACAGCGACAGATCCCCGCGCATGGCATCGCCGAGCAGCCGCTCGTAGGGTGTCATGGTCTCGGCCGGCGAGCGCGTGAGGATCAGCTCCACATCCTCGCCGGCCATGCGTTCGCCGGGTACCTTCACGCGCATGCCGAGCGCGATCACCACCTCGCCGCTCAGACGCAGCCGCAGATGACTGGAGAGCGTGGGTACCAGCTCGCCGAACACATCGCGTGGCGGGCGACAGAACTCCACCACCACTTCGGTGGCAGTCACCGGCAGGCACTTGCCGGCGCGGATATAGAAGGGCACGTCGGCCCAGCGCCAGTTGTCGACGTACAGTCGCACCGCCGCGTACGTCTCCACCTGAGAGTCGCTGGCGACTCCGTCCGTCTGGCGGTAGCCGTGGTACTGGCCGCGCACCACACTGTGGGCATCCAGCGGCCGCATGGCACGCAGCACCCGGGACTTCTCGTCTCGCAGCGCGTCCGCGGCACCCGTGAGCGGGGGATCCATGACCAGATTGCTCATGACCTGCAGCAGGTGGTTCTGGACCACGTCGCGGATCGCGCCCGCCTCCTCGTAGAAACGCCCGCGGCCGCGCACGTCGAAGGACTCCGCCATCGTGATCTGCACGCTGCGCACGTAGTTGCGGTTCCAGATCGGCTCGAGAAAGGCATTGGTGAAGCGCGTGTACAGAATGTTCTGCACCGGCTCCTTGCCGAGGTAATGATCGATTCGAAAGACGGATTCCTCCGGAAAGTACTTCAGCACGATGCCGTTGAGCTCGCGCGCCGAGCGCAGATCGCGTCCGAACGGCTTCTCGAGCACCACGCGCGCGCCGTTGACGCAACCGATCTGCGCGAGACCGCCGATCACGGTGGCGAACATGCTCGGCGGGATCGCGAGGTAGTGCAGCGGGGCGGGCGCGTTGCCGAGCGCATCGCGCAGCTTCGTGAAGGTCGACGCGTCGCGGTAGTCGCCGTCCACGTAGCGCAGCAGCTCACACAGCCGCTTGAAGGCGTGATCATCGAGCTTGGAGTGCTCGCTGATGGAGGCACGCGCGCGCTCGATGAGCTGTGCCGTGTTCCAACCCGAACGTCCGACACCGACCACCGGCACGTCGAGGATACCGCGTCGGACGAGAGCCTGAAGCGCCGGGAAGATCTGCTTGTACGCCAGATCGCCGGTGGCGCCGAAGAATACGAAGGCGCCGGACAATTGTGCGTCCGGAGCACTCATTTGGCGGGACGCTCGACGTGACCCCCGAAACCGAAGCGCATCGCCGAGAGCATGCGGTCGGCGAACTCGGACTGCCCGCGCGAGCTGAAGCGTGCAAACAGCGCCGTCGCCAGCACCGGCACCGGCACACCCGAATCGATCGCCGCCTCCACGGTCCAGCGGCCCTCGCCCGAATCGGAGACGCGTCCCGCGTAATGCTCGAGCGCCGGAGATTCCGCCAGGGCCGCGGCCAGCAGGTCGAGCAGCCAGGAGCCCACGACCGAGCCATGCCGCCACAGCTCGGCAATCTGGTCGAGCTGGAAGCGAAAATCAGCGGGCAGCGGCTCGCGCGACGGCGCCGTCTCGGCCGAAATGACGCCCTCGGCCGGGGTCGTGCCGGCCGAGTGCAGCAGGTTGAAGCCCTCCGCATAAGCGGCCATCAGACCGTACTCGACGCCGTTGTGGACCATCTTCACGAAGTGGCCGGCGCCGGGTCCCCCGACGTGACCCCATCCCTCGGTCGGGGCGGGCGCGAGGCTCTCGAAGATCGGCCGGAGCCGCTCCACCGGTCC
>JASHSK010000364.1 GCA_030038755.1 Gammaproteobacteria bacterium
AGCGGCCAGCGGACATTCACCATCGTCGGCGGCGCTCCCGAAGGAGTACAGCACGGTCTCGGCGCCGGTGCTCGCCGAGATTTCGAAGACGGTACCTGCGTTCTGCGTCCCGCCGGAGCATGTCGTTCCGTAGAAGTTGCCGTCGCTACCCTGCATCAGCCCTGCGGCCGGATTCTCGCCGTCGCCGCTGGTGCTGCCGAAGGAGTACAGCACGGTCTCGGCGCCGGTGCTCGGCGAGATTTCGAAAACGGTACCGTAGTTCTGGGTACCGCCGTAGTCGGTCGTTCCGTAGAGGTTGCCGTCGCTCCCCTGCACCAGCCCCGCGGCCGGATGCTCTCCGTCGCCGGTGGTGCTCCCGAAGGAGTACAGCACGGTCTCGGCACCGCTGCTCGGCGAGATCCTGAAGACGGTGCCCGAGCCCTGGGTGCCACCTGAGTAGGTCGTTCCGTAGAGGTTACCGTCGGTGCCCTGGATCAGCCCCCCCTCGGGATTCGTACCGTCGTTGGCGGCTTCCCCGAATGAGTACAGGAGGGTATAGGCGGCTGCGCTGGACGAGCTGCTGGAACTACTGGAGCTGCCGGAGCTGCCGGAGGAGCCTCCACAGGCCACGAGGCCGAGGGCGATCAGGCTCGATAAGAGCCCCGTGCTCAAGGCAGCCCGACAAGCTATTGCCGCGAGGACTGGGTAGGAACCCACAGCAGACCTCCAACCGATTCGGTGGTGCGAGGGCGTCCTGTCCCGTCGATTTGTGTGTCGTGATCCTGTCTGACCTGGATGCCTGCGTCTCGAGCTGGAGACGATTTGCCACTCAGGCCTGACGCGACGAGGCATGTCCTGATGACCAATTGACGATCCATTTAAAGGTGTCGTCCGCGTGCGTGTCAACATGCAGCGGCGGCAGGCACCGGAACCCCTGGGAAGGAACACCCGGAGGCACACGGTGGCCTTCTCGGTGCTGTGGCAGATGTCGTCCGCCTCGCATCACATGGGCCTCGGCTGAGGAATGGACACGGGGGTTCGGGTAAACCGTCGCCGCAGGGTGCGCTCGATCGGCAGCGTGAAGAAGCGCGACAGGCCATCCCCCAGCAGCCAGCAGGCGAGCAGAATCGGAAAATACCACAGGAAACGCCAGGATCCGCCGGGCCCTGATCGACTGAAGAGCGCAAGTCCCCCAAACACGCAGAACATATGGGTCAGGTAGATTTCGTAGCTGAGGCGACCCCAGGACCTCAGCCAGCTCAACCCTCGAAACTCGATCGTTTGCCGTCGTGCTGCGGCTTTCCAATGCGCGCTGACCACGATACCGGCGGCTGAGAGGGATAGCAGCAGCCCGTACGCGTGATGAAGCAGCGTCCACACCCAGTGACCCGCAAACAGACTTGCGCTCAGGCCTGCCCATCCGGCGATGCCCAGGAGTCGCACGGTGCGTGGCTTGGGGACCTGCACGGCCCGCACGAGCAGCGCCGCCAACACGCCCACGGCGATGGCGGACATTCCCGGCAGATAGGCCTTTTCGAACCAGACCTCGTTGCCGGCGGCCGCCAGGGCGGCTCGCGAGAAGGGCAATGAGAGCGCCAACAGCGCCAGCGATGGCATCAGGAGCCGCGCGCGTCCCAATACCCGGCAGGCGATCGGGAATGCCAGGTAGAAGACTTCTTCGATCGACAGCGACCAGAGCACATCCCAGCCGCCGGGCAGATAGCCATGCAGCCCCTCGTAGCGGTTCAGATAGAGCCCCAGGGCCGCGGCCACCGCCCCGCGGAGGGACTGGCCGGGCCTGTTGATGACGTATCGGGGCACGCCGAGCCGGTCGAATGCGCTCAGGACCACGACCAGCAGCAGCAGCAGCGGGACGATGCGTGTTGCCCGCAGGCCGTAGAAGCCACCCACGGAAACAAACCGCAGGTCCTGCCAGCGCTCATGTGAGCGGCGCGTGATCAGAAAGCCGGAGATCACGAAGAAAACGACCACCGCTTCGGCGCCGTTGAAGTTCAGGCCGTACAACAGCCAATGCGGTACGGCGCTACCCAGCAACGTCTGCGCGAGCGGCACCCGCAGGCCGATGTGATGCAGCACGACCAGCAGAATGGACAGTCCACGCAGCAGGTCGATGCCCGCGTTGCGACGTCGATGCTCCGCGGTTGTTTCGACGGCCATCCCGGTCTACCAACTAATAATTTAGTTTAAATGTAGCTAAGTTTTTAGTTAGAATGCAAGGCGGATGAAGGCGAAACTGCGCAGGGGCCCGCAACGGGCGCTCACGGCGACCGAGCTGGAGATGATGAATGTGCTCTGGCGCCTGGGACCCTGCACGGTCTCGCAGGTGCAGGCCGCGCTGCGACCGGAGCGGGAATTGGCCTATACCAGCGTCTCGACGATCATTCGAATCCTCGAGCAGAAGGGATTCGTCCTCAGCCAGAAGGCCGGGCGCGGCCACCTGTATTCCGCGGCCATTGCCAAGGAGGCCTATCAGGCTCTGAGCCTCGACCACCTGGTCAGCAAGGTGTTCGACGATACGCCCAGCCTGCTGGTGCAACGGCTGCTGGACAGTCATCGGCTCAGCGAGCAGGAGCTGGCGCAGATCCGGGCGTTGCTACGCCGCAAGGGCGATTGACGCGCCTGATGAGCGGCTTGGGGATCCAACTCGCGCTCGGCTATATCGGCGCTCATCTGCTGCTGGTGGTCGCCGCGACATTACTCGCGGGCCTGCGCGCATTCGGCAGATGCTCGCCCCGACCGTTGAGCTATCGGCATCTCCTGCTCGCCGGCCGGCTGCTGGCGATCGGCGCTCTTTGCCTGCCCCTGCTCGCAGTCTGGCAGGGCGGTACCGCGCTTTCTCCGGTGCGCGCACAGGTCTGGTCGGCAGCTTCCATGTACGCCGGCGCGGCCGCGCTCTCGCCGGGAGGGCAGCTCGAGGTGGGACTGAGCTCGGCGCATGCCCTGCTGAGCGTGGCTGTGGCAGCCACTGCGGTTGCGGGGCTCTTCGGAGGCGGACTGCTGCTGACTCTGCTGCGTCTCGTACCGGAGGCACGCGCTACATTCAGGGCGATCCATGCAGCGCATTGCCTGCGCAGCATCGGATCGATCCGTCTTCTCGTATCCGATCGGGACGGCGTGCCCTTCGCCGCCTGGATCCCGCGGCGCTGCTTCATTGTCGTCCCGGCGGCACTGCTCCTGCGGCCCGTCGATCTGCGTTTGGCGCTGAGGCATGAGCTGCAGCACCATCGGCAGCGTGACACGCAATATCTTTATGCCGCGCTGATCTGGCGCGCGCTTTTCGGTATCAACCCGGCCCTGCGCTGGATGCTTCGGCAGTTGACCGAGTTGCAGGAGCTTGCTTGCGATGCAGCGCTGGCTCGACGCGCGAGTCACCGCCCGGAGCGCTACTGCGCGTGCCTGCTGCGGATTGCCGAGAGCGCAGCGCCCAGGGGACGCGTCCGGCTGCGGGCATGCATGTCCAGCCGCGACCGCGGTAGCCTCGCGCATCGAATCGAGACCGTGATGCGCGGCTGCGTGCTCCCGCTGGGCGCGCCCACCGCGGCGGCGATCATCCTGTCGGCGGTGGCATTGCTGGCCGGACTGAGTGCCTTGAGCGCGGTACCCGTCGCGGACTGGCGCATGTCACGCGCCGAGGCCGAACGTCTGGCAGCGGGCGCGCCGGCAGCCGCTGCGGGCGAACCGTTGATCAATGACAGTGTCCTGCGCCAGCTCAATCTGCTGCTCGGGACTCCGGACGGGCGCACCTTCCTGACCGCCAGCATCGCACGCATGCATCGTTACGAGCCCTCCTTGCTGACGCAGCTGGGGGTGCACGGGCTGCCCCCGCAGCTGCTGGCAGTGCCGCTGGTGGAGTCGGGCTATCGCAATCTGCCGCCCCGCCCGGGCGTGGGCGCAGGGTTGTGGATGTTCATCGCCCCGACGGCGCGGCGCTACGGATTACAGATTTCCGGTCAGGGGGACCAGCGACTGGACATTCCCGCAGAAACCTGCGCTGCGATGCACATGCTGTCCGACCTGTGGCGACAATTTCGCAATTGGCCGCTTGCCCTGATGGCATATAACTCGGGTTCCTCCCGCGTCGAAGCCGGCATTCACGCCACGGGCTCCCGCGACGCCTGGAGGCTCTACCGCGCCGGCTACGGCAACGATCCGGACTACCTTGCCCGCAC
>JASHSK010000365.1 GCA_030038755.1 Gammaproteobacteria bacterium
CGGCCCGCCGGATCGCGAGCTCTATTCTGCTTCTGTAGACGCCGTTGAGATGCCGGCGCAGCGGGCCGTCCTCCCGGAAGCTGAAGAGATGAGAGTCGATCGGCCGCCCGTGGCTGACCTGCCAGCCGATCTCGTCGTAGAAGCGCTTGATGTCGGCCGATGGCTCTGCGCGCGTCGCCGCTGTCTCGCTCGCTGAAGCGACGCCTTCGCTTGCACGCATACTGCCTCCCCTCCGTACGAGCGGGTCAGCATGATTGTCCCGCCACCCCGCCGCGCCAGGTATAGGGCGACGTCCTACACCGCCGCCATGGGCCGGACAGAGCTTTCCTGCAGCAGGTTCCTGTCGATCAGATCAAGCACGCCCGGATCCCTGTCGCTGTCGAATTTTCTCGCGAACAGCTTCGGGCTGCCCGACAGAGCCCGCAGGTAGGTTTGATCGACGATGGCGGGGAAAGGCGGCGCCGGCTGCGACCAGTCCGCAAATGTGAGGTCGTGGCCCGATACGCGATCGGCGAATGCGGAATTGCCTACGATCGTGTGAAAGAAGAGCTCATCGGGTATGAAGGTGCTGCGGAAGTAGGCGACGAACTTCCGCTGCGTCTGCACGTACTGCCAGATGTGCCGGATGCAATCCATCGACAGCGCCCACCACTGGGACCCCCCATAGGGCAGAACACCGGGCAGGAACGCGCGCTCCCACGGCAATGTCAGCGTCCTGCTGCGGAAATGCAGGTGCCGGCGTTTCACCCGCGCGACCGCATTGTATGGCCCCCGATGCTCCGTCCATCGATTGGGTGCCGTCAGCAGAAAGGTCTCGATGAACTCGGTGCCCGGGTGACGCGCAAGGTAGCTCTTGATCTGCGAGCGGGGCTTGATGGGGTAATCCTGTCCCGACAGCAGCACTACCCGGTCGAATTTCTGACCCGATTGGACGATCGCGCGAATACCCTCGAGCGTCGCCTCGACGATCTCGAAGTTCCCCCAGTAACACGCGTGGCGCTCGAGCAGGACGACGTTCGCGGCTCCGGTCTCGGCGCCGGCGCCAATGCCAGTGCCGGCACCGATGTCAGCGAGGGCCTCGACGACGGCGCGCCGCAGGTCGTACCCGTTGCGGCGATCGGATGAACCGTCCAGATGGATGAAGAACGCACTCTCGTCATCGGAGAGCTGGCCAATCAGACGTGCCAGCTGCCGCGGCAGCCGGTGCGCCAGCACGATGTATGCCACCCTCAAAGACACGGTAGATCCGTCTGTTTAAGGCGTAGGAATCCTGGAAGCATTGGGTGCTCTGCCGTATCCCGTATAAGTTACTCCGGGAGAGCATTGCAGCACGCCCGAGCAGCCGCGTCGGTCGGACGGCGCCCATCGAGGAAAGGGATCGTAGATGACCATCACCGTCGTGCATTCCAATCCGGTCGCCCTCCAGAGCGGGGTCATGAGGGTCGACAGGAAGTTTCATCTGGGCATGTTGCGCTATGCAGACGGTCTCGATGAGCCGGTACTGACCGTCAATCCAGCGACTCGAGTGGGGCAGTCCATCATGGATCCGATCGAAGTACCGCTGAATGAGCTGCCGTACGCGGTGATGGCGATCCGCACCGGCGCCGATCGTCTGCCGTTGCCATCCGAGCTGCCGCCGCTGTCCGCCGTGATCGGGCGCAGCACTCTGGTGTATGGCGGGGACCTGGGAGCGGCCCACCTGTGCCGCGCGCTGCACGTGCCGTATGTATTGATGCTCGAATACGACCTGCAGACGCAGATCGCCGTGACGACGCTGGAGGTTACGGGCCAGGCCCGCCGGCTGGTCAGATCAGCGCGATGTATCTGGCAGCATGTCGTCGAGGGCATCCCGCAGATACGTGCGGCCCGCTCGGTACACTGCAATGGCTTCCCGGTGTACGAGACCGCGCGCCGCCATAATCCCAATTGCCTGCTGTACTTCGATTCACGCATGTCCAGCGGGATGCTGATCGGGCAGGATGAGCTCGAGGCGCGTGTATCGAACAGTCATGGCAGACCGCTGCAGCTGCTGTACTCGGGCCGATACGAGCCCTTCAAGGGCGCCCTGGACGTGCTGCGTGTCGGAGTGAACTGCCTCGAGCTTGGGCTCGATATCGAGCTGCATTGCTACGGTCAGGGCAGTCTGCGCGAACAGATGCTGCGGACGGCGGCGCCCTGGCCGGATCGGTTGCACGTGCATGATGCCATCCCCTACCCCGATCTGGTGCGGACGTCCCGCTCCTTCGATCTGTTCGTGTGCTGCCATGTCCAGAACGATCCCTCCTGTACCTATCTGGAGGCGCTCGGCTCGGGACTCCCTGTCGTCGGCTACGCCAATGCGATGTGGCGCGACATGTGCCAGGCCTCAGGGGCCGGCACCTGCTCGAGGATGGGCGACGCCGGTGCCGTGGCCGCCCGCATCCAGGCCCTCTCCGACAACCGGGCCATGCTGGCCGACATGTCGGCCCGCGCCCTCGCATTCGCCCGCAGTCACCTGTTCGAATCCGAGTTCGACAAGCGGATCGAGGCAATCAATTGCATGGCCCGCGAAGGGCCAGAGCCACGGTGATGAACGGTCCGTGCAGACGGTAGCTTCCCTCGACGCGCGCGCAATGCGTCGATACACCCGCGAGCCGCGCCCGCAGCTGGCCCCTGCGCAGCAGGATCCGGAAGCGCCCGCCGCGCGCGGCTCGCGACCCGGCCGCCGCGAGCTCGCCAGCCGCGGTGTCGACCTCCTCGATCTGAACGGCGTCGAAGCCCAGCGGCTCGCGCGTGAGGGGGTACTGGCACTTGAAGTACGCTTCCTTGGCCGCGAAGATCAGCGCGGCGGCGCGCGCGCGCTCATCCGGCGAGAGACGCCACAGCCAGTCCAGCTCCTGCGGCGCGCAGAAGCGCGGCCACAGGCGCGGGTGCACCGCGCCGATCACCTCGGTATCGATGCCCAGCCCCGCGGCGGCATCGGAGCGCGCGACGACCGCCGCGCTATACCCCTGCGTATGTGTGATGCTGCCGACGATGCCGGAGGGCCATAGCGGCCGACGATCGGCTGCGGCCAGCAGGCTGAAACCGCGAACACCGAGCTCCTGCAGCGCGCGGCGCGCGCACAATCGGCCCACCGTGAAGTCCCGTATGCGCGCCTGGCGGCAGTGCCGGATCGCACGCCATTCGGGCCGTGTGAGCAGCGCATCGCCCGCCAGTGCATCGCCCGCCAACGCATCGCCTGCCCGCGCATCCCCGGGTGCGGTGGTGGCGTAGTGCAGCTCCGCCCCGAGCACCCCGCCGGCGGGAAACAGGGCGGCCAGCGCGGACGACAATCGTGCTGCTCGCACGTGACTGATCTCAGCGGGCCGCGACGGCCACGGTCGTGAGCCCCGCGTCCGATTCATGGTGGGAAACGAGCAGCTCCCGACTGAGCACGTCTTCGAGCGCCCGCCGTGGACCGCTCTGGCTGAAGATGTGATCGGCGCCATCGATGATGTGCAGACGACAGCCCGTGCCGAGCCGCTGCAGTGAGGAGCCGGCCTGCATTTTCAGCAACTCCAGGCCCGCCTCATCTCGCGCGAAGACGAACACGACCTGAACACCGCGTCCGACGAGCTGCTCGAGCTCGCGACCCAGGTCGCGCGGCAGGCGGATGTGCAGGCAACGCGCGGCGTTCCGCAGCGGCGCCTGCAGCCTGAGCCAGGCGTGGCACAGCTGCACCCAGGCGATGCGCCGCACGTCCGCCTCCCCGCGCAGCAGCTTGCCCCAGTTGCGCACGGAGAGCACGCGTCGCCGGTACGTGCTGGCAGCGCGCACAATCTCCACCAGCTGCAGGTCTTCGACCTTCATTCCACGCTTCCAGAAATAGTTCTGAGGATTGACGAGCAGAATGCGGTTGATGGGCAGCCCCGACACGGCCGCTCGCAGACAGTGATACGCCCCGCTGCACAGGCCTGCGAGCGTGACCTCTGTGCTGCCGCACGATGAACGCAGGTATCTGACTGCTGCGGCGATATCCTCGATCGCGCCCACCGGAAACGCTTCGTCGAAGCGCTGTCCCGGCCGCGTGTCGCTCTCCCCGAGACCGGCGATATCCATGCGCAGCACCGTATAGCCCTCGCGCGCCCAGCGGCGCGCGAGCGCCACGTTCAGACGGTTGGCCCCCACGTGGTAGGTGGCACCATCGTTGACGAAGATGACCCCGTGATGTCCGGCCTCGCCGGGAGGCGGCTCGGTGACTATCCCGAAGCGCATCGGACCCGCGGCGAAGAACAGCGGCCGCTCCGTCACGATGCGCGCGGGCCGGCTCGCGTCCGACAGCTGCAGCATGCGGGCGCTGGTGTTCGATGCGCGCTGCAGTCCGCGCGCTGCGGCCGGCGTGAGCCTCGCGCTCGAATGCGCCGGCTGCGAGTGCTTGCCCGATGAATGCTCGCGCGGCGAGTGCTGCGAGTGCGGGGCTTCGACCAGGCGCTCCAGCCAGCGTGCCGTCGCCGAGATCATGCCGCGCGGAACGGCGCTGAAATGCGGCGCCGTCCACACCATTGCCACCACACCCGACAACACCTGGTAGTCCACCACGGCGCCGAGACGCACGAGTATCTGCGCCCACTCGCGCGCGCCCGGCAGATCGTCGCGATCGATCAGGAGGATTTGCCGGGCCGGAGCGAGCTTCGATGCAGAGAGATCAACGCCCTGGATGGCGGTGATGGTGGCCGCCGCGAGCGAAAAGCCGCTCACCTGGAACTGACCGTGCTCGGCCGTGCCGAGCGCCCCCGTCCGCTCGGCCGCGCCCTCGCACGGAACCACGACGGCCATGTCTGCCGCGGCCAGCTGGACGCGACGCAGCTCGCGCAGGTAGCGCCGACCGTCGATCACCGGGGCGATGAGCACCAGCGCGCTCACCGCGCGGGACCGCGCGGCCGCGAGCGACGCCAGCAGCGCCCCGAGCCGTATCCCGAGCAGACAGATCCGTGTCACACCGGTGCGCCGCTGCAGTTCCTGCACCGCTGCGAGAATGTCCTGCGTCCAGGTGGCCAGCTCATCGCTCCCCGGCGGAAGATCCTCGGCATCCCCGGTGCCGGCGTAATCCAGCCGCAGCGAGGGCAGGCCCAGCGCGGCGGCCGCGTCGGCAAACTCGCGCATGCTGCGGTTGGCGCAGATCGATTCGTATCCGAACGGCTTGCAGATCACCATGCCCACATCCGCGACGCGCACTCCCGCCGCG
>JASHSK010000366.1 GCA_030038755.1 Gammaproteobacteria bacterium
CCGGCGGCGCGCGCGCACGCGCTTTCTGCTGGCGCTGCGCGAGCTCGATGACGCCTGGGTGGCGGCGTTCCACAAGGCGGGCTTCGGCGACGTGTATTTCTCCAGGCTATTTACGGAGTTGTGGCTGCGCGAGGCCGCCGCGATCAGCAAGACCGATGCCTACGGGCTGGTGAAGGGCGTCGGCGCGCAGACCGCCATGAAATACATCCGGCGGGCGGTCGCGGAGGGCTACCTGCAGGAACTGGACAATCCCGGGGACGGTCGCTCGCGGCTGCTGCGCATGTCGCCGCGGCTGCGCACGCTGTTCGCGCAGGTCATCGATCGCGCGAGCGCGGCATTCACGGACTGGTGAGGGCCATGGCGGCCTCAGTGCGGCAGCGCCATCAGCGCCAGCTCCTCGAACAGCAGCTGCGCGGCGAGCAGGCTGGTATTGGTCGAGGGATCGTACTCGGGGGCGACCTCGACCACATCGGCGCCCACGATATCGAGGCCGCGCAGGCCGCGCAGCAACGCCAGGCCCTCGCGCGCGGTCAGCCCGCCGGCCTCGGGGGTTCCGGTGCCGGGAGCGAAGGCGGGATCGAAGCCGTCGACGTCCACGGAGATGTAGACGGGGCCGTCGCCCACGACGCTGCGGGCCTGCTCGATCACGGCCTCGACTCCGAGGCGCATGAACTGCTCCATGTATACGACCGTCATGCCCGAAGCGTGCGAGAACTCCCAATACATGTTGGAGGCGCCGCGGATGCCGATCTGTATGGTGCGCTCCGGGTCCAGTACGCCGTCCAGTACCGCCAGTCGGAACGGACCTCCGTGGTGAAACTTGGAGCCGTCGAAGGCGCCCATGGTGTCGCAATGAGCGTCGATGTGCACCAGCCCGACGGGGGCCTTGCGCCCCAGGGCCTTCAAGATCGGATAGGTGATCGAATGATCGCCGCCGACCGACAGTGGGCGCACGCGCAGGGCGTGCAGGGCATCGTAATAATTCTCGATGTCCTGCAGGGATTGTTCGAGGCTGTAGCGGGAGCGAAACGGTACATCACCGACGTCGGCGACGCGCACGGCGGCCCTGGGCACGGCGCGGAACGTCGGATGGTAGGGGCCGATCCGCTCGATCGTGCGTACGGCGCGCGGACCGAAGCGCGCACCGGGGCGGTTGGAGACGCCGAGATCCATCGGTACCCCGATGGCCGCAACATCCAGCCCGCTCGTGTCCGTGCGGTACGGCAGGTCCAGGAACGTCGGCACGCCCGCATAGGGCGCCACCCGCTGTCCGTCCGGCGATTGCACCTGCCGGGCCGCCGCGGCGAGCACCGGATCATCAGAATCGAATACGCCGCGCTCGCCGTAGCGCTCGCGCAGGCGTCGCAGCTTGCCTTCGTCCACCGTCCTCGCGCCTCGTGTGCCGGTGGTCGAAGGATACGCGATGCGGCCCGCGCCTGGCGCCCGTCTCGACGCGCGCGCAGATCGAGAGGGGGATCGGCGCCCTGCAGCGCGTGCCGCAGGCCGCCGATCCGTGAACCGCTCCTATTGCTCCGCGACGCGGATCGGCGAGGGCGCGGTCGATTGCTGCTGGCGGTAGAACTCCGTCAGGGAGGGGCGATTGACGGACGCCACCGCATTGCGCACCGCGTCGGCCACGCAGCTGCGGTATTCGGGTAGCGTGTAATAGATCCCCGTGAATGCCCGTGACCCGCAGACGCGCTTGGCCGCAAGGTTGATGCGGTGATACAGCGCGGCGACGTCGTTGGGCGTGGCGAGACTGAGGTCCCCGAACTGCACGGTGGTCGATCGTGCCGGCCGCTGCACGGTTGCGTCGTCCGCGTACAGCACCGTGGATGCCGTCAGCAATGCCGATGCGATGACCATCCCGGCGAGAGCATTCTTTCGCTTGACCCACATGGTAATGCCTCCGAAACACCCCGTTTCCACCTGCGATCCACGATAGTGCATTTGTGGCTTGGCAGGCACCGATCTGAATCAATTCTACCATGTCGGCGGATCTTCAACCGGAATTGCCTCAAGCAAACCGGGTGACCCGGAACTACGCGCGGAATCAACGGAATAGCCACACATAATCCACGCCAGGCCGTGACAGCGCGGCGATTTAGCAACTCCAATGCACCAAAGAATGTCCCGGCCGCGCTTCAATGTGGGGCAATACGTCGCTAAAACCCTGCAGACGGCGGGTGTCGAGCACGTGTTCGGAATCCCGGGCGTGCACAACCTCGAGCTCTACCGGGGCCTGGAAGGCTCTGCGTTGCGTCACGTCAGCGCCCGTCACGAGCAGGGCCTGGGTTTCATGGCCGACGGCTATGCGCGCCGCTCGGGGCGCGCCGGGGTCTGCTGGACGATCAGTGGGCCGGGCGTGACCAATATCGCCACGGCGCTGGGTCAGGCGTATGCGGATTCGGTGCCGCTGCTGGTGATCGCCAGCCAGGGCCGACGGGGAGAGGCGGGCAGCGGACGCGGTTTCCTGCACGAGTCGCCCGACCAGCACGCGGTCGCCGCCGCGCTCACGGCCGCCAGCTTTGCCATCGATCGCCCCGAGGCGCTGCCCGAGGCGCTGGGCCAATCGTTCGAGCTGTTTGCCACGCGGCGGCCTCGCCCGGTGTACATCGGGATTCCCGTGGATGTGCTGGCCGCCGATGCGGGCGGCTTGCCGCTGCCCCGCTTCGGGGGCCAGCCGCCGCGCGC
>JASHSK010000367.1 GCA_030038755.1 Gammaproteobacteria bacterium
TGCGGCGGGAGCCGAGCGGCTCCCGCCCGCACGCGTAAGCTCAGCTCAGCCGAACGTGCCGGCCCACTTCCAGCCGTCCGACGGCCTCTCGATCGCCCTCATGCGCAGCCGATGCGAAGCCGCATCGCGCGCCGGGTTGCCCGTCACGATCACCTTGTCCCCGGGCCGCAGCGTGTCGTGCTTGACGTTGTCCGCTCCCAGCGCACCGCCCGCACCCCACTCCACCGCCCACACCACGTTCTGGCCAGACTTCGGATCCTTGGCCATCACGTGCACAAAACTGTGCGGGTTGCGAAACAGAAACTGCACCACCGTGCCCTGAATCGTCACCGTCTGATCCACCATGTAGGTGGCCGGAAACGAGTGATGCGCCTGCGCCGGCGCACACACCGCCGCACCCAGCAACCCCGCCAGCACCGCGCTGCCCACTACCGCTTTGAACCTCGTCATGCCCCTCTCCTCAAAGAAGATCACACCTTGCCTGCGTACCCGACGGTCGCTTCCCGTCGGAAGGATGCGACCCCATGACTCAAAGTATCAACACTATCACTAGCGCGAGTGTCAAAACAAACCTGAAACAGAACACCCGCTCAGGAACCGCTCGGGCGCCGCCTCTCGAGCCGCTCCCCGCACCCGCCGGTGTCACTCTCGACGCACTGCGGTCTCACAGGGGCTCGGCCTGGACAGCGTGCCACCTGCCTGTAATACGTCCTGGGATCCGCAAACACTCGTGGGTCCCAGAGTTATGTTGCGCGAAGATCGTCGCGCGGGGATCGAGCCCCCGGACGCCGCGCCGCAACAAGGCCCTGCCCCCCGACGGCCCCCAATGTTATGCTCGGGCCTCGTCACGCGGGGTAGAAGAAGGGGTCCGTCATGCTGCCCGCCGTTCACGCACCCAGCGCCGCCCTCGCCAGACCTCCACATTCTGCGCCGCGGGGTTGGCAGCGCCTGTGGCTGCTGCCGCTCACCGGTTGCGCGCTCGTCGCGCTGGCCCAGCCGGCTGCGCGCCGCGGCAGCCCGGCCATCAATGGCACGGTGACGTCGCTGCAGGGCCAAACGCTGCAGGTGGAAACGCGCGCCAACGGTCCGATCACCCTCACGCTCGGCCCACAGGCGCGCATCATCGACCAGGAGCCCGCGACACTGTCGGACGTGAAGGCGGGGCGATTCATCGGCACCACCGCCGTGCAGAGGGCCGACGGCAAACTGCACGCGACTGAGATCCACATCTTCCCCGAGAGCATGCGCGGCGCCGGCGAGGGCCATTATTCGATGGGGCCGCCGAACACCACGATGACCAACGGCAACGTGGAGGCCGTCACCGGCAACGTCGCGCAGGCAACCTCCGGCAGCGGCAGACTCACGCTGAGGATCTCCTATAAGGGAGGTCAGAGCCGCGTCGAGGTCCCGCCGAACGTCACCGTGACCCTGATGCAGACCGGCACTCGCGCGCTGCTGCAGCCCGGCGCGAGCGTCACGGTGCTTGCACAGCCCTCGCCGACAGGGCTCGTCGCCGGCGCGATCATCGTACACGGCCACGCGGGCGGTTGACCCTCGGCCAGCCCCGCGGTGCACCGGGCCGGTCGCGGCGCGCTCACCGCCCGGCCGGTCGCGACACGCTCAGCGCCGGTACCACGGTGGCGTGGCCGCGTCGACGTTGATCCACACCGACTTGACCTGCGTGTACTCGTGCATGGCCTCGAATCCCATGTCGCGGCCGTAGCCCGACAGTCCGAACCCGCCGAACGGCGAGGCCGCATGAACGCGCTTGTAGGTGTTGATCCAGATCGTGCCGCTGTGCATCTCGCGCGCGAAACGGTGGGCGCGTGCGACGTCGCGCGTCCACAGCCCCCCGCCCAGCCCGTACTCGGTGCCGTTGGCGATGCGCAGCGCCTCCTCGTCGCTCGAGAAGGTCAGTACCGTCACGAACGGGCCGAACACCTCCTCCTGCGCGATGCGGTCGCGGTAGCTGCGCGCACGAACCACCGTCGGCTCGATGT
Source organism: Gammaproteobacteria bacterium (assembly GCA_030038755.1). Lineage (GTDB taxonomy): Bacteria > Pseudomonadota > Gammaproteobacteria > Steroidobacterales > Steroidobacteraceae > FEN-1191. Next base: position 2,001 of record JASHSK010000367.1, read on the forward strand.
AAAAGCCCCTGGATAGCGCCGCGTTGTCCGGCGGCTTGCCGCCGAGCACGACCTGACCGCCCTCCTCGCGCGCGATCGACACATAGCCGAGCACCCGATCACGGTGCTGCGCGCTCGTGAGCGGACCCATCTCCGTATCAGCGTCGAGCGGATTGCCGAGACGGATGCTGCGGGCGAGCCGCGTGAAGCGCTCGAGAAACTCGTCGGCGATTCGCTCGTGCAGGATGAGGCGCGAGCCGGCGATGCACGCCTGACCCTGGTTGTGGAATATCGCGTAGGCCGAGCCGTTGATCGCCGCGGACAGGTCCGCATCGTCGAACACGATGTTGGCGCCCTTGCCGCCGAGCTCGAGCTGCACCTTCTTCAGGTTGCCGGCCGAGGCCTGCACGATGCGCCGGCCCGTCGCTGTCGAGCCGGTGAAGGCGATCTTCCCGATGCCGGGATGCTCGGCGATGTACTGGCCGGCGACCGCGCCGAGTCCCGGCACCATATTCACCACGCCGTCGGGTACGCCGGCCTCGGCCATCAGCTCCGCGATCTTCAGCGAGGTCAGCGGGGTGATCTCCGCGGGCTTCATCACCACGCAGTTGCCCGCGGCGAGCGCGGGGCCCAGCTTCCAGCTGGTGAACATCACCGGGAAGTTCCACGGCACCACCTGGCCGACCACTCCGAGGGGCTCGCGCAGCAGGTAGTTGAGGAACCCGACGTCGACCGGCACCACCGAGCCTTCCAGCTTGTCGGCCATGCCACCGAAGTAGCGGAACGTCATGGCAGTGCGCGGCACGTCCAGGGCGCGCGCGTCGCGCAGGGGATGGCCGGTGTCGAGCGCCTCGAGACGCGCCAGCTCCTCGAGATTGGCTTCGATCCTGTCGGCCACGCGCAGCAGGATACGGCCGCGCTCACTGGCGGCCAGGCGGCTCCAGGCCGGAAAGGCGGCCTGCGCGGCCGCGACGGCCTTGTCCACATCGGCCTTGCCGGCCATCGCCACATCGACGATGGGCGAGTTGTCGTGCGGGTTCACGCAGGTCAGCGTGGCGCCGTCGCCGGCATCCACGAACCGGCCGCCGATGAACAGCTGGCGGCGGATCGCCGAGCGTAAGCCTGCGCTCTGCTCGACGCCGGAGAGTGCAACGCTCGAAGTACTCATGGTGGCTGCTCGCTGAATGCCGGGACCGGGGCGCAGGCCAGCGGCCCGCCCCTAAACCGCCACGTAGCCGTAACGCAGGTTGCTGCGCGACTGCCCGGCGGCCAGGTACTGCTGCTTGTGCGCGGCGAAGCGATCGGCGCGCCACGGTCCCACGTGCGCGGGATAGTGGTAGAGACGCGCGCTGTTGCCGCCGAAGATCGCGCGCTTGACCGGTCCATCCGCCGGTCCGAGCGGCGCGAAGCCATGGCGCCTCTGCATGTCCTCGGGAATCTCCAGTCGTCGCAGACCCTCGATCTGCCACTGCGGCGAGCCTGTCCACAATGCATCGGTACCCCACACGACGTGATCGACCCCGAGCCCCTTGATCAGGGTTCCCATCATGAAGGCCGCCAGGCGCGGATGGGACACGATGCTGTAGGCAAACAGCTGCCCCAGATCTCCATACACGTTGCTGACGCCGTATTTCCCGGGAATCTCGGCCAGATCGTTGACCCACTCGACGCGCCCGGTGCGCTCGAGCTGCGCCATCGCGACGTCCGGCGCATGCACGCTGCCGGTGTGCCGGTAGCCGCTGTGATAAATCACGAAATTGAACTGTGGCCAGTCGCGCGCGGCCTTGCCGACATCGTGCACGTCGACGTAGGGACGCAGCCGCGGGAACTGCTTCTCGACCGACGGCGGAAACAACCCCTTGTGCACGCACACGATGCGCACTCCCGCCCGGTCGAAGCGCTCGTAGCCCGGGTAGGTGACCTTCTCGTCATCCATCAGCCACGGGTAGCGCGACAGATCCTTGTGGGTGTTGTCGCCGATCGTGTAGCCCTTCATCGAATCGGGCCTGAGCGTCAGCGCGTGATCGAGCTTCTCGAGCCACTGCGGCTGACCGGGCGTGAATACCGCGTGTGCCAGCATACGCCGCGATCCGGCCGCCCGGTTCACGCGCTCGCGCGCCGCGGCCATCATGTCGTTGGTCAGAAACCAGTCGCGCGCGATGTCGGACGGCGCACTGGAGATGAGCGCGACTTTCGTATCGCTGTCGAGGTAGAGCTCTTTGTAATAGTTGTTGAACTTCAGGTCCTCCAGCGTCTGCGGACGAGTGCCGAGCTGCGGATTCCAGCCGGCCTCCCCGACCGCCGCCCGCATGCGCGCAAACGCCACCAGGCGCGTATCGTCGCGCAGAAAATGCGTATGACAGTCGAAAATGAATTGGTCCCCGAGCGCTGCGGCGCGCTCGTCGGCCAGTTCCGGGGTGCTCGCCTCCGCGGCCGTGGCGTCGAACAGCGCGCCATAGACCTCGTTCATCGCGACGAACGCCGCGGCCATGCCGGCCGAGGTCTTGAAAAAATCGCGCCGCGTGATGCCCAGTCGGCGCGCCATCTTCGCGCCGAATGCCTTGAGGCGCGCCTCGACCTCGCGCTGCGCCCGCGTCTGAGGCTCAGGCAGGTATTCGTCGCTCGAGACGATCTGCGTCGGAATCGGACCGGGGAATGCGGCCGTCTCGGCCGGCTTGAGCCGACGGCGCTCCTCGCGGGTCAGGAACCCACTCATCCGGCCGCCCTCCGCGCCGCGCTCTCCTGCTCGAGCGGCGAGCCTCGCTACCAGTTGACCGAGACGTACTGCGTCTCGAGATACTCGAACAGCCCCTCGTGACCGCCCTCGCGCCCCAGGCCGCTCTGCTTGACGCCGCCGAACGGCGCCGCGGGATCGGACACCATGCCGCGATTCAGACCCACCATGCCGACCTCGAGTCGCTCGGCGATGGCAAGCCCGCGCTTCAGATCGGCGGTGTAGACGTAGGAAGCCAGACCGTACTCGCTGGCATTGGCCAGCCGCAGCATCTCCTCCTCGTCGTGGAAGGTCTGAATGGCGGCCACCGGCCCGAAGATCTCCTCGCGCACCAGGTCTGCATTCCCCGGAACGGCCGTCAGAACCGTCGCGGGATAAAAATACCCCCGACCCTTGGCGGGCTCTCCTCCCGTCAGCACCTTGGCGCCCTTGGCGCGCGCGTCCTGCACCAGCTCGTGCACCTTGTCACGGGTCTGTGCGTTGACCAGCGGGCCGACCGTCACGCCGTCCTCCAGCCCATGGCCCATCTTCAGTGCGCCCATGCGCGCGGCGAGCTTGCGCGAGAATTCATCCGCCACCGCCTCGTGCACGTAGAAGCGATTGGCCGCGGTGCACGCCTCGCCGATGTTGCGCATCTTGGCGATCATCGCCCCTTCGATCGCCTCATCGATGTTGGCGTCCTCGCATACGATGAACGGCGCGTTACCGCCGAGCTCCATCGCCGGTCGCACGATGTTGTCCGCCGCCTCTTTGAGCAGCGTGCGGCCCACTTCGGTGGAGCCGGTGAAGGAGATCACGCGCACGCGCCCGTCGGACAGCATCGCGGACACCACCTTGCCGGAGGAGCGCGAAGGCACCAGATTCACGACACCGGCGGGTACGCCGGCCTCCTGCAGCAACGGCATCAGCGCGAGCATCGTCAACGGGGTGGCGGTCGCCGGCTTGATCACCACGGTGCAGCCGGCGGCCAGTGCCGGGCCGATCTTGCGCGTGGCCATGGCGGCCGGGAAGTTCCAGGGCGTGACCAGCAGCGCAACCCCCGCGGGCTTGTGGTTCACCAGAATGCGCGCCCCGGAGCTCGGCGCGCGCGATGACTGCCCGATGACGCGCACCGCCTCCTCGGCGTTCCAGCGGAAGAACTCGGCTGCGTAGGCAATCTCGCCGCGCGAGTCCGACAGGCTCTTGCCGTTCTCGAGCGTGATGATGCGGGCCAGGCGGTCGGTGTCGCGGGTGATCAGCTCGAAGGCGCGGCGCAGCACCTCTCCGCGCACGCGCGGGCTCCTGGCCGCCCAGGGGCCGAAAGCCGCCTGCGCGGCGTCCACTGCCGCGAGACAGTCTTCCACGGTCCCGCTGGCGACCGAAGCGATGGCCTCCTCGGTGGCCGGATCACGCACATCGAAGCGCGCGCCATCCGAGGCGGCGCGCCAGCGGCCCCCGATCCACAGATCGGTCGGCACGCCCTCCAGCAGCTTCGCGGCAGAGCGGGCATTCAGGGCGACGGTATTGGCGTTGGCGTTCAAGCAGGCCTCCTGGGCGCTCCCGCCCATGAACCGATGCGGCCGTTCAGTTGCTCATCGCGCGTCGCACGGTCTCCGTGATGCGCGCGACGTTCGGCAGCGCCAGGTCCTCGAGCACGTCCGAGGCGGGCAGCGGAATGTGCGGCGTGGTGATACGCACCACCGGGCCGTCCAGATCGTAGAAACTCTCATCGGCGATCACCGATACGATCTCCGCACCCCAACCGAGCACGCGCGGATTCTCCTCGACGGTGAAGGCGCGGTGGGTGCGCGCCACCGAGCCGAGAATGGTCTGCGCATCCAGCGGCACGAGCGAGCGCACGTCCACGACCTCGCAGCTGATACCGTGCTCGCTCTGCAGCTTGTCGGCCGCGGCCAGCGCACGCGGCACCATCAGCCCGAGCGCGATCAGCGTGCAGTCGCTGCCGCTGCGCAGGATCTTGGCCGTGCCGAGCGTATCGACGATCTCTCCGTCGGGCACCTCGCCCTTCACCGGATAGAGCGACTTGTGCTCCACGAAGATCACCGGATCCGGATCGCGCACCGAGGCGGCCAGCAGGCCGATCACATCCACCGGCGAGGAGGGGGCGACCACCTTGATCCCCGGATACTGCATGCACCAGTTCTCGACGCTCTGGCTGTGCTGTGCCCCGAAGCGTGCGCCCCCGCCGCTGCCCACGCGCACGACCAGCGGGCATTTGACCTGCCCGTTGGACATGTAGCGGCTCTTGGGATACTCGTTGGCGATGTAGTCGTAACACACCGCCAGGAAGTCGGCGAACATGATCTCGGCGATGGGCTTGAGGCCCGTCATCGCCGCGCCCATCGCCGCCCCGAGGATGGCCTGCTCGGAGATCGGAGTATCGCGCACGCGCAGCGGCCCGAACTGCTCGAGCAGACCTACGGTGGCCTTGAACACGCCGCCGGCCTTGGCGACGTCCTCGCCGAGGAACACCACATCTTCGTCGCGCGCCATCTCCTGCGCGATGCCGCGCGCCACGGCGTCGCGGTAGGTCAGTTCCGCCATGAGCAGCCCCCATCGGCATAGACATCGGTGAGAAGAATCTCGGCCGGCGGCGGCGGTGAGGCCTTGCAGGCCTCCGTGGCCGCATCCACGATGCGGCGCGCCTCGGCGTCGATCGCATCGAGCTCTCCGGCCGGGAAGCCCATCCCGAGGAGCCGCTCGCGGTACAGCTTGACCGGATCGCGCTGCTTCCAGCGGTCCAGCTCCCCGGCGGGACGGTACTTCGCGGGATCGGCGCGCGAATGCCCCGAATAGCGGTAGGTCAGGCACTCGATCAACGAGGGTCCGGCACCGCGGCGCGCCTTGTCATAGGCCGGCGTCATGGTGCGATAGACGCTGTCGGCATCGTTGCCGTCGATCACGATCTTCGGTAGCCCGTAGGCGCCGGCGCGATCCCCCGCCGGAGAGGGCACCGCCGTGACGTCCGCGATCGGCGTGTACTCCATGTACAGATTGTTCTCGCAGACGAACACGATCGGCAGCTTCCAGATGACCGCGAAATTCAGCGCCTCGTGGAAGGCACCGATATTCGTGGTGCCATCGCCGAAGAAGCAGGTCGTGACGTCCGACTGCTTCTTGTACTGCGCGCGCCAGGCGGCGCCGCAGGCGATCGGCAGGTGCGAGCCGATGATCGCGTATGAGCCCATCACCCCGTGCTCCACGGAGGTCAGGTGCATGGAGCCGCCCTTACCGCGCATCAGGCCGATGTCGCGGCCCATCAGCTCCCCGAGCACCTTCTCGACCGGCACGCCGCGCGCCAGCGTGTGGGCGTGGCCGCGATAGGTGCAGAAGCTCAGGTCTCCGGGCCGCATGGCCGCCGCGCAGCCCGCCGCCACGGCCTCCTGACCGAGCGACAGGTGGCTGGTGCCCTTGACCAGGTTCTGCAGGAACAGGTCGTAGGCGCGCTGCTCCGACTCGCGCAGCAGCACCTGCAACCGATATATCTCGAGTCGCTTGGCCTCCCCGATGTCGTCCTCGGGAACCACGCTCTCCACGATCTTGGGACTCGATTTGACCGCCATGTCAGCCTCCGCAACGCTGTCCACCACGGGAACGCCGAACGCGACCCTGCCGAACGCGACCCTCATCCAGCCACGCCCCCGGCACCACCGCGGGAATCCCAACGCGCATTATCGCGAATGACTCGCATCCAGATCCAGCCTGCCGGAGGGCCCGGCCGTCATTCCCCCGCCGACCCGGCGCCGGCCGTCGCCGCGCGCAGGCGGGCCGCGGCCGTGCGCTGCGCCACGCGGTCGAGCAGGGTGACCATCTCCTCCAGCTCGTTCGTCGCGATGCCCTGCGTGATGAATACGATGCGCGTGCGTCGGTCCTCGTCGGGCCAGCGGGGCAGCCAGGTCAGGTTATGCAGCAGGTGCTGCGCCCCCTGAATCACGGCCGGCTGCTCCGGATCCTCGGCCACATGGACCAGCCCCTTGACACGCAGCAGCCTGGGCCCGAGGTAGTGCTCCAGCGACGCCAACAGCAGCTGCAGCGCATCGGCCGGCAGCGGCGTCTCGCGGATTAAGTTGAACGTTGCGATATCCGTGGCGTGCTGGTGAGCGGTCGCGGGATGGTCATGGTCATGGTCGTGGTCGTGGCCGGCGCCTGCGGCGCCTGGCCCGGCAGCTTCGCCGGGCGGCGTGCCCATCGCCGCCTGCAGCCAGGCCCGTGCGCTGTCCACGCCCTGACTCGGATCGGGACGCACTTCGCGCATGAGCCGGATCGGATCGACCCGCGCATCATCCACGGCATCGATGCTGGCCGCGTGATTGATCAGCCGCAGCTGCGCAACCAGCGCCGCCCGCCTGGCGGCGCGCTCGGCCTCGCTCACCATGTCGAGCTTGGTGATCAGCAGATGATCCGCCAGCGCGGCCTGGGCGACCGATACGGTGTGCTCGGAGAGCGTATGCGGCCCGTTGATGGCATCGATCGTGGTGATGACCGAGCCGACGCGATAGAGCCCCGCAAGCACCGGGTCGGACAGGAACGCCTGCAGCACCGGGGCCGGCTCGGCCAGACCGGAGGTCTCGATGACGACGTGATCGAAGGCGATCTCGCCCGCCTCGCGCGCGTGGTAGACCCGCGCGAACGTCTGCACCAGATCGCCGAACACGGTGCAGCACAGGCAGCCGTTCTCGAGCACCAGGATCGAATCGTTGCTCTGCGCGGTGAGGGCATGATCGATGCTGATCTCTCCGAACTCGTTGATCACGAGGAGTGTGTTGGCCATGGCCGGATCGCGCAGCGCGCGATTCAGCA
>JASHSK010000368.1 GCA_030038755.1 Gammaproteobacteria bacterium
ATGTCCGCCCAGTTGTCCACGTCCATCACGCCGCTGCCGGCGTGCGCGTGCAGGCCGACGATGCGGATCGCGTGGCGCGCGGCGAGCTCGACGATCGCCTCCACCTCATCGATCGGTATGCCGAATTTGGCATGCGCGCCCGCGGTGCGCACGTGGTGGTGATGCCCGCGGCCGGTGCCGGTATCGATGCGCACGAACACCTCCCGGCCGCGGAACAGCTCGCCCCACTCCGACAGCACGAACAGATTGTCGAGCGTGAGCGGGATGCGCTCGCCGAGCGCCCAGGCATACTCCTCGCGGGCGGCGAAGTTCGGCGTGAACAGGATGCGCTCGCGCGGCAGCTGCGGCACGCTCGAGAGCACGTGCTCGACCTCGCCGCGCGACACACACTCGAAACCCAGGCCCTCGGCCGCGAGCAGCCGCAGCAGCTCGGCGTGCGGATTGGCCTTCAGCGAGTACAGCACCTGGTCCACCGAGCGCAGGGCGCGCAGCTGCGCGGCGGCGGCGCGTACCGTGTCGCGATCGTAGACGTAGGCGCACTCATGCCCGGCGGCGAGGGCGAGCAACTCCGCGCGGCGCGTGCGCCACCAGATCGGCGGCGGGGCCGCGACCGGCGGCGGGGCGAACAGCTGCTGCCAGCTCGGCCCGAACACCTCATCACCGCGCACTCCCTGAATGAGCCGCTCGTGCAGCTCCTCGACCAGGCGGTCGCCCTGATCCTCGTCCACCACGAAGGTGAAGTTCAGGTCGTTGGCGGCCTGGCTGACGAGGTAGATGCGCTGATCGGCGAACAGCTCGAACGCCTCTCCGAGGCGGTGCAGGATGGCACGGATGTTTCTGCCGACCAGGCTCACCGAGGCGCACGGACCGATGAGCTGCGTGCGACACAGGGTGCTCAGCTCCGCCACCAGCCGCTGCACGAGCAGTGGATCGAGCGCGTTCGCGGCCGGATCGAGCGACACCGTGACATTGGTCTCCGAGGTGGACACCAGGTCCACGGACATGCCATGGCGTTTGAAGATCTGGAAGGCATCGGCGAGAAAGCCCGCCTCATGCCACATCCCGGGACTGTCGAGCGACACCAGAGTGATGCCCTTCTTGATGCACACCGCCTTCACCTGCGCGGTGCCGTCGCCGCCATCGGCGCTGATGTGCGTGCCGGGCAGCTCGGGGCTCTGCGTGGCATACACGGCGATCGGGATCTGCTGCGACTTGGCCGGCAGGATGCAGCGCGGGTGCAGTACCTTCGCGCCGCTGCTGGCGACTTCCTGCGCCTCGTCGTAGTGCAGGGAGCGCAGCAGACGCGCCTGCGGCGTGGCGCGCGGGTTGGCGCTGAACATGCCCGGCACGTCCGTCCAGATCTCCAGCTGCCGCGCCTGCAGTTTCGCGGCGAAATACGCCGCCGATGTGTCCGAGCCACCGCGCCCGAGCAGCACCGTATCCCCGTTCGCGGCGCTGGCGATGAATCCCTGGGTGACGAGCACACCCGGGATATCCGCGAGCTGCCGCTGCAGCGTCGGGTCGGGGACGAATCCGCAGGTCGCCGACAGAAAGTTCGTGTGCCCGGGCCCGTCGGAGCGTTGCTCGGCCATCAGGCCGGTGCGTGCGTCCCACCAGCGGGCCGGGATGCCGCGCGACTGCAGGAAGCGTGCGCCGATCTCCGTGGCCATCAGCTCGCCGATCGCGAGCAGTCGGGCGCGCGTGCGATCGCTGACTTCGTTCATCAGCGCGATGCCGCTGGTCATCTGCCGCAACACCGAGAAGTAGCGCTCGAGCTCCGCGCTCAACCCCACCCCGAGCTCCTCGGCCAGCTGGTGGTGGCGCTGCTCGATCACCGACAGCAGCGGTTCATGAGCTCCGGCGAGCGCCGCGACGAGCAGCTTCTCGAGCCGGTCGGTGATACCGCTGACGGCCGAATGCACGACCAGCACGCGCGCTGCGGTGCCAAGCCGCGCATTCACCACGGCGGCGATCTTGGACCAGTTGTCGCGGGTGGAAACGCTGGTGCCACCGAACTTGAGCACGACCCAGGAGTGCGCGCTGGAAGTCATAGCCTACCCGTGAATGTTCTTGAGGCCCGGCCGCGGCCGCGGGGCCCTTTTGCCGCGGGGCGCCGGCCGCGCCCTCGCATCAGCGTCAGACGTCGTCTTCGAAGATATCGCGCAATTCTTTCTCGAGCTTGCGCTCGGCAAGCACCTCTTCGAGGCGGCTCCAGGCCGCCTTGCCGCGCTTGCCCTGAGCGCGTGCCCGCTTGTCGACGCGGGCCAGCAGCCCATCGTAGTCCGTGCTGTCCTCCGACTCGACCAGATACTCCTCGTCGAGATCGAAGCGCTCGTTTTCGCGTTCAGACATCACTTAATCCGAAAAATCTATGTAAATCATACGCTTGGCGGCGTTTGCGCCACCGCGAGCAGCGAACTATAGCTGATTTATGCGCGCCTTCACCACTTTGCAAGCCCTGGCGCGCCCGCGAGCGCCCTCGGCCGTACGCTCAGCTCCTGGAGAGATAGACACGCTGACCGGGCAGGACGTTCAACAGCGCCGCTGCACTCGAGCGCCTGGCAGCGATCTCGAGCATCGAGGCGGAGTTGATCAGCGCGACGCACTCGCCCGGCCCCGCTTCCTCATAGGTACGCACCCAGCGCAGCACCGCCCCCTCCGGCCGCAGGCGCGCGTGCGTGCGGCCGGCTGTCGCGGCCGCCGGGATGGTCGTGAGGCAGTTGCCGTAGTGATCGATCACCGCGACCGTGCCGAGCAGCGTGCCACCGGCGATCTCCTCGGCCGGCTGCAGCCCGCCGCGTACCAGCGTATGCGCCGGCCCGACCTCCTCGGCCCGCAGGCGGCCCGCGGCGAGCTCGGCGGCCAACGGGGCCATCACGTCGCGTCCATGAAAGGTGGCGCTGTGCAGGCCGAGCCCCAGTGATTCGAGTGCCGCGACCGTGACGCGGTGAGCGCGCGACTGGGGATCGCTCTGTGCGATCAGCCCGAGCAGGCCATTGTCGGGTGCGATAAACAGCTGCTGCGCAGCACTCAGCACAACGATCGCGCGTGCCGTGCCCACACCCGGGTCCACGACCGCAACGTGCACCGTGCCGGCGGGGAACTGCGAACAGCAGCAGTAGAGCCAATAGCCCGCTTCCTCCGGATGAAACACAGTTATCGCGTGTGTCAGATCGACCACGGGCACGCCCGGGGCGCGCTGCAGGATGCGGCTCTTCATGATCCCGACGTAGGGATCGCGCAAGCCGAAGTCGCTCGTCAGGGTGATCAGCGCGCCGGCAGACCCGGCGCGAGCAGCCGCTCTGGCCGCTGCCGCTGGACTGGGCCGGCGGCGCCTGCTATTCGGCGCGGGCACCGGCCGCTGCGGCAGACTGCGCGGGCGGTACGGCGCTGACAGGTGTCGGACTCGCCGGTGCGCTGCTGGCCGACGCGGTGCCGGCAGACGCGGTGCCGGCAGGCGCGGTGCCGGCAGGCGCGGTGCCGGCAGG
>JASHSK010000369.1 GCA_030038755.1 Gammaproteobacteria bacterium
AGGCTTACGGCGCTCATCTGCGACGAAGACGCGGGCCCTGGGTCTGCCGCAAGGCAATCTCGGTATCGGCACACAAGGCGGCGAGGTGAAAACGAGCGTCAGTCCAGTACTCCGGCAGTTGCAAGCGTCGTGCACATTCGACGATCCACCCGACTCTGCCGCGCGCGGCGCAGATCAGTGCCGTCAGCGCCGTCGCCTCGAGGTCCCCGCGCAACGACTGCTGACCAACGACCTCGGCGTCCTTCGTCCCCGGTGCGGCTCGGTCGTGAGCACTGTAGAGGCGCAGCAGCAAGCGACGCAGCTGCGCGTTGGGCATCGGCGGCATACGTGCGCAGAGCGCGTGCCTCCTCCAGCCGAGGAGTCGCTCTCGCTCGAATTCCGCGTCCACATCGACGCAGCACAGAACCGCGACCAGGCCGCCACGCAGTTGCCGGAGAAAACCAATCACTGCGGTCGTCAGTTCGCGTACGTGGTCGAGCAGCAATATTCCCGGCTTGCTCTCGGCCGTCAGTCGCAGACGGGTAGCCAGCGCTCGACGCTGCAGGCCGAACGTATCGGCATCCGGGTAAGCCCGCGAGAAGGTATCCACCAGATCCGCGAGCCCCAGCGTCCGCGAACACAGCGCACACGGAGTTCCAGAGGCCTCACACTGATCACGAAGGGTGGCCAGAAACGTCGACTTGCCCGTACCGCGCGCTCCGAACAGCAGCACGTGGTCTCCGCGGCTCAATCGGCGCATCAAATCGGCGCTCAACGCGACGAGATGCGCTGGGACGGTGGACCGCTGGCCGACCAGACACCGATCGGCCCGGCTCTGCAAAGGGATCCGCCGATGATCAACACGTTGCATTTCAGCTGCTCGCACCCACACCACGCCGCAGGCACGTGCGAAGACGCTCCACCGCGTTTCCACACGGTAGGAGTCATCAGCTGATTAGGCGGTTCCGGGGGGACTCCTTCCCCGAGTAGACCCGGTTAGCCTACGAAAGCCGTGTGCTCGGGTCAACCTGCAGAGCGTAAGCCGCCACTACGCCCGCCTGCGTCGGTGCAGCGCTTTGGTCAGACCAATGTATCCGGCCCGCAGGCCCGGATTGTGTCCCGAGATACTTTCTGGAAGACTATCTCCTGCGGAGATGGCATGCCTCCGTAAACTGCCGCCATGCGGATAATGATGCCTACGTGTCCCGGTGAAGGGCGCGTAGTGCTACGCGCCCTGCCTCCAGGTAATGCCCATCTCAAAGGACAGGCGCGTGTGGACATCCATCGTCGCTATTTCCCTTGGAGCAAGCTGCGGCGCAGTGCTTGCTCGCCGCATCATACCGGGCAAACAGCAATATAAACCCACACGGGGGAATGATCATGGACGGTGCCTTTCTGCGATTCTACGTACACGAAGCACATCGCCATCACGGCCTGTTGGTCTGGGAATGGCTTCTCAAGAAGGCCGCCAGCCTCGGCATACGCGGGGGCTCGGCCTTTCGCGCGGCTGCGGGCTTTGGACGCCATCACGTGCTGCACGAGCAGACATTCTTCGAGCTCGCCGGCTCGGTGGCCATGGAGGTCGAATTTATCGTGACGGATCAGGAGGCTCAGCAACTGGTCAAGCTGCTGCACGCCGAAAAGATTCGCCTGTTCTATACGCGCACTGCGGCACATTTTGGTGTCATCAATCCAGACGCAGAGGATGTGCCCGGCGTCGAGTCCGACGACTAGCGTCGGCACAGTACCGGCCTGCGGCGCCATGAAATCGAGCCGGCGCGAAGCATTTCCCGGCTGGTATCACCGTGTACCCGAACATTAGAGCGCTCGTCCGCGACGTTGGCAGACGCCTGCGCCGCGGAGAGCACCTCGTTCTCTATGGCCCGCGTGGCAGCGGCAAGTCGCGGTTGCTCGCTGAAATGGCTGCACGGATGCGGAATGCGGGCATTACCTGCGCGCTCTGCACGTCAACGCACCGTCTGCAGGACATCACGCGTGCGCTCGCTGAGGTTTATCCTTTGCTCGACACACCGCAGTTCGTGGCTCACATGGATGCCGGAGATCTGCGCAACGCTCCCGATCTGAGGGGTGGCGTGCTGCTTTTGGATCATCTGACGGACATCACCGATTCCATGGTCGACTTTCTGGACGCTCTGTATGAGATCGTTGGAGTGCTCACGGCCGTCGATACGGACATCCAGGAGGAGCACCAGCATATGAACCCGCGGCGGCTCGGCAGGCTGTCTGCACGCATGCTGCCGGCACCGATGGCGTTGCTGCAGCAGCTGCTGCAGCAACGTTGCTCGCAGCTCAAGCTACCCGTGCCCGATCCCGAGGCCGAGCGGGAGTTGTTGCGTGCGGCACGTGGCCGACCAGGTTGGGTCCTTCAATGTGCCCAATTGCAGGCCGATAGCCGCTACTGGCGAGATCGACGACTTTTGATATCGGAGCTGTGTAGCGACACGGAGGCGGCGCTGCGGTTGAGTGGGCGCGGCATCACTGATCCCGGACCGTTGGGTCGCTGAGGCAGCCCGGCACTTCCCGCCCGGCCTGTCCGTAGACCGCCCGCCGGCGAGAAGCCGGTCATTTGCGCAAGGCGCTGAACCTGGGCTACGATCGGCCGCACACCTTGCCGAGACGACTCGGCGCGCGGCGCAAAGCCGCGCCAGAAGGGAAAGTCCGGGACGACCCGGTCGCTTCTGCTGCGTGACGCGCGGTGCGCGAAGGTGTCCTTACATGAACAATTACGAGACGCTGCTCGAGGGCGGCAAGCATTGGTCGTTGGCAATCAATCGTGGCGTCGGACTCACACTCGAGGATGTGGAAGGTGGAGCCAATCTCGGCATGCTGCTCTACAACCCGTCCAATCTCCTTGAACGGTATAACGCACCCGACACGCTGAAGTGCCAGCACACTTTGCGCCTGACCCGCGGACATTGCCTGTATTCGGATATGGGGCGAATTTTCTGTTCGATTATCGAGGATACACTGGGCTGGCATGACAGCATCGGAGGTACCGCTGACAGGGAGCTCGTGAGAAGGCGGTGGGGAATCCTCAGCTATCAGCAAGCCCGTAACGGCTGGACCCAGAATGGCCACGATGCTTTTCTGATCGAGGCGGCCAAGTACGGCCTCGGCAAACGCGACCTCGCCGCTAACGTCAACTGGTTCAGCAAAGTCGGCGTGGCAGAAGATGGGGCTTTATCCTTCGATCCCGCCCACTCCAGGCCCGGATCCGCCGTAACTCTGCGCTTCGAGATGGAGACGCTGCTGCTGTTACATACCTGCCCGCATCCCCTGAATCCCGCACCTCTCTACCCGCGCCATCCGGTGCGTCTGTCGCTCTTCGAGGCTCCGCCGATGACCGATACTGACGTCTGCCTGAACGCCTGTGCTGAGAATCGCCGCGGCTTCGCCAACAACCGTCTCTATCAGCTATGCAGCGGAGTGCAGTGACATGAAGACTCAGGCAAGCGCGTTGCAGTCCGAGAGCGCCCGATTGTCGCAGGTGATCCCCGCCGGTGACTACTGGCTCGAGCGGATCGCGGCCGGCGAAACCCTGCGGATCATCGACCTGGAAGGTAATCAATCCGCCGATACTCTCTTCTACTCCGCGTCCGATCCGGCCGAGCGTTACAGCGCGATCGACACCATCCGTGAAAACTCCAATGTCTACCTCGGCTTGGGATCCAGGCTCGTGTCGACGGAGCGACGCGTGATGCTCGAGATCACCGCCGACCTGGTCGGCCGTCACGACACTCTCGGCGGTGCGTGCTCCACCGAGTCCAATAGCGTGCGTTACGACCTGGAGAAACGGACCATGCATGCCTGCCGCGATTCATGGCTGCTGGCGGTGGCAGAGTGCGCGCAATTCGGACTGACCAAGCGCGATATCACGCACAACATCAATTTCTTCATGAATGTACCGATCACTCCCGAGGGCCAGCTCACGTTTGCCGACGGTTTGTCCGGCGCAGGCAAATATGTGGAGCTGGTTGCGAGATTGGATCTGATCGTGCTGATCTCCAACTGCCCTCAGCTCAACAACCCCTGCAACGGCTATAACCCCACGCCGCTCGAGGTGTTGGTATGGAGCCGGTGAGCAAAAGGTGACAGCAGCCTGCTTCCGAATCAGGATCCGCTGCCGCAAGCGGCCGCACTGCCGATGTCGCCGGTCGCCACCACCCATCTGGCTGTACCGGACGAATCCGGGCGCCGACAACGGGTGCTTGCCGAGCAGCGTTTCCGACCGTATAGTGGCCCTGGGAGATGGCATTCCTCCCCCAATAATAACCGCCTCATTGGCTAATGATGCCTACCTGATCTTTTTGGGAGAGGGATAGGCATGTCCGCACAATCGGTGGTCCAGATCCCGCTAGGGCCATTCCCCGGCGCCCGCCGCCGACGCGGAGCCCATAGCCAGATGTCGACGCCGAGCGCATAGGCCGTGCTCGAGCACCTCCTGTTCAACCTGCTGCAGGTTGCTGTGGTGCTGATTTTTGCGCCGCTGGCGAGCGGTGTGCTGGCGCGTCTCAAGGAGATCGTGCAGTCCAAACGCGGACCCAGCATCTTTCAGCCATACCGCGATCTCTGGAAGCTGTTCCACAAGGACGAAGTCGTGTCCGAGGACAGCTCCTGGATCTTCCGCTTCACCCCTTACGTCGTGTTCGTCACACCGATATTCGTCGTGCTTCTGATTCCGGTGTTGACGAGCTATCCGTTGTTTTTCGCGTTCATGGCCGACATGCTCGGCGCCGGCTTCGTGCTGGCGCTCGGCGGATTCTTCGCCGCTCTCGCCGCCGTCGATACCGCCAACCCCTACGGCCCCATGGGTGCGAGCCGCACGCGCATGGTCGGCTTCCTGGCCGAGCCCGTGTTCATGATCGTATTCTTCACCGTCTCGTTCGTCGCCGGCTCGACCATTCCGTATATCGTCCAGCAGAGCTGGGTGACGCCGTTCGCGAATTTCTTTACGCCTTCCCACGTACTGCTGCTGCTCGCGTTCCTCATGCTGATACTCGCTGAGGGCGGTCGCATCCCGGTAGACAACCCGACCGGGCACTTCGAAATAGCGATGATCGACGAATCCAAGTCGCTCGAATACTCGGGCCGCGGCTTTGCCCTGATGAAGTGGGGCGGTCAGATGAAGTTCTTCGTGCTGATGTGTGTGTTTCTCAACGTGTTGCTGACGCCCTGGGGGTTGGCAGCCGCGCAGACCTGGGCCGCGGTGCTGTTGGCGATACCGTTCGTGCTCTTCAAGATCTTCTGCTTCCTGCTCGTGCTGGTCGTCATCGAATCCTCGCTCTCCAAGCTGCGTCTGTTCCGCATCGCGGAATTCCTCGGCGCCGCATTCATTACGTCCGTGGCAGCGATGATCGCCCAGGTTTTCCTGCCCTAGCAACCCATGAACGACGCGACTCAGCAGCTGCTGCAGAATCTCAATGCGCTGGCGACGGGCCTGTTCCTGCTGACCGCCTTCGGCATCGTCGCCGTACGGCAGGCCAACGCCTGTCTGAACCTCTTCATCGTGCAGTCTCTGCTGCTCGCGGCTTCCGCGGCGCTGCTCGGGCTGCGCTATGGCACCAGCCACCTGTACGGCGTGGCGCTGGTCAACCTGATCAGCAAGCCCATCATCGTTCCGTGGCTGCTGCGGAAGACCTCGCCGGCGGGGATCTACACGCGGCGCGAGATCGATCAGGTATTGGACATTCCGATCTCTCTGACAATCGCCCTGGCGCTCGTAATAGCCGCCTATTTCGTCGGCGCCCCTATCGCCAACGCCGTCAGCGCGGCGTATCGCGGGCCGAACGTCCCCATCGGGATCGCGGTACTGCTGCTCGGTGCCTTCACCCTGACGGTGCGTCGCGAAGCGTTGCCATTGCTGATCGGGCTGCTGGTCATGGAAAACGGTGCGTTTCTCACGGGCATTTCCATCGCCCGCGACCTTGGAATGCTGGTCGAGCTCGCCATTGCCACCGACGGCCTGATCATCGTATTCATCATGGGTGTGCTGGTCCGCGCCGTGCAGAAGCAGGTCGGCACTACCGCGGTAGGTGCACTGGCAAGCCTCAAGGAGACCGCCACCAGGCCCGAGACCGATGAGGCGTCGTCGTGAGCGTCATCGTTATTGTACTGCTGCCCGTCCTGGCCGCCCTGCTCGTCTGCATTCCACTGGGGCTGCGCTGGGTAATGGGTGTGACCGTGGTGTCATGCCTCGCAGACCTCCTCCTGACCGCCCAGCTTGCATGGCGGGTCGTATACGGCCACGTTCCTCACGAGCTGCTGGAGCCGGCCTGGTCGAATTGGCTCGCCGTGGATGGCCTCAGCGTGCTGATACTGCTGTTCATTACCTTCGTCGCCAGCACCGCCGCGATCTATGCAGTCGGCTACATGACCCATGAGGCACTGACGCTCAGGAGGCTGCGACTCTATTGCGCGAACTACAATCTGTTCATCTTCTCGATGCTGGCGATTCCGGTGCTGGCGGAACCCACGCTGGTGTGGATCGTGGTCGAGCTGACGACCCTCTGTTCGGCGCTGCTGGTGTCCTTCTACAACACCCGTGAGGCGCTGGAGGCGGCCTGGAAGTACGTGGTGCTCTCCCTCATGGGCGCGGGTCTCGCTCTGTTCGGCTTTCTGGTGATGTTTGCCGCCTCGCACGCAGCTGGCGGACAAACCTATACCTGGGCCGGGCTGGTGGCGGCCGCACCGCGAATGCCGCCGGTGCTCATGCAGACGGCGTTCCTTCTGATCCTCATCGGCCTGGGAACCAAAGTCGGCCTCGTTCCGATGCACACCTGGCTGCCGGATGCGCACAGTCAGGCACCCTCGCCAGTCTGCGCACTGCTCTCGGGGATAGAAACCACCTCCATTCTTTACGTGATCCTGCGACTGATTCCGATCATGCAGGCTGTACAGGGTGCACACGCCGGGACCTGGGCGCTCGTTCTCGGGCTGATTTCCGTCGGCACGGCCGCCTTTCTGCTGCTTCAGGTCAGGGACTACAAGCGGCTGTTCGCCTTCTCGACCGTCGAGCACATGGGCATCATGCTGACGGCCGTCGGGCTGGGCGGATCGGCGGCAGCGTACGGGGCCATGCAGCAGATCGTCAGTCATTCGGTAACGAAGTCCTTCTGCTTTTTTGCCGCCGGCCTGGCGCTACTGGCCACCGGGACCCGCGAAATCGCCGCCGTCCGCGGCCTGATCCGCCGCGTTCCGGTGGCCGGCGCCGCGCTCATCTTCGGCGGCCTTTCGATCGCAGGAGCGCCGCCGATGGCTGTCTTCCTGAGCGAACTGTTGATTCTGAAGGCCGGCCTGTCACAGGGACACTACCTGGCGGTCGCTCTTCTGGCGGCGTTCATCGTGATCGCGTTTTTCGGTGTCATGGCCCATTTGAATCGCATGGTCTTTGGCACGTCGAGCAATGGAGCCTCAGACCGGGACGATTTGCGGACACACGCAGGCGGGACATCTTCATTGCCGCTGAGCAGTCGGCTTGCACTGATTCTGGCTGCCGTTCCCGTGCTGTTGTTCGGTGTCTACATTCCCAGGCCGCTGCACGACCTTCTGACCATGGCCGCCGCCGCGTTGAGCAGATGAGTCGCCTATGAACTACCGCGAGTTGGTCCAACGAATCGAGGGACGGTGGCCCGCGCAAACGCGAGTCCGCTCAACCTCGAACTCAACGACCGAGGTGACCTCCCCCGCTCCTGTGCTTACCGAACTGTGCCGCTGTATCGCTCAGGAGTGGGGTTTCTGCTTTGCTGGTCTGATCGTCGAGGAGGAGGCCAACGCCTGGCAGCTGCGCTACGTGTTCTACGGCGAACACGACCTGAGTTGGGTGCATGTGCTGGTGGGCGCGCCGCTCGCCGAGAAGGTATTCCCGAGCGTCGTGCGATGGATTCACGCGGCGGATTGGCACGAGCGGGAAGCGGAGGACCTGTTCGGCGTGCGCTTCGAAGGGCATCCGTATTTGGGCGATTTCGTACTCCACAATGACGCCTGGCAAGAAGGTGTCGAGCCGATGCGCCGCGGCTTCGATGCACAGGCCGCGATGCGCCAGCGCCTTCCGGACACCGACTGGCACCCGCGTCGCGTCGTCCAGGAGCTGGGCGCCTTTGTCATGCCGATCGGGCCTAAATTCTCCGGCGTCACAGAATCGGTGCACTTTCAATTGGAAACGGTCGGCGAAGATGTCATCCGCTCCTCGACCCGTCTGTTCTACAAGTGGCGGGCCATCGAAAAACTGGCCGAGGGCAAGACGGTTGACGAGGTTCTGCTGTTGGCGGAACGCTTCGCGGCGACGACGGCATTTGCTCACGGCCTGGCATTCTGCCAGGCGGTAGAGACCCTGAGCGCCTGCGAGCTGCCCGCGCGGGCGCGAATGCTACGGGTTTTTCTGGCCGAGCTGGAACGACTGCGGCAGCACGCGGGCGCGATTCAGGAGATCTGCGAGTCCACGGCACTGGTCGTGGCCAATAGCCAGGCTGGAATGCTGGAGGAGGAGCTGCTGCGGGTCTGCGGGGAGCTCTGCGGCCATCGCTATCTCTTCGGATTGCTCGCGGTGGGCGGTCTGCTTTCAGACCTGCCGACCGCGGCCTGTCGCAAGGCGCTCGGTCGGTCGCAGGAGATCCTCGAGCGCCTGAATGCCCTACAGGCGCAGCTGCGACTGTCCAGCAGTTTTCTCGATCGCATCGAAGAAGTCGGTATCGTGAGCCCGGATGCCGCCAGGGCTTACAGCCTGGCGGGCCCGGTCGCGCGCGCCTCCGGGCTGGTCCGGGACCTGCGCCGCGTTCAACCGTACTCGGGGTACGAGCAGCTGAGCTTCGATGTGCCGAGTGAAATCGAGGGCGACGGCTACGCGCGGCTTCGCGTGCTGTTCGCGGAGGCACACCAATCGGTACGGATCATGGAGCAGGCGGTCTCCCTGTTGACGGACGGTCCCACCTGCCAACCCGTGACATTGCGGCCCGATGCAGCCCTCGGCTGGGTCGAAGCGCCCCGCGGCGCGGCGTTCCACTGGGCGCGGCTGGGCTCGGACGGACGGATTGCCCGCTACCGGATCATCACTCCCTCGTTTACCAACTGGCACAGCTTCCACCTCGCCGCCGAGAAATTCGCGTTCCAGGACTTCCCCATCATTCTCTCCACGTTCGACCTGTCGGTCGCGGAGAACGACCGATGAGCACCGCAGCTACGGAGAATCGACGCTCATGAGTCAGTGGGTCCTGAAAGGAATTCGAACCGGGATCAGGAGCACGGTATATCCCCGAGCCCCGGAGAGCGCCCCCGGCGTCACACCGGGGCGGCCCCGCGGGGCGAATCTCGGTGCATCAGCCCCGGCACTCGTCGGGCGTTGTCTGACGCATGCGCTGGAGCAGGTCGACGGAAGGGTCGTGGTCGAGCATCGACGCTGTATTCACTGCTACCGCTGCCTGCGTGACGCGCCATCGGCACTGGACTGGGAGAACACGTACGAATGGGCCGGTGGGGGCGTGACGGCAGCTGGACCGCAAGAGAAGCTGGGACCACCATTCCGGCATTCCATCCACGTGCTCGTCGTAGACGCAGGCGACTGCGGTGCGTGTCTGAACGAGGTGAAGCAGCTCAACAATCCCTACTACAACATGCATCGACTCGGCTTCTTCATCACGCCGACGCCGCGTCACGCCGACGTACTGCTGGTCGTCGGACCCGTCACGGATCAGATGCGCTTTGCGCTGAAGAAGATTCACGAGGGTATGCCTTCGCCCAAGCGGGTTGTCGCCGTGGGGGCGTGCGCGCTCTCGGGCGGCGTGTTCGCCGACAGCTTCGCCTGCGCCAGTGGCGTGGCCAATGTGCTACCGGTGGATGTCGAGGTGCCCGGGCACCCGCCCCCGCCGCTGGCGATTCTACATGGCTTGCTGGTAGCGGTCGGGCGCAAGCCGTCGGTACCGTTGACAGAACCGGCGCAGGAGGCGGCACTCGCCGGGCGATAGGTGAACGTGCTGATATTGCTGATCGTGTTTTTCGCAGCATGCGGTGCCGGCATCGTGCTGTCGATTGCCGTTCGCCCGGCTCACCAGGGAACGGTGCTCGCCTGGCTCGGTAGCATTGCGGCGCTCGCATCGGCGGTCGCGGGCGCAGCGGCGCTGCTCAGCGGAGCGGGGCTCACGCGGGCGCTGTGGCTGTTACCCGGGATCACGACGCTGACGTTGCGGGTGGACGCCCTGTCGGCGGTGTTCCTGCTCGTGGCCGGACTCGTGCTGCTGCCGGCATCGATATACGCCGGCAGTGAGCTGCGTGCCGGATCGGTTCAGGGGCACGAGCGTGGCTTTACGATCATGCTGCTGGGTCTCTACGCCTCGGTTATGCTGATTCTGATCGCCGGCGATGTGCTGCTGTTCCTGCTCGCCTGGGAGGTCATGAGCATTTTGTGCTACCTGCTCGTGGTCA
>JASHSK010000370.1 GCA_030038755.1 Gammaproteobacteria bacterium
CCGCCGTGCGCGCTGTCGGCGCCCGCACCGGCGGTGCCCGGGCCCGCCGCGCCCGTACCCGCCGAGCCCGTACCAGCCGAGCCCATACCCGCCGTGCCGGCGTTGGCACCCGCGGCCCCGCCACCATCCACCGGCCCCATCTCGGAGAGGATCTGCTGCAGCTCCTCGGCGCTGATCACACTCTTGCGCGCATCGAGCAGCCGCGCGCACTTCTCTGCGATTGCCTGCTCGAGGTCCGCGATGATTTCCGCGCAGTCCGGATCCTCGCGCAGCTTCTGCTGCGCATCGTCGAGGTAGGCGCGCAGCGCCTCGTAGCCACGCTCCTCGACCTGATAGGCATTGCCGTTCAGGCTGATCATGACCACTTTACGCATGGCTATTTCCCCACCTGCTGGATGGTCCGGTTGATGGCCTTCCAGTAATCGTTGAGCTCTTCGAGCGCAGCGTGCCCTTGCGCCGTCAGTTCGTAATATTTGCGAGGTGGGCCGGCATCGGATTCCTGCCATTCGTACTTGAGCAGTCCCTCGCGCCGCAGGCGGCTCAGCAGCGGGTAGAGCGTGCCTTCCTGCGTGGCGAATTCCGTGCTGGCGAGCTTCTTCAGCATATCCGCGGCATACACCTTGTCGGCGGCGATGATCCTGAGGATGAGGAATTCGAGTAATCCCTTGCGGATCGGAGCGAACTTCTCGTTGAGGCTCATGCCGCGGCCGCTATCCTCATGCTTTTTTATAAATGGTACCTTTTTATCACAAGGTACACGGTGTGTCCACGGTGTGGCCCACGCGTTCACGCCTGCCGATCGGCGGCGCGAGCGGCCTGCGGCCTGCAGCCGTTCAGGATGCCGGGTGGGACGTCAAGTCAGGTCGTCGGATCACAGCGCCACGGTGCGACCATCGGCCAGCTCGCGCAGCAGCCCGTGCGCCGCCTGCTCGGTGAGCAGATAGACCCGTTCGAAATCCTCCGCGCCCCCGTAGTAGGGATCGGGCACCTCGCGCATCTGCAGCTGAGGGGCATAGTCCATGAAGAGGCGCAGGCGTCGCCGCTGCTCGCGCGGTGCCAGCGCCAGCGCGGCCCGGTAGGTACGCGCATCCATGGCGAGCACACGGTCAAAGCGCTCGAAATCCTCGCGCACCAGCAGCCGTGCGCGCAGCCCCGACATGTCGATGCCGTGGGCGCGCGCCACCTCCTGTGCGCGTTCGTCGGGCGCGCTCCCCACGTGATAGTCGTGCGTGCCGGCCGAGTCGACTTCCAGCGCCAGCTCCGGGGCGAGCCGTCGTGCCAGGGCACGAAACACCGCCTCCGCGGTCGGCGAGCGGCAGATGTTGCCCATGCAGACGAACAGCACGCGTATCGGCTCGGGCTGCGGCCGCGGTTGCAGGGGCACGCTCATGGCGCGCGCAGCTTGCCACAGCCGCGCGGATCCTGCGCTATCAAGGCGAGGAAGCCTCCTCGAGCGCTTCCAGCCGCGGGCCTTCGATCCGGCCGATCCTGACCGCGGCGCTGTGCAGTACCACCCCGAAGATGACCAGCGCGATCACGACGCAGACGGACGCCAGCAGGTGCCGCGACTCGAAGCGGCGCATCGTCGCAGCGAAGCCGACCAGTGCCAGCAGCGCGGCCACCACCACGACCGCGTCCACGCTGGCGCGCTGCCAGTAGCTGCCTCCCAGATGCAGCCACATTCCGAACTCGTCGAAGGTGAGCCCCATGGCCACGCCGTAGGCCAGCGCCGCGATGCCCAGCGCGCGGCCGCGCGGCAGTCCAAACAGCAGGAACGCTCCCACACCCGCCAGCAGGACGATGCCGTAGTTGAGGTGGTGCACGTGCGTGCCGTGCAGAAAGAAGTACATGTTTGGAATGCGCCGCGCCATGATCAGCCACACCAGCGTGCGCGCGGCGATGAAGGTGATGATGAATCCAAACAGCGCGTGGCGCGCGAGCCGTGCGCCGTCCCACCCTGCGGCTCCGTCGGCCCCGGCGCGCGCCTCGCTCATGCGCCGCTCAACCATGGCTGTCGAGAAACAGGTGTTCGATTCCCGCGGGCTTGCAGCGCCAGTACTGTCTGGGCGCCCAGACCTGTGCACCGAGCCTGGCGGCCGCGTGCCACGGCCAGCGCGGGTCGTACAGCACGGCGCGCGCGAGCGACACCGCGTCCGCCTCGCGATTGGCGATGATCGCCTCGGCCAGCTCCGGCGACGTGATCAGGCCCACCGCGATGGTGGGCAGTCCGACCTTGGCCCGGATGCGACGCGAGTAGGGCACCTGGTAGCCGGGCGCGGTGCGGATGCTCTGCTGCGGGGAAATCCCCCCGCTGGTCACGTGCAGCGCCGCGCAGCCGCGCCGCTGCAGCGCCGCCGCCAGCACCAGCGTATCTTCGATCGTCCATCCTTCCGCGATCCAATCGGTTGCCGACAGCCGCATCCACACCGGTCGCTCGGGTGGGAACGCCGCACGCACGGCATCATAGATCTCCAGCACGAAGCGCATGCGATTGTCCAGCGAGCCACCATAGGCGTCGCGCCGCCGGTTGGCCAGCGGAGAAAGAAACTCGTGCAGCAGGTAACCATGCGCCGCGTGGATCTCGATGCCGTCGGCTCCGATGCGTCCCGCGCGTGTGGCGGCGGACGCGAACTGCGCGCGCACGCGCGCGAGCCCCTCGGCATCCAGCTCCTCGGGCGCCTGATCGCCATGGGCGTGTGGCAGCGCCGAGGGCGCGAGTGTCGGCCAGCCGCCCTGCCCGGGCGTGAGCTGCGCCCCGCCCTCCCACGGCGGTCGCACCGAGGCCTTACGGCCGGCATGCGAGAGCTGCACAGCCACGCGGATCGGCGAGTGCGCGCGGATCGCCGCCAGCACGCGCGCCAGCCCCGCCTCGTTCGCATCGCTGTACAGACCGAGGTCCAGCGCCGAGATGCGGCCCTCGGGACTGACCGCGGTGGCCTCGATGACCAGCATACCGGCGCCGGAGAACGCCAGATTTCCCAGATGAATCAGATGCCAGTCGCCGGCGGTACCCTCGTGCGCCGAGTACTGGCACATCGGGGCAATGACGATGCGATTGGTCAGCTGCAGCGCTCCGATGGTCAATGGCTCGAACAGTCGGCTCATGGCGCTGCTCCTTACGGGACCTGCTGCTTACCGCAATAGCTCCATCCACGAATATCCCGCCCGCCGCGCGCTCCCGCAAGACCCGCTCAGCCCGAGATCGCCAACCGCTCCGTCGCGTAGCTGCGGCGCGCGACCCAGACGGCAGCGCCCGTGAGCACCAGGGTGACCAACGCACACAGGCCCGCGGCGGGCAGCGAGACCGGTTGCCCGCGCAGCAGCTGCATGATGGAGAGCTGCTGGCCGAGCAGCGGCACGGCGTACATCCACAGCTGCGATTTGAGCGGCAAAAGGCTCAGCACCACCGACGGAATGATCGGCACCAGCTGCACCAGGCTCAGGTACGTCTGTGCCTCGCGCACGGTGCGTGTGAACGCCGTCACCATGATCTGCGCGGCCACGAGCAGCAATACCAGCGGCACCATCAGCGGCAGGATGGCCGCGACGACGTGCGGGCTCAGGCGCACGCTCAGCCCGAACTGATTGGCCGGCAGGAACGCGCCGGCGATCAGGAAGGCCACCAGCCCCAGACACAGGCTGGCGAGGCTGAACAGCGCGGTCGCCAGCAGCTTGCCGCCGAGAATCCGGTCGCGTGGCACCGGGTTGATCAGCAGCGGCTCGAGCGAGGCACGCTCGCGCTCTCCCGCGGTCGAATCAATGGCCAGCCACATGCCTCCCAGCAGCGCCGTGAGGATCAGGAAGTACGGCAGCATCGCGAACAGCAGCGCTCCGCGCGCCTGCGGCGTGGCCTGATCGCGCTCCGCCACCACCACCGGTAGCGACAGTGTCGGATCCAGTCCGCGTGCCATCAGCCGCATCGCGGCCGTGACACGGGCGTAGCCACCCAGCATGCCACGCAGCCGCGCGACCTCTCCGGCGACGTCGCTGCGCGAGGAGTCGTAGATGATCTCCAGCTGCGCCGGCCGGCCCGCGCGCCAGCTCGCCGCGAAGCCCGGCGGGATGCGCAGCGCCAGATCGAGCTGCTGTGCGCGCACCGCGGCCTCGGGGTCCGCCACCGGCGGCAACACGACCAGGCCCTGCTGCTCGAGCGAGGCGACCAGATTGGGAGCGCGCTCGGCGCCGATGACGGCCACCGGCAAAGGCGCCGCGGCCTGCGCCAGCTGGCGCGTGAGCGTCACGCGCAACAGGATCACGAACAGCAGCGGGCCGAGCAGCGGCCCGACCAGCAGCGCATTGATAAGCGTGCGCCGGTCGCGCAGGCTCTCGCGGCACTCCTTCAGACATACGATCGCCACGGCACTCACGCAAGCTCCCCGAGCGCCGCGCTGCCGATCAGCTTCATGAACGCCTCTTCGAGGCTCTGCTCCTGCGCACGCTCGCGCAGCTCATCGGGTGATCCTTCTGCGACGACGCGGCCGCGGGCAATGATGATCACGCGGTCGCACAGCGCTGCGACCTCCTGCATGATGTGCGTGGAGAACAGCACGCAGCGCCCTTCGGCGCGCAGACCTCGCAGGAACTCACGCAGGCTGCGCGTCGACATCACGTCCAGACCGTTGGTCGGCTCGTCGAGCAGCACATTGCCCGGGTCGTGCACGAGCGCGCGCGCGAGGGCGGTCTTGAGCCGCTCGCCCTGCGAGAAGCCCTCGGCGCGTCGGTCGGCGATGTCCTGCATGGCGAGCGTCTGCAGCAGCATCTCGATGCGCTCGCGGGCCTGCGTCGCGGTCAGACCCTGCAGCGCGGCGTAGTAGGCGATGTTCTCGCGCGCCGTCAGCCGCCGGTACAGGCCGCGTGC
>JASHSK010000371.1 GCA_030038755.1 Gammaproteobacteria bacterium
TCCCAGCGCGTGAACATCACGCGGCCGTTCTGCAGCACCGTGGCGTCGATGTCGTGACTCTGGTTGAAGGTGATCTGATGCATGCCGCTGCCGTCGGCATTCATCACGTGCAGCTCGAATCCCGACTCGTCCAGGTCCTCGGTCTGCGCCTCGAACACCGGCTTGCCCTCGTTCAGCAGCACCGCCCCCGAGTCGAACTGCCGCGTGCTCGCAAACAGGATGCGTCCGTCGGGCAGATAGTGTGGAGAGAGGTACTGCGCGTCCGTGCAGGTCGGGTCCTCGGTGGGGCAGATCTGGTGCAGATAGTTCGACGCCAGCACGTACTCCCAGATGCTCCAGTTGGGCGGATCGAAATCCTGCTGCGTGGCCGTCAATGGGCCGCGCATCGCAAACAGGATGCTCGAGCCGTCGTAATTGACGTCCACGTCCTTGATGTCGTAGTTGCCGCCCTGGGTCACCTGCTTGGTGATGTTGATCTCGGCGCCCCCCGAGCTCTGCGGATTGAGCAGGTACAGATCGGCCTTCAGGAAGAAGGCGCGCTGCAGGCGCAGATCATCCTGCTGCATCGTCGCCGTCGCGCCCGTGCCCGTCATCGGCACGGAGCGCTTGACGAACGCGATCGCGTAGTCGGTGGTCTGCGAATCGGCGGTCTGTGAATCCTCGATGGTCACCGTGCCGCCGGGGCTGCAGGCGGACAGCAGCGCTGCGGCGAGCAGCGCCGTCGCTGTAGCCATGCGGTTGCGGTTCAATCCATTGACTCCCATGCAGGTTCGTGAAGGCGTGCTGTCCGGCAGGGCCGGCAGTTTACGGGTGGATAAGTGCAGATATGAGAGCAGACGCACAGTCTGCAAACCGTGCGTTACGTCCTAAAGCACCATCGTCGCCGCCCCACGCCTGCAGCATTCCTGATGCGCAGATTAGCGCTATTGACGTAATGGTTCCGACCGTCTGTGAGCAGCGACATTACGCGCGATGAGCGTCCTGCCTATCATTGGCGCCAGTCGTACTCGGTGAGCGTTCAGGGAGCGAAGCGATGTTCGACAGCCTGAGAAACTTTGGAGCACGCCGGCCGCTGGCGGCCGCGCTGCTCGGTGCGGCGTCCGCCGCCGTGGTGCTGCTGCCAATCACGCCGGCGTTCGCGGATTCCACCACGCAGGCGCTGCGCCTGTTCGAGCGGCTCACCGGTGCGCCGCCGAGTGCCTCGGTGCTGCAGCAGATGGCCACCGACATCGGCAGTCAGGACTATACGGACGCGGCCAATCTCGCGATCAACGATCCGGGTCACGGCTTCTACAACGTCACGATCCGCAACTTCGCGCAGCCGATGAGCAACAAGCCGCAGGCGCTGTTCGTGCCGCTGAACGACTACACCGCGACCATCATCGGCATGGTGCGCGACAACGTGCCGTTCAACACGGTGCTGTCGGCAGACCTGATCTACGTCGGCAATCCGGCCGTGGTGTCGGGGTTGCCCGCGTACTCGTACTCGAACGATACCCAGTACGAATACATGGACAACGCCAATGCGGATCTGGCGGCGGCACTCATGCCGGAAACGCAGTCCTCGCAGACCGGCATCCCATCGGCGGCCACCGCCGGAGTGCTGACCACCTACGCGGGCGCCTCGGCGTACTTCTACGCGGGCACCAACCGCGCGATGGTGCGCTTTTCGATGATGGACTACCTGTGCGATGACCTGGACACCATCGAGGACATCACGCGGCCGCCCGATCGTATCCGCCAGGATCCCTCGCGCTCGCCCGGCGGGGACAGCCAGACTTTTCTGACCCAGTGCATCGGCTGCCACTCGGGCATGGATGCGCTCGCGGGCGCGTTTGCCTACTACAACTTCGTTCCCACCTGCACCGTGTCGACCTGTCCGACGTACAACATTCCCGGCACGATGGTCTACACGCCCGGGCAGGTGCAGCAGAAATACGCCATCAATACCGGCAACTTTCCGCAGGGCTACGTGACCACGGACGACAGCTGGATCAATCACTGGCGCCAGGGTCCGAATTCCCTGCTCGGCTGGAATTCCTCGCTCCCGGGCAGCGGCAACGGCGCCAAGGCCTTCGGCCAGGAGCTGGAGAACAGCCAGCAGTTCGCGACCTGCCAGGTGCAGAAGGCGTTCCAGGCGATGTGCCTGCGGCCGCCGAGCAACCCGGCGGACAACGCCGAGGTGTCGCAGATCACCTCGGACTTCGTCTCCGGCAACTACAACCTCAAGACGGCGTACGCCGAAAGCGCCGTCTATTGCATGGGCAACTAGCCGGCCGGTCAGCAGGGAGAGAGACGTGAGGCCCACATCCATGCGTATCACCGCTACCTTCGGACTGGTGCTGCTGGCCGCGGCCGCGCTGGCGGCGTGCTCGGGCGGCGCGCCCACCACCCAGAATCCCAATGTCAACGCCACGCAGGCCTCGCAGGCCATCTATAGCGGTCCGCCGCCCGCGACCGCCGACGTGCAGGCGTTCGAGACCAACCTGTGGGCTAATGTCTCCCCGAGCAATCGCTGCGGCGCCTGTCACGGGGTGGGCGGAGCCGGCTCGCCGAGCTTTGCGCGCACCGATGACATCAACCTGGCCTATCAGGCGGCCCTGACGGTGGTGGACCTGTCCGAGCCGTCGAACTCCACGATGGTTGCGCAGGAGAACGCCGGTCACAACTGCTGGCTGTCGAGCAATACCGCGTGCGCCGACATCATGACCACGTGGATCACCAACTGGGCGGGCGGCGCCCTGGGCTCCTCGGGCGGCACGCAGATCCAACTGACCGCGCCGCCGGAGATCACCGTGGGCGCGACCAAGGTGTTCCCGTCCGATCCGACGCTGTTCAGCCAGACCGTCTATCCGGTGGTGTCGGAGTGGTGCTCGCGCTGCCATTCGGATACGGCCGCGAGCCCGCAGTCCCCGTACTTCGCCAGCGCGACGCTGGCCACGGCCTATGCCTACGCGCAGCCGTACATCAACCTGAACACTCCGGACCAGTCGATGTTCTACATCCGCCTGGCACAGCAGTCGCACAACTGCTGGGGTGACCCGCCGAACTGCGCGGCCGATGCGGCCACCATGCTCGCGGCCATCCAGGCGTTCGCCAACGGCGTGACGGTCACGCCGATCGATCCGACGCTGATCGTCTCCAAGGCGCTGTCGCTGACACAGGGCACCGTCGCCTCCGGCGAGGGCCGCTACGACGTGCACGACATCGCCAAGTGGCAGTTCCAGGAAGGCAGCGGCACCACGGCGTACGACACCAGCGGTGTCGACCCGGCCATGAACCTGACGCTCAACGGCAACGTCGCCTGGGCGGGCGGCTGGGGCGTCACGCTCAGCGGCGCGGGGCAGTACCTGCAGGCGACCACGGCCACCAGCGCCAAGCTCGCGCAGATGATCGGCGCGAGCGGTCAGTACAGCATCGAGCTGTGGATGGACCCTGCCAACGTCACGCAGACCGGCGCCGACGCGGTGTCGTACGGCGACGGGCCGTCCTCTTATAACTTCGCCCTGGCGCAGGATGCGTTCCAGTACCAGGCCTATGGGCTGAGCAGCGCCAACCCCAGCGACACGCCGCTGACGACCAATGTCAACGACGATGACGGCAGCCTCGCGCAGGCGGCTCTGCAGCACGTGGTGATCACCTACAGCCCGGCCAGCGGGCGGCAGATCTACGTCGACGGGCAGCTGTCGTGCGCCGCCGGGACCACGAGTCCGTGTCCCGCGGGCGTGGACGTGGACAGCCTGACCGGCGGAACGCTCAGCGACTGGGATCCGCTGGCGGCATTCGTGCTCGGCGCGGCCCCGGGCGGCACGCACTCCTGGCAGGGGACCATCAAGTTCGCCGCGATCCACGACATCGCGCTCACGCAGCAGGAGGTGCAGCAGAACTACGCGGCCGGCGTCGGTGCGACCTACTACATGCTGTTCGACGTCAGCTCGCTGACCAACACGCCGCAGTCGTACATCATGTTGCAGGCGAGCCAGTACGACAACTACAGCTACCTGTTCTACCGGCCGACCTTCATCAGTCTGGATTCGTCGTGGACACCCTCGGCGCCGATCCCGATCCAGGGCATCCGTCTGGGCGAAAACGGCGCGGAGCTGCCGAACGACCAGGCGTGGATTCCGCTGAACGTGACCGTGCAGGCGCAGGACTACTCGGCCACCACCGGCCAGCTGCTCTCGCCGATCGGTGCGGTGTTCCCGCTGCAGAACGGGCCATCGAACGACCAGTTCTTCCTGACGTTCGCGCAGATCGGCACCAACACGCATACCTATACGGAGACCGCGCCGACCCCGCCCACGCCGCCGGTGCTGGCGCCGTCCTCGGACATCGGTGTGCGCCTGTGGGACGAGCTCAACTCCACCATGGCCAACCTGACCGGGGTACCGCTGTACTCCCCGTCGGCGCAGGAAAACGCCGGGCTGACGACCTACCAGAGTGTCCAGCAGCAGCTGCCGAATGTCATCGACATGCAGAGCCTGACCTCCGCCAACGTCACGTCGAGCGCACAGCTCGCAGTCGCCTACTGCCAGACGATGGTGAACACCCCGTCGCTGGAGGCTGCGTTCTTCGGCTCGGGTCTGACCGCCGCGGATTTGAGCGAGTCGGCCAGCGCGTTCTTCGGCAGCAGCACCGCGCAGATGGATCTGATCGTCACGCCGCTGATCCAGAACCTCACGGGCCAGGGTGCGGGTGGGCTGACGATCGCGTCACAGCCCCCGGATGTGAGCCCGGATCCGACCCCGGATCCGAGCACGCCGCCTGGAGCCAGCGTGCGTCAGGAGCTCTACAACCTGATCGAGCTGCTGGAGACCGAGAATGCGACGACTCCGAACAGCACCGCCAACGTCACGATCGCGGCGTGCACGGCGGTGCTGACCAGTGCGACCTCGCTGATCAAGTAGCCAGACACTAGGGACTGCACGTCACCAGGGATTGATGCCATGAGAAAGCGAACTCCACCCCGGCGCCCTCCGTTACCGTTCGAGGTGCGCAATGTCAATCACGGCGTCCCGGTCACGCGCCGGGAATTCCTTGGGCGCGGCATGCTCACCACGAGCGCCACGCTGATCGGCATGGGCTCGTT
>JASHSK010000372.1 GCA_030038755.1 Gammaproteobacteria bacterium
GCCACCTCGAACTGCTTGTGGATCTTGCCGAGGAATTCCTTCTGGTTGCCACGCGCTTTTTTCAGCGCGCTCTGGATCACGCGATAGCGCTGCGGATAGAGCGTGCGGAAGCCGAGGTCCTCGAGCTCCAGCTTCATCGAGTACAGCCCGAGCCGCTCGGCCACCGGCGCGTAGATGTCCAGCGTCTCGCGCGCGATCACCCGGCGCTTGGCCAGCGGCAGCGCGTCGATGGTGCGCAGGTTGTGTGTGCGGTCGGCGAGCTTGACCAGGATGACGCGCAGGTCGCGCACCATCGCCAGCAGCATCTTGCGGAAGTTCTCCGCCTGCGCCTCTTCGCGGTTCTTGAAGCGGATCTGATCGAGCTTGGTGACCCCATCGACGATCTCGGCGACGTCGTTGCCGAAGCGCTGCGCGATGTCCGCCTTGGCGATCGGGGTATCTTCGATGACGTCGTGCAGAATCGCCCCGACGAGGGTGTCGGCGTCCAGGTGCAGCTCGGCAAGAATCTCCGCCGCCGCGACCGGGTGCGTGATGTAGGGCTCGCCGGAGATGCGCGTCTGGCCCTGGTGAGCGGCGGCGCCGAACTCCGCCGCGTCGCGCACGCGCTCGACCTGTTCGGGGGGCAGGTAGCTGCCGACCTTGTTCAGCAACTCCTTGACGCCCGGTGTGCCGCGTCGTGCGCCGGGCAGCAACCCCAACAGCGACGACGCATAGTCCACGACTACTCCTGTGCGTCGCGCCTCAGCGTTTTGGCCGGCCCGTTACAGCTCGCGGTCGATCAGCCCGAACTGCGGGGCGCGGAAGCCCGCTTCGGCCTCGACCTCGGGCAGCGCCGGCTCGGGCCGCGGCTCGGGCTCCTGCAGCATCTCGGCGGTGATATTGCCGGCGGCGATCTCGCGCAGCGCGAGCACCGTGGGCTTGTCGTTCTCGCTCGGTACGGTGGCCTCCGCGCCGTTGGCGAGCCGGCGCGCACGCTGGCTGGCGAGCAACACCAGCTGAAAGAGGTTATCGACGTTCTGCAGGCAATCTTCGACGGTGACGCGGGCCATGTGTATGGAATTCCTGGAAAAAAAGACGTTTCAAAGGAACGCAGGTCGATCTGCGAGTGTACTGCAACCCTACTGCAACACGCCAGCGTCAGCGCAGCAGCTGCCCGAGCAGCTCGGCGAGCTCGGGCCGGTCGGAGCGCAGTGCCTCCCCACGACCGTCGAGGATGGCGTTGAGCTCCAGCACGGCGCGCTCGAAGTCGTCGTTGACCACGACGTAGTCGAACTCGCGATAGTGCGTCATGTCGCCGACCGCATCGCGCAGCCGCCGCTCGATCACTTCGGGGGTGTCGGTGCGGCGCTCGCGCAGCCGCTCGCGCAGCGCCGCGCGCGAGGGCGGCAGCACGAAGATCGTCACGCAGTCCGGGCGCGCGCGCCGCACCTGCTGTGCGCCCTGCCAGTCGATCTCCAGCACCACGTCGCGCCCCTCGGCGAGCCGCTCGCGCACCTGCTGCGCCCCGGTGCCGTAGTAGTTGTCGAACACCGGAGCATGCTCGAGGAAGGCGCCCGAGCGCACCAGCTCCTCGAAGCGCTCGCGGGAGACAAAATAATAGTCGCGCCCCTCGACCTCCTGGGCGCGCGGCGCGCGCGTCGTGTGCGAGACCGAGACCACGAGGCTCGGCCGGCGCGCCAGCAGCGCGCGCACCAGGCTGGTCTTGCCGGCCCCGGAGGGTGCGGAGATGACGAACAGTTTGCTCATGGTCGCGCCGGCGTCCCTCTGGGGGGCAGTGATCTGCCTGTGGCTGTCCGACAAACCGGCAAATTACGCCGACTGGCGGTTCGCAGCCAAGCGCGCTGCGCCCCTGCCGCACGCCCTGCTACCGTACCGTAGCGGATCCGGCGGCGGAACATCGCGACAGGGCATCATGCAGCGCCGCTGAGCGCGGGCCCGCGGACGAGGGCGGGTCCGCCGACGAGGGCGGGCCTGCCGACGAGGAAGCGATGCAGATCGACTGCCTGGACTACGTGGAAGGCGCCCGCGCCGCGCGCGGGATCGCCGTGGTCATCGACGTGTTTCGCGCCTGCTCGGTGGCCTGCTATGCCATCGCCGGCGGTGCCGAGCGCATCCTGCCCGTGGCGGACGCCGACGAGGCGCTGCGGCTGCGGCAGACCGACCGGCAGTGGCTCGCGATCGGCGAGCGCCACGGGCGGCGGCTGCCGGGATTCGACTGCGGCAATTCCCCGACCGAGCTCGCCGCGCTCGACCTGCGCGGACGCACCCTCGTGCACACCACGCACGCCGGCACGCAGGGATTGACGGGGGCGAGTGGCGCGGATGAGGTCCTGACCGGAGCGCTCGTGAATGCCGCCGCGCTGTGCCGCTACATCCGGCGGCAGTCACCGAGCCGCGTGTCGCTGGTGCGCATGGGTGTGGCGGCCGCCGCGCGCTCGGAGGCGGATGATCTGTGCGCGGAGCTGCTCGCCGCGCGCCTGAGCGGGCGCGCCGCGCCGGGCATGTCCGAGATCCGCGAGCGCCTGCGCCATTCGGCCGAGGCGCGGAAGTTCTTCGATCCTGAGGCCACCTGGGCGCCGGAAGCTGACTTCGATCTGTGCACCGAGCTCGACCGCTTCGATTTCGTCCTGCGGATGACGGGACCCGCCGGCAGCGGGACGCCGCCATCGCTGCGCCGCATGGACGTCACCCGCTGAGTAATGCCGGCCCCGGCCGGGGTTGAGGCTGCCGGGGAAGTAGGTTCTATGCCGGGCTTTCCGGTGCCGGATCTTCCTTGCAGCCAACGCACTGCGCTTCGACCTTCGAAGCCCGCAGCTCACATCCACACTCGTATGACATTTGTCACCGCGGCGATGATTCTTGCAGTTTGCACCGCTGCGTCCCCGCAGGCATGCTCTGGTCGGCCTCAAGACGACAACACATCGGGCAGGGCAGTCCCATGCGATCCACCAGGCAGCCGCGCCACAGCACCCAGCAGCCGCGCCACAGCACTCAGCCGCCGCGTCTCAGCACTCAGCGCACCCCGCTCACGATCACGCTCAGCCGCGAGGATCTGGCCTTCATTGAATCGTGCGTATCGCTCAAGGCATTCGATTCCGTCGACCAACTGTTTGCCGCCGCCCTGTCGCATTACAAACGCTACGTTCGGGCGGTGAATGCCTACGCGGAGGACCAGGCCCACAAGGGGCTGACGCGTGCCGAGATCCTCGCCTCGATCGAGTGCGAAACCGTGGTGACGAAACTCGTCGAGCCCGATCGCCGCGGCTGAACCCTTCCGCCTCGGGGCTGGGGGCGTCCCGGCCCGAACCCCACGCAGCCGGCGCAACGGCCAATCCGCCGTCAGGCGTATGCTGACGCCCGGAGGTCAGCGTGGCGAAATCTCGGCGTACTGATGTCGTTCTGCGCCTGGAGCTGCTCGGCATCGAACCGCTCATCTGGCGACGCATCCGCGTGGCCCCAGCGGTCACGTTCAAGCGACTGCACGACATCCTGCAGCTCGTGATGGGCTGGCAGGATTCACACCTGCACGAATTTCGTGCGGGTGAGCTCGCCATCGGCATGCGCGACGCGGACGACTCTCCCGAGGACCTGCAGGACGAGAACGCCTGGAGTCTCGGAAAATTGCTGCAGACCGGCGTTGCCGAATTCGACTACCTCTATGATTTCGGCGACGACTGGGAGCATCGCATCATCGTCGAGCCCGCGACGCGCGGCGGTGCCGAGGGCCCGAGCCCGCTGTGCCTGGCAGGCGAGAACGCCTGCCCGCCCGAAGACGTGGGCGGTCCGCATGGCTATGCCGAGTTCCTGCACGCGCTGGCCGATGCCAGGGACGAGAATCACGAACAGTACCTGCGATGGATTGGCGGGGTATGGGATCCGCGCGGCTTCGATCTCAATCGCATCAATCGGGACCTGCGCGCCTTCGAGCGCGAAGGGGGCCGGTAGGCAGGGGTGCGACCGGCGGCAAAGCACACCGGCAAAGCCCTGCGGCTTTGCCGGTGGTCGCTGACTCCGGGACGGAGAGCCGAATCAGCCGATGGCCTCAGCGGCCTTCAGGATGGCCTTGGCCACTTCGGCGGGGTGCGAGACATACACCGCGTGGCTTGCGGCAACTTCCGTCACCACCGCCTGAGCCCGCTCTGCCATCGCCCGTTGGGCCGGCGGCGGGATCATCTTGTCGTCGGTGGCCACCAGGTAGTAGCTGGGCTTGCTCTTCCAGGCCGGCGTAGTCACCGCACCGGCCAGGGCCTCCAGGCCCCACGGCACCTGGGAGTCTGCCATGAAGGACGCCGTCTCCGGTTCCACGTCGGCCGCGAACGAGGCCGCGAAACGCGCCCGGTCCAGGAACAGAGCGCCGTTCTGGGGCGGGAGAATCGGCGGCACGGGCGCGCCCGGCGGCGGATTGGCGATCAGCGACTGCACCGACTCGCCCCGATCGGGCGCAAACGCGGTCACGTACACCAGGCCCGCGACCTTGGGATGGGTGCCTGCTTCGGAGATCACCACGCCGCCGTAGGAGTGTCCCACCAGGATCACCTCGCGACCGGTACTCTCGATGGCTGCCCGGGTGACGGCGACATCGCCGGCCAGGGACTGGGTTGGGTTCTGCACTACGACGACATCGTAGCCCTTGCCCTTCAGGATTCTGTGCACGCCGGCCCATCCCGAGCCGTCGACAAAACCGCCATGAACGAGAACGATCGCCTTCTGCATGCCACTTGATTTCTGCGTATTCATGATGTGCGCCTCTCTGTATTGGTTGCTTGGGTTGGCTTCACCAAACCGTGGAGCAACCGTATCGCCGGCACTACGGATGCGGCCAATACTACCTTTCGTTCACGGCCATGCTTTTTAGGAATAGCAGCCGACGCTGTCGCTCTCCACCGCCACGTTCGGACGCCTCGGTGCAAACACCCGCTGGATGAGCCGGTAGTACTCCGAGTTGCGGCGCTGTCCCAGCACCACCAGCGGCTGCCGGGCCACCGCTTCCAGGGGAACCTGCCTCAATCTTGACAGCGGATGGCCGGCGGCCATCGCGACGAAGAAAAGGTCGCCGATTTGCCGGCTCAGGGCCGGCTGCGCCACGTGCAGGCGTGTAGCCGCCCTGGTGAAATTGAGCGTCTCGGCGACAGCTTTGAAGTATCTGAGATGACGTAGTTCCATGAATACGCGATGGGCGCCATCAACGTCGCGCATGAGTGGACGGAAGCATGCGCTTATGCGCTACGAGTGGGACAAAGCCATGCGGCGCGTGTTGGTCTCCGGGAACGGGTACTCCATATAGCGGGCGGTCGCCCGGGCCACGGACTCACCGCAGTAACGCTCGACAACACGCAGCGCCAGATCGATGCCGGCGGAAATGCCCGCAGACGTCAATAGATTACCGTCCTCGACCACCTGCAGATTGTGCTCGACGCGGGTATTGGGAAACCGCTGCTGCATCAGGCTCAGGGCCTGCCAATGCGTCGTCGCGCGCTTGCCGTCCAGGAGGCCAGCCTGGCCAAGCAACAGAGCGCCGGTGCACACCGAGGTCAGCAGTTGAGCCTGTGCGGCACGCTGCGCGATCCATTCGAGCAGACGATGGTTGTTCATTTCCCTGCGAGTCCCCCAGCCGCCGGGCACCAGCAGCACATCCAAGGCCGGGCAGTTGGCGAGCTGGTAGTCGGCCAGCACGCGCAGTCCCCCGGTGGCCACCACCGGCTGATCCGTCTCGGCGAGCAGCGAGACCTCGAAAGGGGAGGGCTGCTCGCGTCGGGTGGCCTCGTCGAGACGAGTCACGGATAACACTTCAAACGGGCCACAAAAATCCAGCACTTCGACGCCGTCGAAGATCAGGATGCCGACCCTGAGTCTGCCCATGGTCACTGCGGCCCCGTCAACCCCGCTTGATCCTGGCTCGGCGCGGCGCAGGCGGCGATTACCCGTTCAGCTTCTTTCCTCGGGCGCAAGTTGCGTACGCGCTCGACCAGTCGTTGGTGCTCTGGCCACTATCGTGACGCCGCTGCCGGCGCGCCACCGCCGCGGTTCACTCCAAATTCTGCACCTGCTCGGCCGGAAAGGCCCATCTCATTGATTTCGCGAGATAATATCCCGCGGGAATCTCGTTAGCTACACGGCCAGCTACAGTCCTCTGGTCGCCGCGATGGTGCCGCAACGAGCGTCGGCAATGACTGCTCCACGACTTTGGCCACTCGCTCGAGTTCGAGCCCTCACTTGGCACAGGGTGTACGCTGCAGTAGAGTAATACTACCGGAGAGAGAGGTATTACTTCTATGGCAACCAACGTAACCAGCAAAGGGCAGGTCACGGTACCCAAGACCGTACGCGACTATCTCGGGCTCAAGCCCGGTATGGCCGTGACCTTCGAGCGCCTGAGCACCGGAGAGGTCCTGCTGCGGCCGGCTGGCCGCGCTTCCAAAGCGCGCAAGAGCGTGTTTGCCAGGCTCCGCGGTCGGGCCACCGTCAAGATGAAGACCGAGGAGATCCTGGCGCTGACGCGCGGCGACTGAAACGATGATCCTGGTTGACACCAACGTATTGCTCGATGTCCTGGAAGATGATCCGAAATGGGCGGCATGGTCACAGGCGCAGCTGGAATCGGCTGCTCTCACCGACCGTCTGGCGATCAACGCCGTGATCTATTCCGAACTGTCTATGGCCTTCGAGCGTATCGAAGAGCTGGAGCAGGTGGTCGCCGAAGCCAGGCTCGCGGTGGAAATCATACCCCGCGAGGCGCTGTTTCTTGCCGGGAAGGTGTTCCTGGAGTACCGCCGCCGCAAAGGAAGCAAGCAAGGCGTCCTGCCGGATTTTTACATCGGCGCGCATGCGGCAGTCGTCAGGTGCTCGATCCTGACGCGCGATGTTGGTCGCTACAGGGGCTATTTCCCGACGGTGCCCCTGGTCACGCCGGCGGCGTAAAAACGTTGCCTTGAAGGGGCCATCGGGGATCCGGAACTGCTCCGCGACCTGCTTGCTCAGGCCAGGAGCGCAATGCCAGATCTGGACGGATCGGTTCTGCAGGCAATTGGGAGCCTGCGGGTCGCAAACTGGGTGTATCTCAAGGAGACGCGGAGCTACGCGGTCTTCCTGGATCCATCAGGGGACTCGGCGCTGGGCGTTCTCAGGGCACGAGGTCGCTTTGAGGTCAATTGTGGTCCTTGAGTCAATCCGGGGCGATCGGCGCGGGTGATCTCGTCACAGAATTCGATCATTCCAAATTCTGCACCTGCTCGCGCATCTGCTCGATGAGCACCTTCATCTCAACCGCGGCGCGCGTGGTCTGCAGGTCCTGCGATTTCGAGGACAGCGTATTGGCCTCGCGGTTGAATTCCTGCATCAGGAAATCCAGGCGGCGGCC
>JASHSK010000373.1 GCA_030038755.1 Gammaproteobacteria bacterium
GGCCCGGGCGGCAGCCCGGGCGGCAGCGGCAGCGCCGGGGATGCCGGCAGCGTCACCTCCGGGTCCGGCTCGGGCGCGGGTCTGGGAGCCCCCTCCCTCGATGCGCCCGGCGTCGACGACAACACCCCGCAGATCATGCTGCTGTCCAACGGTGACACCAATTCCTTCCAGCTGACGATCGAGCGTGCAAGCGCGCATCGCAGTGTGACGTTCAAGAGCGCCGACGATGGGACCGTCAGCGCCGGCGACGTTCAGCAGGCGACCTCGTGACCACCCGGTCGCAAGCGCACGGCGCGGCGCGCGGCTTCACGCTGCTCGAGGTGCTCGTGGCGCTGGTCGTGGTGGCGCTCGGCATGAGCGCGCTGCTCGAGACGCTCACGCAGTCGGCCCAGAATGTGGCGGCGCTGCGCGTGCGCACCGTCGCGGAATGGATCGCGATGAATCAGCTGGCGCTCGCGCGCCTGAGCCTCAACGCCCCGGCCATCGGCGTCACCCAGGGGGATGTGCAGAACTGCGCGAACGGCAACTGGCACTGGCAGCAGAGCGTCAGCGCCGTGG
The DNA here is from genome assembly GCA_030038755.1 of Gammaproteobacteria bacterium. GTDB lineage: Bacteria > Pseudomonadota > Gammaproteobacteria > Steroidobacterales > Steroidobacteraceae > FEN-1191. The sequence goes on from JASHSK010000373.1 coordinate 559, forward strand.
ATGCGGTGCCCGGCCTGATGAGCATCACGGTCAGGGTGCAGCGCACGGGTAATGCCACCAATACCTCCAATTCCAACGCTGTCACCCACCCCACGACCGGCACGGCCGGCCCGGCCGGAGCAGGCACCGGCTCGGGGGCTGGCGCGGGGAACGGTGCGGGGAGCGGTGCGGCGAACGGCGCCTTCGGCGCAGCGCCGCCCGGCACGACCGGCCAGCTTGGCCCCAATGTTTCCCTCGGCCCCACGGCGACGCTGGGCTCGGTCACGACCGTGGCCACGACCGGGTGCGCGAGCCTGCCGACGGCCGGCAGCTCCGTCGGCCCCGGCTCGCTGGGAAGCCCCGGACAAGCCGGATCCCCGGGCGCTCCCGCCACGCTGGGCGCCAGCTCCGGTTTGTCCGGCCCTTCGTTCGGCAACAGCTCCGCCAGCTCGGCCTCCAATGTCGCCAGCCCCGCGAATGCCTTCCCGGGGCTTTCCGTGGGGACGGGTGCAGGCAACAACTCAGGCAGCAGCTCCGGCAGTAGCTCCAGCGGGGACAGCGGCAGCGGGTCCGGCGGCAGCGGGTCCGGCGGCAGCGGCAGCGGCTCGGGTGGGGGCGGCGGCAGCGGGCAGTGGCTGGCTACGCTGACCGGTTTCCGCGGCAACTCACTGGGCGCCGCCAGCGGCGAGAGTCCGGACTGGGCCGGTGTGCCCTTCCCCGGTCAGGGCGGCACCAATGGCGCTGCGATCGGCAACGCCGGGGTCCCCACGACCGGCAGCTCCGGTGGCCTGTAATGCCGCACGCGCAACAGCCGGCCCGACGCCCTGCCGCACGCGGCTTCACGCTCATCGAGCTGGTGGTGGCCCTGGCGATCACCGCGATCATGTTCGCGATCGGCTACGTGGAGCTCGATCAGGCGATGCGCAGTCGGCGCGAAGTGGACGAGCAATCCGCGCGGCTCATCGCCGTTCAACAGGCGGTGCGCACCATTGAGCAGGATTTCGAGCTGCTCGAGCCGCGCCCGGTGCGTAACCTCATCGGCGACGGCTATCTGCCGGCGCTGACCACCAACCCGGTCGCGGGCGCGATCGGTCTCGGCAGCAGCAGCTCCAACGCGCCCGTCCCGGTGGTGAGCTTCACGCGCGCCGGCTGGACCAATCCGGTCGGCGTGCAGCGCAGCGAGCTGCAACGTGTCACTTATGCGCTGCAGAACGGCGCGCTCATCCGTCAGTACTATCCGGTGCTTGACGCTACTCCGCAGGACACCGTCGTCTCGCGCACGCTCATCGACCACGTCACCGGCTTCAGCCTGCGCTTCATGGATGCCGGTCACAACTGGCAGACGCAATGGCCCGCCGCGTCGATTCCGGGCTCCAACGCCGAAATTCTGCTGCGCTCGCGACCGGTGGCCGTGGAGGTCACCCTGCAGCTGGACGACTGGGGGCTGATCGTGCGCGACATCGAGATCGCAGGATGAACGCGCGCGATCGGCAGCGCGGCATTGCGCAGCAGCGCGGCATCGCGCTGATCACCGCGATCGTGCTGGTGGCGATCGCCACCGTGCTGGCCACGACGATCGGTTTCGCGAGCGTCATGGCCGCGCGGCGCGCGACCGCCGTGTTTGGTGCCGATCAGGCGCTGCTCGCGGCCGAGGGCGCGGAGTCGATGGCCGCCTACGTGCTCAAACAGTCCGGTGCCCTCAGCGGCGGGATCGATTCGACCGATCAGGTCTGGGCGCAGCCCTACGGTCCCTATGAGCTTGCCCCCGGCGTGACACTGCAGTTCGCGCAGATCGAGGATGAACAGGGCAAGTTCAACCTCAATAATCTGGCTGACGGTGCAACTCCCGATCCGACCTCCATCGCGCAGTTCCAGCAGTTGCTGACGCTGCTGGGGCTGGAGCCCAAGTGGGCGGATCTGATGGCCAGTTGGATCGCTGCGAACAACGACAGCCAGCCGTTGCCCGATGGCGCCGGCGACTCCGAGTACCTCAGTCAGACCCCGCCGTATCGTACCGCCGAGGAACCGGTGACCAGTGTTTCCGAGCTGATGGCACTGCCGGGCTTTGGTCGCGCACGCTACGAGCGCATCGCCCCCTATATCACCGCGCTTCCGCCGGGTACCAAGATCAATATCTGCACGGCCTCGGGTCAGCTGCTCGATGCCATCAGCGGAAAGACGGAATACAGCACCGACACCAGCGCGCTGGCACAGTCGCGGCAGCAGAATGGGTGTTTTCCGACCCTTTCGGAATTCAATATGAGCCTGAGCCAGGCTCAGGTATCGCAGCTCGCCAGCCGCATCGGCACCAGCTCCAACTACTTCCGGTTGCGCACTTTCATCACTATTGGCACCGCCCGCTTCAGCTTGTACAGTCTCCTGTACTCCGACGGCGGCGGGCAGATTCGCCCGATAATCAGAACCTTCGGGACGGAATGAGCATGGCTGAATGGCTGGTACTGCGGCTGCCGCGCGGCCCGGAAGAACGCGTGAGCTGGATGCCGGCCGACAGCCGCGGCCAGCCGCTCGCCGCCCCGCAGGGCGGCCGATTGAGCCAGGCCGCCGGGATGGTCGGGAGTCGCCGGCTCGCCGTGATCGTGCCCAGCAGCGACGTGCTGATGACCGAGGTGGAGCTGCCGCTCAAGAGCGGTGGCGTGCGCCTGCAGCAGGTGGTCCCCTACGCGCTCGAGGAGCAGCTGGCGGCCGATATCGAGACGCTGCACTTTGCTCTGGGCGCGCGCGACGAGGCGAGCGGTCGCACGCACGTCGCGGTGGTCACGCGCGCGCTCATGCAGCAGTGGACCGGTGCGCTCGCGGAGGTGGGCCTCACCCCCGAGCTGCTGTGCACCGAGGCGTCGTTGCTGCCCGACAATCCCGGTCACGTCGTGGTCATGCTCGAGGGCGATACCCTGTGCGTGCGCCGCGCCGGTCAGAGTGCCCTCGCTCTGCCCGCGATCGATATCGGCGCAGCGCTGCAGGCCTCGCTCGACGTGCAGATGATGAGCGATCATCTGATCTTCTACGTCTCCCCCGAGGACTGGCAGCGACGTTCCGCGGAAGTGGAGGCGCTGCGCAGCCGCTGCGCGAGCCTCAAGGTGCAGCTGCTCAATTTCGGCCCGCTGCCGCTGCTGGCGCCGCGGCTGCCCCTGGACAGCGCGCTCAATCTGCTGAGCGCCGAATACGCACCCAAGCGCGCGCTGGGCGGCACCTGGCAGCGCTGGCGCGTCGCTGCGATGCTCGCCGGGGCACTGCTCGTACTGCACGTCGCCGGGTTGTCGCTGCAGCTGGTTCAACAGCACCGCGCCGAGCGGGTACTCGATGACAGCATCGGACGCATCGCGCGCCAGGCGCTGCCGGGCGATCCGGGCACCGGAGATGTACGCGAGCGCATCGAGAGTCGTCTCGCCCAGGCCGCCGGCACGAACAGCGGGCTGATGCCCGCGCTGGTCGTGCTCGCGCAGGCGATGCAGGGGCTGGACGGCGCCACGATCGAATCGCTGAGCTTTGAGAACCGCAGCATCGATCTGCGGCTGCGCGCGCGTGACGCCGAGCAGCTCGAGCACGTCGATCAATCCCTGCGCAGCAGCGGCTGGCGCGCCCAGATCGTCTCTTCCAACGTGGTGGGGTCCGGTTACGAGGCTCGCATCCAGGCGAGCGCGCCGGGTAGTTCTTCCTGATGCCGGGCGCGACGCGGTCGGCGGCGCGGGCGCGCTCTGCGATGAGGTCGCGGTCATGATGGAGCGTTTTCAGCAGCTGTACGCACGGCTCAGCCTGCGCGAGCAGCGCGTGCTGATGCTGGGCGCGGCCGCGGCGCTGGTGCTGTTGATCATCGCCGTGGTCATGCCCCTGCAGAGCGGCGTGACCGCGGCTGCGCAGCGCGTGACGCACGAGCGTGACGATCTGTCCTGGCTGCAGTCGCTCGGTCCGCAGCTGGGCGCGCTGCGCATGACCACTCCGGCTCCGCTGCGTGAATCGCTGGTGGTGCTGGTGGATCGCACCGCGCGGGAGGCAGGCATCGGCAAATCGCTCGTGGGCAGCCAGCCCAGCGGCAGTGGCGGCCTGAGCGTGCGCTTCGAGCAGGCGCCCTTCGATGCGCTGGTCACCTGGCTGTCGCAGCTCGGCGATCGCTACGGCGTGCAGGCCGAATCGGCCACTCTGGAAGCGGCCAAAGACCCGGGTACGGTCGACGCCACGCTGGTGCTGCGCACGCACTGATGTCCATCCGTAGTGCGCTGCTGCTCGCGATCGTGGTGTTCATCGTCACGGTGCTGGCGCGTCTGCCGGCCGCGGCGCTCATGCCGCTGTTGCCGGCGGGCGTCAGCTGCCAGACGCCCGGGGGCACCGTGTGGCACGGTACCTGCGCACAGCTGCGCGAGGGATCCTTCAGTCTGAGCGGCTTCGCCTGGAGATTGCATCCGGCCGCGCTGCTGCGCCTGCGGCTGTCGGCCGAGCTGACCAGCGATGACCCGCGCGCCCAGGGCCATACGCACGTCGAGATCACGCGCGACGGCCAGATCCGCGTGCAGGGACTGTCGGCGCAGCTGCCGCTGCACGGCGGGCTCGCGGTGTTCCCCCGCGGGCTTGCCGGCACCGTGCAGATCGCCATCGACGGCGCAAGTCTGCAGCGCGAGGAGCTGCTCGCGCTGCAGGGCTCGATCCGCGTGTTGCAGCTGCGCAGCGAGAGTCAGTCGGCCGACCTGGGCAGCTTCGAGCTGCTGTTTCCGCCGGCGCCTGCGGGCAGCCCCATCGAGGGCCAGCTGCGCGATCTGGGCGGACCGCTGTCGGTGAACGGTCAGCTGCGGCTGATGCGTGGCGGCGGGTACGATCTGTCCGGTTCGGTCGCCGCGCGCGAGCAGGCAAGCCCCGAGCTGCTGCAGGCCCTGCAGCTGCTCGGACCTGCCGATCCGCAGGGCCGGCGCACGTTCTCGCTCGCAGGCTCGCTGTAGCCGCGGTCGCTGTCGCGCGCAGAGCTCGTGTCCGGGCCCGGTCAGTCACGCCGGGTCAGTCATACCGCGCCGCGTTGCGCGCCCGCCGTCATAGCGGGATCTCGCGGAACTCTCCGAGGAGCGGAAAGTACAGTGCCACGCGCACGGGCTCGGGACCGAGCGTGCGTGCGAGGGCCGCGTAGCGCCGCAGCTGCTCACGGTAGCGCTGCACTTCCGCGTCCAGAAACAGCTCGAGCGAGCCGCCCTCGTGCCTGCCGGTCTTGAAGTCGACGATCCAGCGCTGTCCGTGCTCATCGATCAGCATGCGATCGAGGACCACATTCAGCACCCGGCCCTCGTGCAGTCCGGTCAGCCGCCACTCGCTGTGTGCCTGCCGGTGATTGCCCGACAGCAGCCAGCGGCCACGCTCATCAGCGAGCGTACGCCGCAGCGCCTGCGTGATGCGCGCGGCCGCCGTGGCGCGCTCGGGTGCCTCGACCCCCAGCTCGGCCAGCCACGGCTCATAGCTGGCGTCGCTGGCCACCGCGGTTGGCGCTGACGGCCCCTCGGCGAGCGACATCCGGTGCAGCTCCGCGTGCACGATCGTGCCGACCGCGCGCGCCGCAAGGCCCACCCAGCTGTATTCCGGCCGTATCACCGCTTCGGCGGCGGGCAATTGCAGGCGCAGCGGCTGCGGCGCCGGCGGCG
>JASHSK010000051.1 GCA_030038755.1 Gammaproteobacteria bacterium
TACGGCTTCCCGATCGGGGAGGCCTCGCTGCAGCCGCGCGTGCAGTTCTCGTACGACTCCAAGCAGTACTCGAACATCCTGCAGAACAACGACTACTACGAGATGAACCAGCGCGACCTGTGGAACGCCTACCTCGACTTCATCGACGGTCGCTGGCTCACCACGGCGTATGTGACCAACCTCGGCAACGAGACGTACATGACGCAGAACAACGGTGAGTCGGTGCTCTACGGGCCACCGCGCCAGTACGGCCTCAAGACGACCTTCACGTTCTGAAGCCGCTCATCTGATCGCACGCGAGTGCGCTACACGGCGGCGCCGGACGGGGCAACCCCGACCGGCGCCGCTTTTTTATGTACCCCGGCCGGGGCACCCGCAGTCGCACGGGTGACAACCCGGGCTCCCGTGCGTAACAATCTTGCTGGCGCTGCCAACCCTCGCACACGGCGCTGCCGCAGGGCCCTGGCAGCCGCGTACCCGCAGGAGTCGATATGAGACCATCGCTTCGTCGACCTTGGCTCGTGCTCATCGCGGGGACGGGCGTCGCAATGGGTGTCGGCATGGCGGCCGCGGCGCAGGAGGGCGCGGTACCGGGGCCCGCGGGCCCGGGGAGCGCGTCGGCTCGCGCCGCAGCCCTGGCGGGAGCGTCCTTCACGAGCGCCCAGTCCACCGGAGGCGAGAGTCTCTATGCGCAGAACTGCGCGAGCTGCCATGGCACCCAGCTCAGTGACGGCCGTTTCGGTCCACCGTTGCGCGGCGCTGCCTTCGCGGGCCATTGGTCCGGCCGCTCGCTGGGCGAGCTGTTCGACTTCCTGAAGGCATCGATGCCCCCGGGCAAACCGGGCTCGCTCGGCGATGATGCCTACGCGCAGCTCATCGCCTACCTGCTTGCCCAGAATGGCGTGGCGGCCGGCGCCAGCCGCCTGTCAGCCGACAGCGCTGCGCTGCGTGGCGTGCGCTTTCCGGGCGTGCCGGCGGTGCCTGAAGGTCCGGGAGGACGCCTCGCGCCCGATGCGACGCTGCCGCCCTGGCCGGCAGCGCCCAATCCGCTCGACAGCTTCACGCCCGTCACGGAGACCATGCTGCAGAATCCGGCGCCGGGTGAATGGCTGACGTGGCGGCGCGATTACGCGGACAGCGGCTTCAGCCCCCTCACGCAGATCACGCGTGGCAACGTCGGTCGCCTGCGTCTGGCCTGGTCGCTGTCGCTGCCACCCGGTAACGATGAGGCCACTCCGCTCGAGCACGACGGGGTGCTGTTCGTGTACGGCCCGAGCGACCTGGTGCTGGCGCTCAACGCGGCCACGGGCGCGGAGCTGTGGAGATACCATCGCGCGCTGCCACCGCACAGCGCGCCGGCCAACGTCCGCAACCTGGCGTTGTACGGGGACAAGCTGTACTTCGGCACCTCCGACGGGCACGTGGTGGCACTGTACGCGACCAATGGCCGCGTCGCCTGGGACCAGCCGATCGTGGATGGACCGCGCTGGCGCGTCAGCGGCGGTCCGCTGGTCGCGGAGAATGTCGTCATGGAAGGGGTTGCCGGTAATGGCCCCGGCGGCGACTACGTCGCCGGATTCGATGCGCAGACCGGCCAGCGTCTCTGGACGTTCCATGACATCCCACAGGCCGGCGATCCCAACGGCCGCACCTGGAACGACACACCGCTCACCAAACGCAATGGAGGCTCGATCTGGACCGCCGGCAGCTACGATCCGCAGCTCAAGCTGGCGTTCTTCGGCACCGGCAACACCTACGACACGGCGCCGCTGCTGCGAGCGGTGAAGACGCCCGGCATTTCCAACGCGGGACTGTACCTGGATTCCACGGTCGCTCTGGATCCCAGGACGGGGCGGCTGGCGTGGTACCACCAGTACCTGCCGGACGATCAGTGGGACTTCGATTACGCGTTCGAGCGGCAGATCATCCCGCTCACCATCCGTGGTCAGTCCCGCACGCTGGTCGTGACCGCGGGCAAGATCTCGATTTACGAGGCCGTCGACGCCGATAGCGGCAGGTTCGAGTTCGCCTACGACCTCGGGATACAGAATTTCATCAAGGCGATCAATCCGCGCACCGGGGCCAAGACGATCGATATGAGCAGGTATCCGGACCAGGATCATCCCATCACCGTCTGCCCGCACCCGGGCGGCGGCCGGGAGTGGACACCGGGTTCATATAATCCCCAGAGCCACACGGTCTACCTGCCGCTCAACGAGTTCTGCATGGAGCTGCGGCGAGCGCCGCCAGGCACGCCCGCCTCGCTCAGTTCGGGCGTGGACTGGAGCCTCACACCGCGCGCCGATAGCGACGGGCGCTACGGGCGGGTGCAGGCGGTGAATCTGCAGACACGCCAGACGGCGTGGAAGATGCGCGAGCGCGCCCCCTTTACCACCGGTGCGCTCGATACCGCCGGGGGTGTGGTGTTTGCCGGGGCGCTCGACCGGTCGTTTTCCGCCTATGACGACGCCACGGGAAAAGAGTTGTGGCACACCATACTCGATGATGCGCCGAATGCGGCGCCGATCAGCTATATGGCCGACGGCCATCAGTACATCGCGGTCGTGGTCGGCTTCGGCGGGCCGGGCGAGTCGACCTTTCCGGTGATGCTGCCCGAGATCAGGTATCCCGCGACGCCGAGCGCCTCGATCTGGGTGTTCGAGCTACCGCAGTGATCGGTCGGGGTCCTGGATCAGCTGCACGAGAAGACCCGCGGAATCGCGTACCAGGACGGTGGCGCCGCCACGGCCGGTGGGCACCGGTTGCCCGCCTGCGGAGACGATGATCGTGCCGGAGGCGCGGACGGCGCGCAGGGCGGAGGTCAGATCCTTCACCCGCAAGGCGACGGCGGGTGTACCGGTATCCTGCGGTCGACCGCCGTAGGTGCGGCGGGAAACGCCTCGAAAGGCAGCGAATTGCAGCACGGCGCCGGCATCGGCGGTGTCGACGGCGGCGCTGCTCGAGCTCACTGCGGTGCTCCCCGGGCTCGCCGTCGCGCCACCCGAGCCAGCCGTCGCGCCACCCGAGCCGCTGGTGGCGCCGTTGTCGACGGGCGCAGTCTCCGTCAGCGCGCGCTGCGCGCCGGGCACATCGAACAGCGCGCTCACGCTGCCGTCGCGTGTGAACGCGCCGGCGCGCACGCGCAGACCGAGCACGCCGTGATAGAAACGCACGATCGCGGCCGTCGCGGCGACCGTGTACTGCACGCGTAGACCGAGCACATTGCCGGTGCCGAAACCGGCCGTGGCTGTGTCGGGCGCCAGGGCCGAGGCCGAGCGCGCGGCCACCGCCGACGGCTGCGACAGACGCACGTAGAAGCCGTCCGGATCGCGCAGTACGATGGCCTGCGTCCCGTATCGGTCCATGGGCAGTGCTCGGCCGCCGCGCGTCACGATCGGGATGCCGGCACGCGCAGCGGCGGCGAGCACCGGCGCGAGATCGCGTACGGCGATCTGTACGGTTGCGGCACCGGGATCGACGGCGCGTGGGCGCAGTGTGCGACGGTTGATGCCCGTGAACTCCTCGATCACCAGTGCCGGACCCACCGCGGGATTGGCGAACGCGGCACTGCGAAAACGCGCCCCGGGAGTGTCGGTCAGGCTCTGTTCCAGAGGATCCGCCACGGCGCGTCCCGGAGCGCGCAGCAGCGGCAGGCCGATCACGTTGCGGTAGAAGGCGACCGAGCGATCCAGATTCCCTACACTCAGCAGGTAATCCGCGACGCCGAGCACCTGGACGTTCGCGCGCGCGTTGCGGACAGCCCCGGCCCTGCCCAGGGTTGCGCTGCCGCCGGTGCTGCCGCCGGTGCCGGTGCCGGTTCCGACGTCGGCGCCGGCGGCAAACGCGGGCGCACCCCCGACAGCCGCGGAGCCCAGAGCGCCCAGACTCACGAGCACGATGAGTGCGCCGAGCCGCGCCGCGTCCGGTTTGATGCGGTCCATGGCTTTCGCGCGGACCAATCCGCCCCGCGCGGCGCAGCCGCGCCTCACCCGGCCTCGTCCGGCAGGTCGAACACCAGCACTTCGGCGTCGCGGCCGCGCTGCACGCGCAGCTCGCGCGCGTCCGTGAGCGCCAGCGCGTCGCCGGCCTGCAGCACGGTGTCGTTGGCGCTGAGCTCGCCGCGAGCCACCTGAACATAGGCGCTGCGACCCGGATCGAGCGCCAGCCTCGCGTGCTCCTGTGCATCGAACAGGCCGGCGTACAGGCGCGCGTTCTGGTGAATCAGCACCGATTCCCCGGTGCCATCGGGGGAAGCCACCAGTCGCAGCCGTCCGCGTCTGTCCGATGCCGCAAAATGTCTCTGTTCGTAGCTCGGCGCGATGCCGCGCACGTTCGGCTGAATCCAGATCTGCAGCAGATGCACCGGCTCGCGGTTGGAGGCGTTGAACTCGCTGTGACGAATGCCCGTGCCCGCGCTCATGCGCTGCAGGTCACCCTCGCGGATCGTCGATCCGGTACCCATCGAATCCTTGTGGCTGAGCGCACCGGAGAGCACGTAGGTGATGATCTCCATGTCGCTGTGACCGTGCGTGCCGAACCCCTGTCCCGGCTGTATCCAGTCCTCGTTGATCACGCGCAGCGGACCGAACTCGACGTAGCGCGGATCAAAGTAATCCGCGAAGGAAAACGTGTGATACGACTTCAGCCAGCCGTGATCGGCGTGGCCACGCTCATGGCTGCGTCTGATGAATTGCATACGATCTCCCGGGGCCGCACCGGAGCAGACACTAAATCCGGCCTGCGGTTCTGTAAATACGAGCGCCGCAAGTGATCCAGCGCTCACATTAGGATTCCGTAATGCAGCGCAGCTGGCCGGGGCACACCGCCAGTGGCTATTCTTGGCTCCTACCCGCCATGACCGAGCGCACAGACATGGATCCGACGCCGACGAGTGCGGATACCGGCGTCGCCTTCGGGGCGCCCGGAATATCTCCGACCTGGTGCTCCAGCGACAAGGATTACGTGACCACGGCGCTCAACGGCTCGCGCCTGTGGGCGACCGTCGGCCACGGCATCATCAACGAAATTTACTGGCCCTCCACCGGCCAGCCACAGATACGCGACCTCGGTTTCTACCTGATCGGGGCGGGCAAATGGATCGACCTCAAGCGCGAGCGCCGCTACCGGGTCGCGACACCCGAGCCGTATCTGCCGGCGCTGACGATCACGCACTACGGCGCCGACTACGAGCTGACGGTCGAGGTGCTGCCTGATCCGCTGCGCGACGTGCTGCTGCTGCGCTACCGGATCGTCGGGCCCTACCGTGTAGCCGCGATCCTCGCGCCGCACCTGGGTAGCACCGGTCGCGGCAACAGCGCCTGGGTGGATGACGGCGTGGGATTCGCGCGCCACCGCGGGCATGCGCTGTGCCTGGCGGCCGACCAGCCGCTCGCGCAGCTGAGCTGCGGCTACGTCGGCGCCTCCGACGGCTGGCAGGACCTGTATCGGCACGGACGGCTCACCTGGCGTTTCGACCGGGCCGAGAACGGTACCGTGGCCATCAGCGCGGAGCTCGCCGGTACGAGCGGCGTGCTCGCGGTGGGCTTCGATGGCACTCCGATCGGAGCATTCACGCGCACGCGCACCGCGCTCGCCGCAGATTTCGACGCCCTGCGCTCGCAATTTCTGGCCGAATGGGAGCAGTGGGGCAGCCGGCTGCGACTGCCGCGGCCCGACGCGCCGCTCGGCGATCTGGCGCTGCTGTCGGCCGCGATGCTCAAGATCCACGAGGATCGCTCCTATCCGGGAGCGGTGGTCGCGAGCCTGAGCGTGCCCTGGGGCAACAGCACCGATTCGCTCGGCGGCTATCACCTGGTGTGGCCGCGCGACGGCACACTGACGGCGTTCGCACTGCTGGCGGCGAACCAGTTCGACGATGTGCGCAACATCCTCGCGCACCTCATCGCCTCGCAGCGCCGCGATGGCCACTGGCCGCAAAACTATTTTCCGCGCGGCGAGCCCTATTGGATCGGCGTTCAGCTCGATGAGAGCGCCTTCCCGGTGCTGCTGGCGGCAAAGCTCGCCGAGCTTGGAGAGAAGGACTTGCCCGGGACGGCGCAGATGGTACGGGCCGCCGTGGAATTCATCGCGCGCACCGGACCCACGAGTCCCCAGGATCGCTGGGAAGAGAATGCGGGCGTGAGCCCCTTCACGCTCGCGGTGGCCATCGCGGCACTGGTGGCGGCGGCACCCTGGCTCGCGGCGGATGAGCGCGACTATGCGCTCAGTCTCGCCGATGATTGGAACGAGCGGCTCGAGAGCTGGTGCTACGTGCGCGACACTGCGCTGGCGCGCGAGCAGGGCGTCGAGGGCTACTACGTGCGCATTGCTTCCCCCGATGCCACCGGACATATCGATGGCCGCGTGCAGCTGCGCAATCGCGCAGGGGAGACCATCTCGGCGGCGACGCTCGTGAGCCTGGACTTCTCCTACCTGGTGCGGCTCGGGCTGCGCAGCGCGCGCGATCCGCGCGTGCAGGACACGATCCGCGTGGTCGATCGCATGCTGAAGGTCGAGACGCCGTCGGGGCCGGTTTATCACCGCTATAACGACGATGGATACGGGGAGTATCCGGACGGACGAGCGTTCGATGGGAATGGCGTGGGACGCGCCTGGCCGCTGTTGTGCGGCGAGCGCGGTCACCTGGCGCTGCAGAGTGGCGAGGATCCGATCGAGTACCTGGAGACGATGCGCAACTGCAGCAGCCCCGGGGGCCTGCTGCCCGAGCAGGTGTGGGATACCGCGCCGATTGCGGCAATGGAGCTCAGTCCGGGGCGGCCTTCGGGCAGCGCGATGCCGCTGCTGTGGGCGCACGCGGAATTCCTCAAGCTGCTGGTGGCGCGCGACATCGGCCGTCCGGTGGAGCTGCTGCAGGCAGTGCAGCGCCGTTACCATGACGTGTCGGCGCCGCGACCGGCCGCCGCGCACCACTGGCGCAACGAGGTCCCGCTGGTGAGCCTGCCGCGCGAGCGTGATCTGCTGATCGAGGATCGCACGCCCTTCAGCCTGCATTTTGGCTTCGACAGCTGGCAGCACATCCAGGATCGTGCGGCGCGGCCGCAGCCCTTCGGTCTGTGGGCCGTGCGCCTGACGGCCGCGGAGCTGGCGCAGGCCTCCGAGCTCAATTTCACGCGCTGCTATCCGGGCGGTTGGGAGAACGTCGATCATTGCGTGGAGCTGGGCCAGAGCGAGCTCACGCACGCGCTGCTGCCGGCCGGGTAGGTGCTGCCGCCGGCGGGGGCCGTCCGGACAGGTGCCGGCTGGGTAGTCAGCTGCGCCGTGTGGCTCGCGGCGGCGCCGGCCGGTCAGCGGGTATCGCTGCAGCTACCGGGATCACAGCGCAGCAGGGGAATGGCCGCGACTGATTTGGCCTCGGGAATGCTGCGCAGATACGCGTAGATGTCGGCGACGTCGTGGTCGGGCAGCACCTCGCTCGTGTAGACCGGCATGGCCCTGAGCGGTCTGCGCAGCTGGCGAAGGACGAACGCATAGGGCAGGGGATCGGGTGCCAGCTTCGGTCCGTCACCGCCGCCGCCCTCGCCCTGATAGCCGTGACATTCGTAGCAACCATCGACGGCAAACAGCTGCTTACCGCGCGCCGCATTGCCCGACG
>JASHSK010000374.1 GCA_030038755.1 Gammaproteobacteria bacterium
ACCGAGCTCACCTTGGCCGACAGCACGATGCGCTCGGCTGGCAGACCGAGCGCGACGGCGCGCGCGGCACTGTCGAGCGCCGAGCGGACAATGGCCTCGCGCATGACCGCCTGTGCAGGCAGCGGATCGGCGCGCTGCCCGTTCTCATCCATCAGCCGCCCGAGCAGGTCCTGATCCAGGCTTCCCCAGTTCACCCCGATGCGTACCGGCTTGCCGTTGCGACACGCCGTCTCGATCATCTCGGCGAACTGCGGATCGCGCTTGCTGCCGCGGCCGACGTTCCCGGGATTGATGCGGTACTTGGCGAGCGCCTGTGCGCACCCCGGGTGCTCCTGCAGCAGCTTGTGACCGTTGAAGTGAAAGTCGCCGATCAACGGTACGTCGCAACCGGCGCGGTCGAGCCGCTCGCGGATGTAGGGGACCGCCGCGGCCGCCTCGCTGGTGTTGACGGTCACACGCACCAGCTCCGAGCCCGCAGCCGCCAGCTCACGAACCTGCTGAACCGTCGACTCCACGTCCGCGGTGTCGGTATTGGTCATCGACTGCACCACGATCGGCGAATCGCCGCCGATGCGGATACCGGCCACGTCAACCGCAACCGTGCGGTGGCGCCGGGGACCGTGGCCGGGGAGTACCGGGCCCGCCGTACCTGCGTTGCCCGCGACTGCGGGGCTGGTGGATACGGCGGCGGCTGTAGCGGAAGCGGCTGTGGCGGATGTCATGGCGCGCATTGTAGTGGCAGAGGCGCGATAATAGTTGCGGCGGGCGAAGAGTCTGCCGCCTTTTTCGTTGGCGATCCGAGGGGTTGCGCCCGGCGGCGCCCGCCGTGGGCGGTGCTATGATGCAGCGCGCCATCCCGCGTGATCGCCACTCAGTCGCACAGAGGGACGCAGTGGGCCGGCATACCTGTCTGTACAGCCTGCATGTCGCGCTCGGCGCTCGCATCGTCGACTTCAGCGGCTGGGATATGCCGGTGGCGTACGGCTCACAGATCGAGGAGCACCAGGCCGTGCGACAGACTGCCGGTGTGTTCGATGTGTCTCACATGTGTATCGTCGACCTGTCGGGCTCGCGGACACGCGAGCTGCTTGGGCAATTGCTCGCCAACGACGTGGGGCGCCTGACCGCCCCGGGCCAGGCATCCTACGGCTGCATGCTCAACGAGCACGGTGGCATCATCGATGATCTGGTGGTCTATCTGCTGGCCGAAGATCAATTCCGGCTGGTGGTGAATGCCGGCACGCGCGACAAGAACATCGCCTGGATCGGCGCGCACGCGGAGCGCGTGGATGTCCGGCTGCTCGAGCGGCGCGATCTGGCGATGCTCGCCGTGCAGGGTCCGCAGGCGCGCCAGCGCTGCGCGACGCTGCTCGCGCCCGAGACCGCCTCGGATGTGATGGCGCTCGCGCGTTTCCACGGCCGTCAGTTCGGCTCGTGGTTCATCGCGCGCACGGGCTACACCGGCGAGGACGGCTTCGAGATCATGTTGCCGGCGGGCGAGGCGGGCAGCTTCTGGCAGCGGCTCAACGCCGCGGGCGTGCGCTCCTGCGGGCTCGGTGCGCGTGACACGCTGCGACTGGAAGCAGGCCTGAACCTGTAGGGTAACGACATGGATGAGCAGACCCACCCGTTCGAGTCGGGCCTCGGTTGGACGGTGGCGTTCGAGCCGCCCGGGCGGCAGTTCATCGGTCGCGCGGCGCTCGAGGCCATCCGCGAGCGTGGCAGCGCGCACAAGCTGGTCGGGCTGGTGCTCGATGAGCGCGCGGTGCTGCGCAGTCATCAGCGTGTCATTGCGCCGGGGGCAGGCGAGGGCGCAGTCACGAGCGGGACCTTCTCCCCGACGCTCGCCCGCTCGATCGGGCTGGCCCGTGTACCGGCGGACACGGCCGATGCAGTGCAGGTCGAAGTGCGCGACCGGCTGTTGCCGGCGCGCGTGGTGCGCCCTCCCTTCGTGCGCCACGGGCGCGTGCTGGTGCAGCTTTAGGAGCAGAGCAGCTTCAGGAGCAGACTGGATGAGCAGGATTCCGGCGGATCTGAGATACACGCGCAGCCATGAGTGGCTGCGGCAGCTACAGGATGGCACGGTGGAGATCGGAATCAGTGATCACGCGCAGGAGGCGCTGGGAGATCTGGTATTCGTCGAGCTGCCCGAGCTCGGGCGGCGCCTGGCGGCCGGGGAGGCCTGTGCGGTGGTCGAGTCGGTCAAGGCCGCCTCGGACATCTTTGCGCCGATCGCCGGCACGGTCGTGGGCACCAACGACAAGCTGGCGCATTCTCCGGAGCTGATCAACCGCGACCCTTATGGCGGCGGATGGCTGATGCGGGTGAAGCCCCAGTCACCGGAGGAGGTCGCCGCGCTGCTGTCCGCGAAGGATTACGAGGCCGTCGCGGCGGAGCGCTGAGCGAACCGATACAGGCGGGCGGGCCGTGCCGCGGCCGCCGCGAAGCAGAACCGCGCCAATGCCGTTCATCCCGCACACCGCAGATGACGTTCGCGACATGCTCGCGACGCTGGGCGCGCCCGACATCGAGGCGCTGTTCGAGGAGATTCCCCCGCACCTGCGGGTGCAGGAGCTCGATGCGATCGGACGGGGCCTGTCCGAGTTCGAGGTGATGCAGCTGATGCGCGCGCGCGCGCGTGCGGACGGCACGCCGCTGTGCTTCCTCGGCGCGGGCGCCTACGAGCACCACATCCCCGCCGCCGTCTGGTCGACGATCACCCGCGGCGAGTTCTACAGCGCCTATACGCCCTATCAGGCGGAGGCAAGCCAGGGCACGCTGCAGACGATCTACGAATTCCAGAGCATGATGGCGAGCCTCACCGGCATGGAGGTCTCCAACGCCTCGCTCTACGACGGGGCCAGTGCGCTGGCGGAGGCCTGTCTGATGGCCGTGCGTGCCAATCGGCGCGCGCGCGGCACGCATATCCGCATCGCGCGCAGCGTGCATCCGCACTACCGCCAGGTCGCCCTGACCACGGCGGCCGGGCAGGGTCTGACGTTCGAGGAGCTGCCGTTCGATCGCGCCAGCGGCCGCACGCTGCTGCCGGACGGCGCCGGCGGGACGCGCGACGCCGGGAGCGCGCACGGCGCGGGAGACATCAGCGCGGTGGTGATCCAGCAGCCGAATTTCTTCGGCGTACTCGAGGATGTGGATGCCGTCACGGACTGGGCGCACGCGAGCGGCGCACTGCTGGTCGCGGTGGTCAATCCGATCTCCCTCGGGGTGCTCAAGCCGCCCGGGGAGTGGGGAGCGGCGGGTGCGGACATCGTCGTGGGTGAGGGCCAGCCGCTCGGTTGCCCACTGTCCTCGGGTGGGCCGTATTTCGGCTTCATGACCACGCGGCTGCAGCACGTGCGACAGATGCCGGGCCGCATCGTCGGACGCACCGTGGATCTGGAAGGACGGCCCGGCTTTACGCTCACGCTGCAGGCGCGCGAGCAGCACATCCGACGTGCGCGGGCCACCTCCAATATCTGCACCAACCAGGGTCTGCTGATGATGGCCGGCACGGTGTATCTGGCACTCATGGGCGCGCAGGGGCTCGAGCGCGTGGCGCAAATCTCGAGGGCGCGCACCGCGCAGCTGGTGCGGGCGCTGACCGCCATCCCCGGTGTGCGCCGCGCGTTCTCCGCGCCGCTGTTTCACGAGGCAGCGCTGATGCTGGATCGACCGGTCGCAGCGGTGCTGCGCGCGCTCGCGGCGCGCGGCATCGTCGGCGGGTTGGATCTGTCGACGCTCTATCCGCAGCTGGGTGCAGCGCTGCTGATCTGCGCGACCGAGACCAAGACCTCGCAGGACATCCGCCGTTACGCGGCGGCGCTCGACGAGGTGCTGCGCGCGCCGCCGGCGGCGGGGGACGCGCCATGATCGCGCGCGCACGCGAGCCGCTGATCTTCGAGCACTCGCGGCCGGGTCGTGCCGCCCGCGCGCAGTGGCCGGCTGCGAGCGCGGAGGACGAACGCAGCGCCGAGCACATCCCACCGGCGCTGCTGCGGCGACGGCCGGCGGCGCTGCCCGAGCTGAGCGAGCTGGACGTCGTGCGGCATTACACGCGCCTCTCGCAACTCAACTTTTCGATCGATACGCACTTCTATCCGCTCGGCTCCTGCACGATGAAATACAACCCCAAAGCCTGCAACGCGGCCGCGCTGCTGCCGGAATTTCTGGCGCGCCACCCCCTCTCACCGCCCGAGTTGAGCCAGGGCTTCCTCGCCTGCGTCTACGAGTTGCAGGAGATGCTCAAGGCGATCACCGGCATGCGCGGCGTGGCGCTCAGTCCGCTCGCCGGCGCGCACGGGGAGTTTGCCGGCGTGGCGATGATCCGCGCCTATCACCGCTCGCGTGGAGATCCCACGCGCAACGAGATCCTCGTGCCACAGGCCGCGCACGGCACCAACCCGGCCACCGCCACCATGTGCGGATGCGTCGCGCGCGAGATCCCCGTGGACGCGGACGGCGATGTGGATCTGTCGGCGCTGCGGGCGGCGCTCGGACCGCGCACCGCGGGCATCATGCTGACCAATCCGTCCACGCTCGGCGTCTTCGAGCGCCGTATCGAGGAGGTCGCGCGGCTGGTGCACGCGGCGGGAGGGCTGCTGTATTACGACGGCGCCAACCTGAACGCGATCCTGGGCAAGGTACGGCCGGGGGACATGGGCTTTGACGTCATGCACGTCAATCTGCACAAGACCTTCTCGACACCCCACGGCGGCGGCGGTCCGGGAGCCGGGCCTGTCGGTGTCGCGCAGCGGCTGCTGCCATTCCTGCCGCTGCCCATCGTGGGGCGCGACGGCGGGCCGGCCAGCGCCGAGGGCGGGGGCGAGAGCGAGAGCGACGACAGGGGTGAGAGCGACGACAGGGGCGAGGGCCAGAGCGTGCGCTATCGCTGGCTCGATGAGCGAGATCTGCCGCAGTCGATCGGGCGACTCGCCGGGTTCGGCGGCAACGCGGGCGTGCTGCTGCGGGCTTACGTCTACCTGCGCCTGCTTGGGCGCGAAGGCCTGCAGCGCGTCGCGGAATTCGCCACGCTGAACGCCAATTACCTGTCGGCGCGGCTGCAGCAGGTAGGGTACGATGCCGCCTATCCGCGGCGGCGCGCGAGCCACGAGTTCATCCTGACGCTGCGCCGGCAGGCGCAGGAGTTGGGTGTGACCGCCATGGATGTCGCCAAGCGGCTTCTGGACCTGGGTTTTCACGCGCCCACGACCTACTTTCCGCTGTTGATCAGCGAGTGTCTGCTGATCGAGCCGACCGAGACCGAGAGCAAGGAAACATTGGACGCATTCGTCACCGCGATGACGCGCATCCTGCAGGAGGCGCGCGAGGACCCGGAGCGCCTGCAGCGTGCCCCCTACACGCTGCCGGTGCGACGCCTGGACGACGTGCACGCCGCGCGCGAGCTCGATCTGGCGTACCGCGAGCGCAGGCCGCAGGAGTCGAGCGATGCTGCGGCGTCATAAGCTCACCGGTGTGCAGCGGCTGCTGACTGCGTTCAGCTCGAGCGCCCGGGGAATTGCCGGCACATTCCGCGAGGAGCAGGCATTTCGCCAGGAGCTGGCCTTCGCCTGCGTCGCGCTGCCCCTGGGCCTGTGGCTCGGGCACGATGGGGTGCAGCGGGCGCTGCTCACGGCACCGGTGCTGCTGATCCTGATCGTCGAGCTGCTCAACAGTGCCATCGAGGCGACCGTGGACCGCATCGGCCTCGAGCGCCATGCACTCGCCGGTCTGGCGAAGGATGCCGGCTCGGCGGCCGTACTGCTGTCCTTTGCGCTGCTCGGCCTGGTCTGGCTGCTGGTGCTCGCGGGGCGATGAACCTTGCCAGCGCAACGGAGTCTGTGCAATGACCGCCCTGCGGCGTCAGCGAATCACATGCGGACAAATGCCATGAAAGACGACCAACGGCCCCGACGGATTGCAGCCACGACGGTGCTCGCGATGTCCGTGGCACTCGGCAGCGCGCTGCCGGCGGCCGCGGTCACCCCGGTCGTGCCGGCCCAGACTTCGGCACAGCCCGCAGCTGCGGCGGCGCCGCAGTCCGCGAGCACGGATGCTGCGGCGCTGCCCGGGCCGTTGCCCTCGCCGGTGCAGAGCCCTTCCGGCGCGCAGGGGCCCACGAATGGCGCCAGGGCCGCGCATGTGCCGGTGCCGGTTGGAGAGGCTGCCTCGGCGGCGGATTGGGCCACGACGCTCGAGCGCATCGCCGGCAGCGTCGTGTCGATCGAAATCGACCAGGCACGCTCGTTCGATACGGAGCGCAACATGTCCGCCGAGGCCACGGGCTTCGTGGTCGACGCCCAGCGCGGTCTGATCCTCACGAACCGTCACGTCGTGACCCCGGGACCGGTTACCGCGACGGCCACCTTTCTTGATCGCGAGGAGGTGCAGCTCTATCCGGTGTATCGCGATCCGATACATGACTTCGGCTTCTATCACTACGACCCCAGACAGCTCAAATACATCAGCCCGCAGGCCCTGACGCTCGCGCCCCAGGATGCGCAGGTCGGGCGCGAGATCCGCGTCGTGGGGAATAACGCCGGCGAGCAGCTCTCGATCCTCGCGGGAACGCTCGCGCGACTGGACCGCGAGGCGCCCGATTACGGCGTGGGTCGCTACAACGACTTCAACACGTTCTATATCCAGGCGGCCTCGGGCACCTCCGGAGGCTCCTCCGGCTCGCCGGTCGTGGACATCCAGGGCCACGTGCTCGCGCTCAACGCCGGTGGAGCCACGGGGGCGGCTTCGAGTTTCTACCTGCCGCTCGGGCGCGTGCGGCGTGCGCTGCGGCTCATCCAATCGGGCGAGCCGGTCACACGCGGCACGCTGGAGACGGAATTCCTTTACCGGCCCTTTGACGAGCTCGAGCGGCTGGGCCTCACTCCCGATGTGGAGGCGGCGGCGCGGGCGTCCAACCCGGACGGCACCGGGATGCTGGTGGTGAACGACGTGCAGCCGGGCTCGATGAGCGATGGTGTGCTCGAGCCGGGCGACGTGCTGGTGCGTGTCAACGGCCAGCTGGTCACGCAGTTCGATCCGCTGGAGGCGGTGCTCGACGATTCGGTCGGCCAGATGGTGACCCTGCAACTGTCGCGCGGTGGACATCTGTACACGGCGCGTCTGAAGGTCGGTGACCTGGACTCCATCACGCCGGACTCGTACGTGGAGCTCGGCGATGCGATCGTGCACACGCTCTCCTACGAGGAGGCGCGCGCCTTCCACCGTCCGATCCGCGGCGCATTCGTCGCTGCCGCCGGCTATATATTCGAGTCCGCCGACGTGCCGCGCGGCGCGATCATCACCGACGTGGACTCGAAGCGCGTCAACGATCTGGACGATTTCATTGCCGCGATCGAGCACTACGGCGACGGCGCGGAGGTGGCCATCCGCTTCGTCACCATCGACGATCCGAATAACAGCCAGCTGCGCTCGGTGCGCATCGATCGGCACTGGTTCCCCGCGCGACATTGCCGGCGCGACGATCAGGTGGGCTATTGGCAATGCGTCGATCTGCCGGCGGTGGCCCCCGCGCCCGCGCCGACGCCGGTGAGCGCGCAGCTGCCGCAGGTCGACGACGCGCAGGCTGCGCCGATCGCGCCGTCGCTGGTCTACATCACCTTCGACATGCCCTACACGATCTCCGGTGTCACCGAGCGCTACTACCACGGCACCGGTCTGATCGTGGATGCGCAACGCGGCCTCATCGTCACCGATCGCGACACGGTGCCCAACTCGCTGGGGGACGTTCGACTGGTATTCGGCGGGACCATCGAGATTCCCGGCAAGGTCGTCTACATCCATCCGCTGCACAACCTGGCCGTGATCCACTACGACCCGCGGCTGCTGGGCGCCACGCCGGTGAAGGCGGCGCAGTTCGATACCCGGCCGCTGATGGCCGGGCAGAGCGTGAATGTCGTGGGCCTGGACAGCAACGGGCTGATCCGGGCGCGCACCACCACGATTTCGGACGTGGAGCCGATCGATCTGCCGCTGTCGCGCACGGTGCGCTTTCGTGACAGCAACCTGGATGTGGCCTCGCTCGTGGATCCGCCCGACGACGTCGTCGGGGTGCTCTCGGATGATCAGGGACGCGTGCGTGGGCTATGGGCGAGCTTCGCCTCCGACAGCAATGGGGAGCTGCTGCAGGAGATGCGCGGCATCCCCAGTGATCTGGTGGTCGAGACCGTGAACCTGGTGCGCACCGGCCGACCGCTGCACTCGCTCGAGGCGGAGTTCGAGCCGCTGTCGCTCGCTTCCGCGCGGCAACTGGGACTGAGCCAGACGTGGGTGCAGCGCATCGCGAGCGCGGATCCAAGCGCGCGCGAAGTGCTGAGCGTCACAAGGCTGGTGGGTGGCTCGGACGCGGCGCGGGTTCTGCAGCCGGGCGACATCGTGCTGGCGATCGACGGGCAACCGGTCACGCAGTTTCGCGAGGTCGAGCAGGCGGTGGAGGATAAGGAGCAGGTGCGGGTAACCGTCTGGCGCGTCAACGGGGAGCAGAACCCGGTCGTCAGGACCGCGGCGCTGACCGGCAGCGACCTCTCGCGGGTGGTCGAATGGGCCGGCGCGACGCTGCAGGCGCCCTATCGGGCGATGGAGGCGCAGCGCGGCATAGTGCCACAGGGTGTTTATGTCGCCTATTACCAGTTTGGCTCCCCGGCATCGCACTACGGTCTGGTCCCGGGACACCGCATCGTCGAGGTCGATGGGCAGCCGACCCCCAATCTCGACGCATTTTTGCGACAGGTCAGCGGGCGTCCGGATCGCTCTTCGTTGCGCATCAAGCTGTTGGATTGGAATGATGCGCCCCAGGTCATCACGCTGAAGCTCGATCGGCACTACTGGCCGGCCTACGAGCTCGATCGCACTGCGCAGGGCTGGGAGCGCGTTTCGCTCGAATAACCGAGTTGCGCTCGAATAGCGCGGTGGCGCGCCGGTACAATCGCCCTTATGGTGACCGTTGTACGGGCGACGCAAGTTGAGCTCAATGCCGCCGTGGAGGCGCTGCGTGACGGCGACCTGGTGGCCTTTCCGACCGAGACGGTCTACGGCCTGGGTGCGCACGCGGCGCATCCGGGCGCGCTCAGTCGGGTGTTTCAGCTCAAGGGCCGACCCCTGACGCATCCGCTGATCGTGCATCTGGATAGCCCCAGATACCTCACCCGCTGGGCTCGTGAGGTGCCGGTGGCCGCCGAGCGGCTCGCCGAGCGCTTCTGGCCCGGGCCGCTGACGCTCGTGCTGCCGCGAGCTCCCAAGGTGCACCCGCTGGTCACCGGGGGACAGGATACGATCGCCGTGCGTGTACCCTCGCATCCGATGGCCCAGCAGCTGCTGACAGCCTTTGGCGGGGGTATCGCCGCGCCCTCGGCGAACCGCTATGGGCGGCTCAGCCCCACGCGTGCGGAGCACGTACGCGAGGAGTTCGGCGGCGCGGTGCGCGTGATCCTGGACGGTGGGGAATGCAAGGTCGGTCTGGAATCCACGATTGTCGCCTGCGTGGGGGGCAGCGTGCGGCTGCTGCGCCCGGGGGCGATCAGTCTGTCCCAGCTGCGGCGCGTGGTGCCCGAAGTGCGCAGCGACCTGCCGTCGACCGCCGGCAGCGCTGGGCTGGCTGCCGTCGCGCCAGCCGCTGGCGCGGGGGGCGCAATCGACGCAGGCATCGGCGGTGCCGCCGCCATCCCGCGCGTCCCCGGCAGTCACAGTGCGCACTACGCGCCGGCCACGCCGATGAGCATCGTCGCGGCCGACGACATCGAGCGGCTAGTCGCCGCGCTGTCCGAGGGCGGCCAGCGCATCGCCGTGCTCGCGCAGCGCCCGCCGCTGGGTACCTACCGCTCGGTCACCTGGATCAACGCCGGACCGCGCGTGGATGCCTACGCGCATGATCTCTACAACCACCTGCGCACTCTGGACAAAGCCGGCTGCGCGCGCATCCTCGTGCAGGCCGTGCCGAACGACGAGCGCTGGGAGGCGGTGCGTGACCGGCTTTCCCGGGGCGCTGCCGCCTCATCGACCGTCGATGTCGCCGACGAAGACGATCACTCGATCGCGGCGGGCATCCTGCCCTAGCAACCCGTGCTGCTGCAGACGCCTCCCACTGAAGGGGATCCCGCGTTGAAACCCATCGATCCGTTCCAGCCGGACGAGATCCGCCGGCTGGTGCGCGAGTTCGGCTCCCCATTGCTGATCATCGACTGCGGGCGCGTGCGCACGCAGTACCGCAAGCTGCGAGGGGCGCTGCCCGGCGTGGATCTGCACTATGCACTGAAGCCACTGCCGCACCCGGCGGTGGTTCGCGCCATCGTGGAGCTCGGCGGGTGGCTCGATCTGGCCACCACGGGAGAAGTGCAGCTGGTGCAATCGCTCGGCATCGCGTCGCAACGCTGCATTCATACCCATCCGATCAAACGCGAGCGCGACATCCGCAACGCACTGGAGTTCGGCGTGCGCCTGTTCGTCGCCGACAATCCCGATGAGGTGCGCAAGTTCCGCCGCTACGGCCAGCGTGCCGCGCTGCTGCTGCGCGTGTCCTTCAGGAGCACGGGAGCCGTGTGCGATCTGTCGCGCAAGTTCGGCTGCGATCCGGAGGACGCGATCGAGCTGGCGCGCCTGGCGGCTTCGCTGGGCGTGGACGTGCGCGGCTTCTCGTTTCACGTGGGCTCGCAGGCCGCCGACTCCCTCAAGCACGTGGAGGCCATCGAGGCATGCGCGGCGCTGCTGGCCAACGCGCGGCGCGAGCGCCTCGGCACGCTCGACACTCTGGATATCGGCGGGGGCTTTCCGATCGACTACCTGCAGCACACGCTGGATATCCGCCCATTCTGCGCGCCGATCCGCGCGGCGCTCGCCCGGCTGCCCAAGCGCGTGCGCGTCATCGCCGAGCCCGGGCGCTACATCGCAGGCCCGGCCGCGATCGGTGTGGCGAGCGTCATGGGACGCGCGCGCCGCGAGGGACACTGGTGGTACTACCTCGACGACGGCCTGTACGGCTCCTACAGCGGCCAGCTCTACGACCATGCGCGCTATCCCGTCGAATCGCTGCGCCAGGGCGAGCCGCTGCTGCCCTCGGTACTCGCCGGCCCGACGTGCGACAGCATCGACGTGATCGCCGAGAACCTGATGCTGCCGCAGCTCAAGGCCGGCGATCTGATCGTCGGCCGCGCAATGGGCGCCTACACGTGGGCCAGCGCCTCGGAATTCAATTTCTTTCCGCGCGCCACGGTGGTGGCCGTGAATCGCACGCCGGGGGATACGGGCGGCGTCGAGTAGGCGCCGAGACGCGGCACATACCAGACCATAGGGATCGAACCATCAGGCGCGCTTTGGGAGATTCAAAGCGCGCCTGATGATTCGATCCCTACCGCCAGATATCCGGCGCGTCTGGTGTTTTCGGCCGCCGCTGCCGCCGTGGCATGGTGGCGCTACGGCAGCGCACGTAGTCCGGTACCGGTGAGCGGGTATCGGACCCTCCGGAGTGATTTGTTTCCCCAAATCACTCCGGAGGGTTCGATACCCACTCAGCGATGCTGCGTCCTACTCTGCGCCCCCATGGCGCGCCAGCTGCTCGGCGATGAGCGAGCGCAGCTGGACGACCTCGGCGGGCTGGGCGGCGGCGAGATCGTGGTCTTCGCGTGGGTCGGCCGCCAGGTCGAACAGCGCGTCGTGCAGCGGCGGCATCTGCGGGTAGTGCGGGCGGCCGAGGTAATGCACGAGCTTCCAGTGGTCGTCGATCACGGCCACGGAACCGACGGTGAGGCGCGCGTGGCGCGGGTTCTGCTCGAAGTTCATGCTGAACGCGGGCTTGATCGACAGCAGATTGGTGCCCGGATAGGCCCACGCGCCCAGCAGCGAGCGGCCTTCCCACAGCGGCGGTGTGGTGGGAACGCCGGCGAGCTGCGCCAGCGTCGGGGCGATGTCGACCTGCTCGACGACCGTGGGACAGCGGATGGCCTGCGTCTGGCCCGGGAGCCGGATGATCAGTGGGACGTGAATGATCTCATCGAACAGCCCCGGTCCGGTATGTGCGCCGTAGCCGTGCCGAAAGCTCTCGCCATGATCGGCTGTCACCACGAGCGCGGTGTCGGGGCCGAGCAGCTGCAGCGCGCGCTGCAGAAACTCTCCGGCGTAGTGATCCACGTAGCTCACCGCTTCGTCGTAACGCGCTTCCAGCGTATGGGCCAGTGACGGTGAGACGCTGCGCATGGTGTAGGCCCAGTGCGGTTCGGTCGCCGCGATGGTGCGCGCCTGCGGTGAGGGATCGAAGCGGCCGAGCCAGGGCGCGGGGGCGGCGTAGGGAGAGTGCGGCGGGAACAGGTGCACCCACAGGAAAATGGGACGGGATCGATCGACCTGCTGCAGCCAGGCGAGCGCGGGGGCGGTGGCCAGCTGCGGGTCATAGTGCGAGTTGTCACGCACCGGCCGCGGCAGCAGCAGGTCCGCGAGCGTCGCGAACAACGGCATCGAGGCCACGGGACACGCGTATTTGAGTTTTGCCGAGAGCGCATCGGTGCACAGGTCCGGGTCCTTGATGCGATCGCGCACCGCGAATTCGAAATACGCACCCAAGCCGTTCTTGGCCGCGCCGGCGGCTGAGTTCGTGGAGACGTAACCCATGCGGTAGCCGGCGGCGTGCAGCAGTGCGGGCAGCGAACTGGCGCGCGAGCGCTCATCCGGCCACGCCTGCAGCTGCAGCGCGCGGTGCGTCCAGGGGCGTGTGCCCGTGAGGATGGAGGCGATGCCGGGCGTAGTGTAGTTTCCGTCCGCGTAGGCGTGCTCGAAGGTGGTGGCGGTGCCGGCGAAGGCATCGAGCTGCGGCGTCGTGGGACGCGCGGCACCGTAGAGAGACATGTGCTCCGCCGACAGTGCATCGATGGTCAGCAGCACGATGTTGGGTCGCGGCGCGAGCGCCGGCGGCGCGGTATCGGCCGAGGTATCGGCCGCGGATCCGGCGGCGCTGTCCGCCGCGCGCATACGCGCGAACGGGCCTGCTGCAGCGATGACCCCGCCGGCCAGCGCGGAGGCCAGGAGCTGGCGGCGCCGCATCAGCCGTGGCCCCAGCCCGCGAGCGGGACCGCGAGCGCGCACAGCGCGCCGGCGGCCAGGCAGCCGATGAGCAACGGGCGCAGCTGCAGCACGGTACGACGCCCGTGTGCGGTGCAGCCGGCGATGAAGCCCAGGATCAGGATGGTCCACAGCACTGCGCCGCGCAGCGCTACGCCGCGCAGCCACCCGAAGGTCTGTACCCACACCAGCAGGCAGTACAGCAGTGCCGCCAGGGTGATGGCGGCGGCAACGCCCGCCAGAGCGATGGTGAGCGCGGCGCGCGCGCCGCGCAGCGCAGCCGTCGAGCCCAGGATGGTCAGCAGCAGCGTGGCAATCAGCCACACGGGCAGCGCGAGGGCGGCCAACAGCAGCCAGGCGGTGCCGTAGGCGGGCAGCAGCTCGAGGGGTCGCAAATAGTAGAGAAGATCTTCGACCTGAGGAATGAACGCCAGCGGCAGCACCGCTCCGAGCAGCGCCAGCGAAGGCAACGCGGCAACGCGCCATCCCGACTGCAGCGCCTCCGCGTCGACACGCGTGCCGGCGCTGCCGCGCGTGTCCATGGATCGCTCAGCCGTCGCTGTTGTTCTGGGGGCGTGATGGGCGGTCGCGGCGAACCGCCATGACCACTGCGTTGACGAGCCGGTTCCAGAGCCGGGCAATATAGCGCCGCAGTGCAGCCAGCGTGGAGGCCGCGGCGATCAGGAACGGGAATAGAAACTGATACAGCTGACCTGCGGAGTTCGGATCCACATACGCGTGTGCAGGCCGCCACGGCGCCAGACCCACCAGCGCGACCAGTAGCAGCGCCGAGGCGCCGATGAGCGAGGGGCGTTGTCTTGCATGCACCACGATTGGACTCCTCCTGTGAGCGCCGCTCGCAAAATTTACCACTACGACAGCATCCGAGGCTGGCCGCGGCAGCCGCTCGCCTCTTCAACTGCAACGGCGTCACGTCCGAACGGGTTGACGCTGGGGATTAGCATAGGACACCTTACGGCGCTGCGTCGTTATTTCGCGCCGGGCCAGGTCAGCCGGGCGACGCCTCGCCCGCTCCAGCCCTAGCCGGCGAGGGTTCGCCGCGCCGCAGCCGCATCCCCAAAGCGGTGCCTGGCACTTGCCATAAGAGCTTCGAAGCGCCGTACGTCTTCATCATCGGGCAGCGCAGCGCGGCTGCCCGGGTAGATCGGGACGCGGGAAAGCGCCTGGCGCAGAGGTGCGTCCCCCGGTGGCCCGGCGGAAGGGCTGGCGAGCCGGTGCGCACCCAGGAACTCCAGTGTGCGCTGCAGCGTTCGCTGCGGGTCGGCCCGCAGCTGCTCGAAGTCCAACCAGTAGAGCCGCTCCGGTGGCATCTCGTCGAGTGCGCGCGCCAGTGTACGCCCGCAGGCGCGCAACGCGTCGAGCAGGAAGGCCTCGATCGCCCCGGTCGGGCCTTCCCACAGGCCGTGCAGTTGTGTCATGGCACTCCACATGCGCAGATTCGAGCTCAGGACCTCACCGCTGTGCCGCCCGATCCAGATGAACTTCGCGTCCGGGAACTGGGCCCGAAGCAGGGGTAGGCGAAAGCAGTGATTGGGCGACTTCAGCAGCAGCCCGGTCTGAGCGGGGGTGCTGTGCACCCCGCGGGGTACCGCACGGGGCGGCTCACCGGGGGTCCCGCCCTGCGGTCCGCCTGCCGGCCCGCCCTGCGCCGCAATGCCGCGCACGAACAGGCGCCAGCGCGGTAAGGCGTCGACCCGCAAGGCATCGACCCGCCAGGCGTCCTTATCAGGCTCGCGCAACATGGCGGCGCACTCGCCGAGGCGACGCGGGTCGATGAACCCGCGGTACAGCGACGGCTCACCCAGCAGCAGCAGTGCGAACTCGTCTTCCTGCGGTCCGTGGGTATGTATCCGGCCGGCATCCATCGGCCGCTCGACCTCCGCGGCCGCGCGAGGCGCACCGGACAGGAAGCAGGTGGAGGGGTGGAAGCATTGCCAGGTGCGCGGCGTGTTCCAGCCGGTGCACTCGGCCAGCAGCTCGTGCAGCACCGTTGTTCCCGAGCGCCATAGACCGAGAATGAATACCGGCGCGTGTGCGGGCGCGAGGGCCTCGAGCCGCCGCGCCTGCGCCTGCCAGTTCTGCTCGAACCAGTGCGCATGCCAGCGCAGCCGCAGTGCAAGCGCGCTCACGACGCGTTGCGGTCGGCCGCCGGCACGAATCCAATCAGCGAGCGCGCGCGCGCCATACCAGATCTGGGAGGACTGTTGCAAACTGTTGTCGCCGTCACCGATCGGTGGCGCAAGCTTGACGGCGTGATCCGCACAGGTCAACGTGACAGCCGCGCCGGCGTTCTGACGACAGGGTGCTGCAACACCGCGGCAACCGGTGCCGCCGATAATCCCCGAGGATCGATGAGCTGCTGTGCCTTGACCTGTAGACCGTCCCTGACTGCTGGATCGCACCCGGGCTCGAGATGCACCCGGGCTTGAGATAGAGATGGAGCGACGACTCGAGATCGACGCTCTGCGCGGGCTCATGCTCGTATGGATGACGCTCGTGCACGTCCCCACGGTGCTCACGCCGTGGGTCAATCAGCCGATCGGGTTCCTGTCGGCCTCGGAAGGATTCATCTTCCTGTCCGCGCTGTTCACCGGACGCATCTATTTCCGGCTGCTCAATCGCGAGGGCCCGTGGGTCATGCAGCGCAAGCTGATGCTGCGCACCGCGCGGCTGTATGCGTTTCACGTCGGTCTGCTGCTGCTGCTGTTCGTGGTGGCGGCGCGCATTGCGATCGGCGGCCACACGCCGGCGCTATACAACCTGTTGCACTTTTATTTCACGGCCGGTCAGAAGCGCGCGGTGCTCGACAGTCTGATGCTGATCTACCGCCCGCCGCTGCTGGACATCATCCCGCTGTATATCACCTTCCTGTTCCTGTCGCCGTTCGTGCTGCTGATCACCGGGCGTCACGGACGCGGCTGGAAGTACGTGCTGGCCGCGAGCGCGCTGCTGTGGGTGGGAGCACAGTTTGGGCTCGGACGGATGCTGTACGCGGCACTGGCGCGTGACTTTGACATCCGCGTTCCGATCACGGAGATGGGCGCGTTCAACCTGTGGGCCTGGCAGCTGATGTGGATCATCGGCATGTGGTGCGGTGTGCGCTGGGCACGCGGCGATCTGCCTGCGGAGCGCTGGGCGGCGCGCGCGTGGATACCGGGAGTCGTGGTGGCTGTGGCGCTGCTCGCGGTGCGCTACGTGCAGGTCGTGGGTATCGATACCGGCCCCCTGGCGCTGTACGACAAGTGGCACTTCGGGCCGGCGCGCCTGGTCGACTTCGTCGCGGTCGCCGCGATCCTGATCCGCTTCCGCACGGTGCTCGAGCCGCTGGCGGTCCGGCCGCTGGTGATGATGGGGCAGGCTTCCCTGTACGTGTTCTGTGCGCACTTCCTGTTTTGCTTCGCCGGTCTGGCGCTGAGCGGCAGCTCGGATCACGTCGCCGGCTGGTTGCAGTTCGCGCTCCTGGCCGGCACCTTCGCGGCGCTGCTGGGCGTGGCCCGCCTGTTCATGCGCGCGGAGATCGCCGCGCCGCGGCCACCGACGGCGCGGGCCGCGCTCGGCGGACGAACGCCAAACGGCGCGGCCGCGGTCACGGTGCGGGCCGAGTAGTCGGCGGCGTCAGGTACTCGCGTCAGGTCGCGCGCGTACCGCGCGCACTGCCCGCATTGCGCGTACCGCCGGCACTGCCCGCATTGCGGGTGTCGCGCGCACTGCGTATGTCGAAGGCGTAGTCGACGCGGCCGGCCTCGCGGCCCGCTTCGTTCCAGGTCCACTCGCTGAAGCTCGCGCGGCCGCGATCGTCGATCAACACGATCGTCGAGCAGCGCGTGCCGTAGCCGGGCGCGCGGATAAACGCGCTGGAGAGCAGCCGTTCCCACTCGATGGACAGGCCGGTACGCGGCAGCTGCGCCTCGTCTGCCTGCGCCTCATCGCGCAGCAGCTGCAGCAGCGGCTCGCGCTGCGGCAGCCGGGAGAGGGCTCGGGCCAGGGCTGCCTTGGCGCTCACGACCTTCGGCCAGGGCGTATCGAGCAGGTGATTGGAGAGGCCGTAGACACCCGCCGGCAGCAGGCGGCCGCGCGCGGGCACACTCTCGTAGACCGCCAGGTGCCCGGCATCGCTGAAGAGCAGGTTGAAGCCGTTGTAGGCGGTGGCGGCGCTCTGCAGCGCGCGCAGCTGTTGCTCGGCCGGCCGCAGCGCGCCGAGCGTCTGCGGGACGAGGCCGCCACGGGTCGGCAGGCCAGGCCGCTGCTGGGCGGGATCGCGATAGTTGGTCAGGACGGCGAAGCGACCGTCCTCGGCGAGCCCGAGCCAGGTGCCCCCCGCCGCCAGATCACGACCGGCGAGCATGGGCGGCTCGCGCCACCACGCGGCGGGCGCCGCGGCGCGCGCGTGGAACTCGTCGCGATTGGCCGCGAGCACCAGCGGATAGTCGGGGTGTGCCTGCCAGGCGATCAGGATCAGGCACATCGCGGGCGGCCGTGATGCGCGGAACGGTCGATGGGGACCACCGGGCTGCCCGTCAGCGGCCCGTCAGCCGGCCCGGCCTGCGGCGCGCACGCCGTTGACTACGGCGATCGCGAAGCCATCATAGCCCTTCTCCCCGACCGTCTGGACCGCCGTGGCCGTCAGACGCGGCTCCGCCGCCACCAGGTCGATGAAGCGACGGATGCCGCGCGTGTCCGGATCGGTCGTGGCCTCATCGAGCACCCGGCCGTCGCGCACGACGTTGTCCGCGATGATCAGCGTCCCGGGGCGCGACAGCTTCAGTGAGGCCGTCAGGTAGTCGGGATAGCCGGCCTTGTCGGCGTCGATGAACACCACGTCGAACGGCCCGGCACCCTGCTGCGCGAGCTCGCCGAGCAGATCGAGTGCGCGGCCCACGCGCAGCTGCACACGATCGGCGACGCCGGCCCGCTGCAGGTTGGCGCGCGCCACCTCGGCGTGCTTGTCGCGCAGCTCGAGCGTGACCACGCGGCCACCGGGGGGCAGGGCACGCGCCAGCCAGATGGTGCTGTAGCCGGCCAGCGTGCCGATCTCCAGGATGGCGCGTGCACCGACGGCCGCCGCCAGCACCATCAGCAGCTTGCCCTGCGTCGGGGACACCTGGATGAGCGGCACACCGGCGGCGCGTGTCGCCTCGACCGCGGCGGTCAGTGCGTCATCCTCCCCCACCAGTCGCGCATCGAAGTAGTGATCCATGTTCGTCCAGACGGGGTCTTCCATGTACCTGATCTCCGCAAGTTGAGGGCCGTTCTGCGCGATCGGCCCGCCGTCAGCCCGCGACGCGCACGTACCCGTGCAGCTGCAGATTCACGAGCGTCGAAAGCGCCCACAGGTCCATCTGCACGCTCGGCAGCAGGTCGTGCGGGCCGATGTGCTGCGCGATCATGCCCTGTCCGCAGACACGGAAGCTCACACCCGCCGCCTTCATGCGCGCGATCAGCGCCGCGTCGGGGTTGGGTGCGCCGTGATGGCGTGCGGCGAAGGCGGTGTTGCCGAGCGCGAACTGCGTGGCGCTGCCGTGGAATACCACGACGAAGGCGCGCCGGTTCGCCGGCACCCCGTATTCGGCCAGCGAGTTGAGATAGCGCGCTGCCGAGAGCAGCCGCGGATCGGCCTTATCGGTCGGCCCCGCCGTCGACAGATCGAAGACCACCCTGTAGACGAGGCCGGGATCCGGGACCTCCTGCATGCCGGGAATGAAGCCCGGTAGTCCTGCCTGCGGCACCGGCAGCGGCTGTGCGCCGGCGGCCAGCGAGATGCCTGCGAGCAGCGCCAGCAGCGCCGCCGCTGCGGTGAGTGCGCGGGTGATGCGGTTCATGCGTGTCTATCCTCCCTCGAGCTTTTCATTATCCGCCGTGGGCATCCTCGTGGGCGCCGTGGCCCTCACCGTGGCCCTCACCGTGGCCCTCGTCGAGTTCCTGCAGCAGCTGCGCGAGCGAATCGATCGGCGCGCTGCACTCGAGGCCGCGACAAATATAGGCGACCGGTTCGCCACCGGGTCGCGCTGGCTTGCCGGCGAGGGCCTCGGGCAGATCGGGCTCGCCGGCGGGCACGGCCAGCGTCCAGCGCCGCGGCGCGAAGCCGGTGTCCAGCTTCTCCCGCCACGTCTCGATCGCCGCCGATGCGCCGCGCAGCACGAGGATGCGCGGCGGATCCAGATAATCCTCCAGCGCCTGCAGCATCGAGGCGTGCCCTTCCGGATATCTCTGCAGCACCGGCCAGGCCGCCCGCAGGGTGCGTTCGGCGGCCGCGAGGTAGCGGGTTTCGCCGAGCAGGTAGCCGAGCTGCAGCAGCGCGCGCGCCGCGATCGCATTGCCGGCCGGCAGCGATTCGTCGCCGAAGGACTTCGGGCGGCTGATCAGCGCCTCATGATCGTCCGCGGTGAAGTAAAACCCCCCGCGTTCCCGGTCCTCGAAGTGTGCCAGCAGCACCTCGGCGAGCTCGATGGCCCAGGAGAGCTCGCGCGCATCGAAGCGCACACGCGCGAGCTGCAGAATCGCGTCGATCAGAAAGGCGTAGTCGTCGAGGTAGGCCGCGAGCCGCGCGGGCTCGCCCGCCGCACTGACGGCCAGCAGCCGACCCTCCTACCAGTGCACGCGCCGCAGGTGGTGCAGCGCCGCGCCGGCCGCCGTCGCGAGATCGGGGCGCCGCAGGCTGCGCCCCGCGGTGGCGAGCGCGCCGATCGCGAGCGCATTCCAGCTGGTGAGGAT
>JASHSK010000375.1 GCA_030038755.1 Gammaproteobacteria bacterium
GCCAACCCGCGGCTGTCACGCTGCATCAGCCACGCGATCGGCGGGCAGTGGCTGGCCGATCTGGAGCAGCTGCGCCGGCTCGAGCCGCTGGTCGAGGATGCGGATTTCCGCGCTCACTGGCGCGATATCAAGCGCGCCAACAAGATCGCGCTCGCCTCGCTGATCCGCGAGCGCACCGGCGTGGTGGTCAATCCGCAGGCGATGTTCGACGTGCAGGTGAAGCGCATCCACGAGTACAAGCGCCAGCACCTGAACATCCTGCATGTCATCGGCCTGTATCACCGCCTGCGCAGCGACCCGCATCTGCAGATCGAACCGCGCGTATTCGTGTTCGCCGGCAAGGCCGCTCCCGGTTACGAGCTCGCCAAGCTGATCATCCGGCTGATCACCGCCGTCGGGGCGGCCCTGGATCGCGACCCGGCAGTGCGCGACGTGCTCAAGGTGGTGTTTCTGCCGGATTTCAACGTCGGCAACGCGCAGCGCATCTATCCGGCCGCCGACCTGTCCGAACAGATCTCCACCGCCGGCAAGGAGGCCTCCGGCACCGGCAACATGAAGTTCCAGATGAACGGCGCGCTGACCATCGGCACCCTGGACGGCGCCAACGTGGAGATTCGCGAGGCCGTCGGCCCCGAGAACTTCTTCCTGTTCGGGCTCACCGCCGAGCAGGCGCAGCAGCGGCTCGTGGAAGGCTACCGGCCCATGGACGTCTACGAGAACCACTCCGAGCTGCATGAAGTGCTCGACCTGGTGCGCGACGGCTTCTTCTCGCGCGGTGATGGCACGCTGTTCCGTCCGCTGGTCGATCACCTGCTGTACCACGACCCGTACCTGGTGCTGGCCGACTATGCGGCCTATGCACAGTGCCAGCAGCAGGTCGAGGCCACCTACTGCGACGTCGAGCGCTGGACGCGGATGTCGATCCTGAATACGGCACGCTCCGGCTGCTTCTCCTCCGACCGCAGCATCCGCGAATACTGCGCACAGATCTGGAAGATCGAGCCGGTCGAGGTCGATCTCACTGCGCAGCTCGGCTGGCAGGCGGGGTTGTCCCCGTAAGCGCGCGCGCGGCGCGCTCAACCGAGCACGATCAGCAGATCCTTGGCGTCCACCTGAGCGCCGCGCTGCGCGAGCACCTCGATGACGACGCCGTCGGTCTCCGCATGCACGCTGGCCTGCATTTTCATCGCCTCGAGCGACAGCAGTGCATCGCCGCGCGCCACGGTGCTGCCGACCGAGGTCAGCACCTGCGTCACCACACCGGGCATGGGCGCGCCGATGTGGCGCGGATTGCCGAGCTCGGCCTGGCGGCGCGGCGGGCGGACCGGCGCGCGGCCGCGATCGGTGACGCGCACGGGTCGCGGCTGGCCGTTGAGCTCGAAGAACACCGTACGCGTGCCGTCCTCATGTGGCTCGCTGGTGGTCACGTAGCGCACGATCAGCGTCTTGCCGCGCTCCAGATCCACGCTGAGCTCCTCGCCGGGCTGCATGCCGTGGAAGAACACCGGCGTGGGCAGCACGGACAGATCGCCGAAACGACGCCGGTCGGATGCGAAATCGACGAACACCTGCGGATACATCAGATAGGAAGCCAGCTGGCGATCGTCGACCTCGCCACCGATGCGGGCGGCGACCTCGGCGCGCGCACCGACAAGGTCCGCGGCCGGCAGGTCCACTCCCGGTCGCACGGTGCGCGCGCTCGCCCCCTTGAGCACCTTGCGCTGCAGCCCCTGCGGGAACCCGCCGCAGGGTTGCCCGAGCTCTCCGCGAAAGAACTGCACCACGGACTCCGGGAAGGCAATCTCCGTGTGCGGATCGAGCACCGCCGCATCCGTCAGGCCATTGGTGATCATCAACAGCGCCATGTCACCGACGACCTTGGAGGTCGGCGTCACCTTGATGATGTCGCCGAACATGCGGTTGACCTCGGCGTAGGCGCGCGCCACCTCCGGCCAGCGCCGATCGTCGATGCCGAGCGCGCGCGCCTGCTCGCGCAGGTTGGTGTACTGCCCGCCGGGCATGCCGTGCACGTACACGCCGGAGTCGCCGGAGCGCTGATCGCTCTCGAACGGGGCATACTGCGCGCGCACGCGTTCCCAGTAGTGGGAAATGCCGCGGATGGCTGCGACGTCGAGCCCCGGATCACGCTCCCCGTGGCGCAACGCCTCGACGATCGAGCCGAGATTGGGCTGCGAGGTCAGACCGCTCATCGCGTCCATCGCGGCGTCGACCGCATCGGCACCGGCGGCGATCGCCGCGAACACGCTCGCGGCCGCGATGCCGCTGGTGTCGTGCGTGTGAAAGTGCAGCGGCAGCCCCGTCTCCGCCTTGAGTGCGCTGATCAGCTCGTACGCGGCGCGCGGCTGGCACAGGCCCGCCATGTCCTTGATGGCAAGCACGTGCGCGCCGGCCGCGGCCAGCTCGCGCGCGAGCCCGCGATAATACTCGAGCGTGTACTTGCGCTCCGCGGGATCGGCGAGATTGCCCGAGTAGCAGATCGCGGCCTCGCACAGAGCGCCGCTGTCGCGCACCGCATCGATCGCCACGCGCATGTTGTCGACCCAATTGAGCGAGTCGAACACCCTGAACAGATCGATCCCCGCCTGCGCGGCCTGGCGCACGAAATAGCGCACCACGTTGTCGGGGTAATTGCTGTAGCCGACCGCATTGGCCGAGCGCAGCAGCATCTGCAGCAGCAGGTTCGGCATGGCCTCGCGCAACCGCGCCAGCCGCTCCCACGGGTCCTCCTTCAGGAAGCGCATCGCCACATCGAAGGTTGCTCCGCCCCAGCATTCCACCGAGAACAGCTGCGGCAGCAGCGTGGCGTACGCGGGGGCGATGGCGAGCAGGTCGGTGGTACGCATGCGCGTGGCCAGCAGCGACTGCTGCGCATCGCGCATGGTCGTATCGGTCAGCAGCACGCGCTGCTCGCCGAGCATCCACTGCGCGAACGCCTCGGGACCGAGCTGTGCGAGGCGCTGCCGGGTACCGGCGGGCGGCGCGCCCGCGCCGAGCGCGGGCG
>JASHSK010000376.1 GCA_030038755.1 Gammaproteobacteria bacterium
CCAGTGCAACCGGGTCGAGTGCGCACCCAACCCCTTCACTGCTAGAGTGTTACCCATGTCTCCGGAATAATCCGTTACCGACGTGCCCGGTAAGGACCGAAGTTATCTGGCGCGCCCGGAGAGATTCGAACTCCCGACCCCCTGGTTCGTAGCCAGGTACTCTATCCAACTGAGCTACGGGCGCGGCTTTGAAGTCTGCACGGACGACGCGTGCAGACACGCAGGGAAAGGCGGCGGATTTTAAGGGCTGGGGCCGATCGCGTCCAGACCAGCGGCCAGGAAACACCCCCGGGCGGGGCACCGTGGCGTGGCGCATGTGCGTTCGCTGGCGGGCGCTGTATCTGGGCGTATACTGCCGGCCGCCGTTGATCGCGCGACGGGAGCGCACACTCTCACCCCACGAGGGGGAAGGAAGCCCTATGCAGACCCGATCCATCGGCGCCGAACGCACGGCTCGCCGCGCTTCGTTCGTAGCGGCCGTTGGCTTCGCTGGCACCGTCCTCGCCGCGGCTCCCGTGCTGGGCGCCGACGCGACGGCCGGCCGCAGAATCTTTCAGCAGCAGTGCGCGCTCTGCCACAGCGCGCAGCCGAACGATAACGGCGGCGCGCAGGGGCCGAACCTATTCCGGGTATTCGGGCGGCGTGCCGCGGCCGATCCCGCCTTCAGCTACACGCGCGCGCTGCGCGCCGCGCATCTCACCTGGGATGCTGCGACGCTGGACCGTTTCCTGAGCTCGCCGGGTGCGCTGGTCCCGGGCACCGCCATGGTGATCTCCCTGCCGGATGACCAGCAACGGCAGAATGTCATCGCCTACTTTCAGGCGGTCGCTCAGGGCACCTTCCAGGCCGCCACACCACGGGCCCCGCGCCTCCCGGCGCGCTCCGCGGGAGCCGCCAAGCCGGCGGGCGAGAGCGCCGACTGGAAGCTGGACGCGCCGGGCCGCGTGCATCGGATCGACCTTGCGAAGCTGCCGGCACCGTTTGCCACGCAGAGCGCCGCCAATTTTCCACAGCTCGTACCGCGGCCGGCCGACGCACGGCTCGCCGTGCCAAAAGGCTTCCGGGTAGCGGTGTTCACTCGCGACGTGGACGCGCCACGCGAGCTGCGCGTCGCTCCCAACGGCGACGTCTTCGTCACGGAGACGCAGCGCGGTCGCGTGAAGGTCATGCGCCCATCGCAGGACGGCACACGGGCGGCGTCCGTCACCGTGTTCGCGCAGGGCCTGGACCTGCCCTCGGGTATGGCCTTCTACCCGGCCGGTGCCCGTCCCCGCTGGTTGTATGTCGCGGAGAACAACCGCGTGGTGCGCTACCCTTACCATGTCGGTGACCTCACGGCTCGGGGCCTGCCGCAGATCATCGTGCCACAGCTCTCGCCGACCGGCGGGGGCGGCCACTTCACGCGCGATGTGGTGTTCTCGGCGGACGGCCGGCATATGTTCGTGTCCGTCGGCTCGCAGTCCAATGTCGCCGAGGACATGTCCAGGAAGACACCCGAGCAGGCGCGCGCCTGGGATACGCAGCACGGCCTCGGCTCTTCCTGGGACACCAATACCAATCGCGCCGCAGTGCTGGTCTTCGATCTGGCCGCCGACGGAACACCTCTGGCCTCCTCCGCGGCACTGGAGAGCGGCGGGCGTGAGGGCTTTCCCGGCGCCCTCTCCGGCGCACCCGCACGCGTGTTTGCGGACGGGCTGCGCAACTGCGCCGGCCTGACGATCCAGCCGCAGACCGGCCAGCTGTGGTGTACGGTGAACGAGCGCGACCTGTTGGGTGATAACCTCGTGCCCGACTACTCGACACGGGTACAGCAGGGCGGCTTCTATGGATGGCCCTGGTATTACATGGGCGATCATCAGGACCCACGCCACGCAGGCGAGCGGCCCGACCTCGCCGGGCATGTGCTCGTGCCGGACGTGCCCTACCAGTCGCACTCCGCACCGCTCAATCTGACCTTCTACACCGCCAGCAAGGGCCGCTCGGCGTTCCCGCGCGACTACGTGGGCGACGGCTTTGCGGTGCTGCACGGCTCGTGGAACCGCGCATTCCGGACGGGGCACAAGATCGTGCGGGTGCGCATGCACGACGGCACGCCGACCGGCGAGTACGACGACTTTCTGGTCGGATTCATCGTCGATGACGGCAACGCCTGGGGCCGTCCGGTCGCAGTGACCGAGGCGACCGACGGGTCGCTGCTGCTCACCGACGATGGGGCGAATCTGGTATACCGCATCTCCTATTCGCGTTGATCCGCCGCTGAGGCGCAGCCTTCCCCTGCGCCCGGCGCCTGCGTAACCGTCGACGCCGCAGCAGCGGCAGCGAGGTCGGCATGGCCAGGGTCTTCATCACCGGTTCTTCGGACGGACTCGGACTGCTCGCGGGGCAGCAACTGATCGGGAAAGGCCACGCGGTCACGCTGCATGCGCGTAGCGCGGTGCGGGCGCAGGACGCACGCCGCGCGACGTCACAGGCGCAGGCCGTCGTCATCGGCGATGTGACGACGCTCGAGGGCATGCGCTCTGTCGCGGCGCAGGTCAACGATCTCGGCCGCTTCGATGCCGTCATCCACAACGTCGGCATGGGCTACGGCGAGCCGCACCGCGTACGGACCGCGGACGGGCTCTCGCAGCTGTTCGCCGTTAACGTGCTCGCCCCTTACCTGCTCACCGCGCTGATCGCGCCGCGCCCCGCACGGCTCGTGTACCTGAGCTCAGGTCTGCACCGCCGCGGCAATCCCGACCTGTCCGATGCGCAGTGGAATGAGCGGCCCTGGGACGGCGGACAGGCCTACGCGGACAGCAAGCTGCACGACGTGCTGCTGGCCTTTGCCGTGGCGCGCCGCTGGCCGCAGACCCTGTCCAACGCGCTCGAACCTGGATGGGTGCCCACGAAGATGGGTGGACCGAGCGCACCGGATGACCTGACGCTCGGGGCGATAACGCAGGCGTGGCTCGCGGTCAGCGATGATCCGGCGGCCAGAGTGACGGGGCAGTACTTTTTCCATCAGCAACTTCGACAGCTGCATCCCGCCGCGCGGCGTCGCGAGTTGCAGGACGCGCTGCTCGACTACTGTGCGCGGCTGGGCGGCGCAGCGCTCGAGTGACGTCGGCGTGGCTGGCCTGACGGCAGCGTGGCTGGCCTGACGGCGACTTGGCTGCACTGGCGGCGGCTCACGCGGACCTGCCCCAGGTCCACTCGCGCACCTCGGGCAGATCTACTCCGTAGACGCTGATGTAGCGCTTATGCTCGACCAGCTTGTCCTGCAGCCGCTGCTTCAGGTACACGCCGCGATCGCCGGTCTGCGGCAACCGATCGACCGCGTCCATGACCAGGTGAAAGCGGTCCAGGTCATTGAGTACCGTCATGTCGAAGGCGGTGGTGATCGTGCCTTCCTCCTTATAGCCGCGCACATGCAGGTTGTCGTGATTGGTACGCCGGTACGTCAGCCGATGAATCAGCCACGGATAGCCGTGAAAGGCGAAGATGACGGGTTTGCCGGGCGTGAACAGCTGATCGAAATCGCGGTCGCTCAATCCGTGCGGATGCTCGCTGCTCGGCTGCAGCTTCATGAGGTCCACGACGTTGACGACCCGGATGCGCAGCTGCGGCAGCTCGCGCCGCATGATTGACACAGCCGCGAGCGTCTCAAGGGTCGGCACGTCGCCGCAGCAGGCCATGATGATGTCCGGAGCGTCGACGTCCTGATCGTTGCTCGCCCAGGACCAGGTGCCGATGCCGCGTGCGCAGTGCTGCACCGCCTCGCGCATCGGCAGCCACTGCGGCGCGGGGTGCTTGCCGGCGATCACCACGTTCACGTAGTGCCGGCTCTCCAGGCAATGCGCCATCACCGACAGCAGGCAATTGGCATCGGGCGGCAGATATACACGCACCACCTCTGCCTTCTTGTTGACGACGTTGTCGATGAAGCCGGGGTCCTGATGCGTGAAGCCATTGTGATCCTGGCGCCAGACGTGCGAGGAAAGCAGGTAGTTCAGCGACGCGATGCGCCGGCGCCACGGCAGATGTCCGGTGACCTTCAGCCACTTGGCGTGCTGGTTGAACATCGAGTCGACGATGTGCGTGAAGGCCTCATAGCAGTTGAACAGGCCGTGGCGGCCGGTGAGCAGGTAACCCTCGAGCCACCCCTCACACTGGTGCTCGCTGAGCACTTCCATGACGCGCCCGTCGGGAGCGAGTGATTCATCCCCGGGAACAGTAGCCGCCTCCCATTGACGCGCTGTGGTCTCGAACACCGATTCGAGACCGTTGGAGATCGTCTCGTCGGGCCCGAACAGCCGGAAATTGCGCTGCTCGGCATTGAGCCGCACGACATCGCGCACGTACCGGCCGAGCACGTGGGTGTCACCGATACCCGGCGTACCCGGCGCGGGCACCTCTACGGCATAGTCCCGAAAATCCGGCAACCGCAGGTCACGCAGCAGCAGCCCACCATTGGCATGTGGGTTGGCGCTCATGCGCCGATCG
Organism: Gammaproteobacteria bacterium; assembly: GCA_030038755.1. GTDB lineage: Bacteria > Pseudomonadota > Gammaproteobacteria > Steroidobacterales > Steroidobacteraceae > FEN-1191. The sequence continues at coordinate 4,486 of JASHSK010000376.1, forward strand.
CCCGCCGGCGCCAGCGCTGCCAGCTCCGCACGCAGGCGGCCGCGCGCGTCGAACAGCTCCTCGGGCCGGTAGCTGCGCAGCCAGTCCTCGAGCATCTTGAGATGCTCGGGGTGAGTGGCCGGATCGGACAGGGGTACCTGGTGCGAACGAAACGTGCCCTCGACCGCCAGGCCATCCACCGTCTTCGGGCCGGTCCAGCCCTTCGGCGAGATCAGCACCACCATCGGCCAGCGCGGCCGCTCGGGAGTGCCGTCGGAGCCCGGAGCCGCGGTGGAGCCCGGAGCCGCGGCGGAGCGCGCCGCCTGCTGAATCTGCCGGATCCGCCCGACCACCTGATCGAGCGTCGCGGCCATGGCCGCGTGCATGCGCGCAGGCTCGTGACCCTCGACGAAGTAAGGTGTCCAGCCGTAGCCGCGCAGCAGTTGCTCGAGCTCCTCGCGCGATATGCGCGCGAGCAGCGTCGGATTGGCAATCTTGTAGCCGTTGAGGTGCAGGATCGGCAGCACGACACCGTCGCTGCGCGGGTTCAGAAATTTGTTGGAATGCCATGCCGTGGCGAGCGGCCCGGTCTCCGCCTCCCCGTCGCCCACGACACAGGCTGCGATCAGCTGCGGATTGTCGAATACGGCTCCGAAGGCGTGACTGAGCGAGTAGCCGAGTTCCCCGCCTTCGTGAATGGATCCGGGACATTCGGGCGAAGCGTGACTGGGAATGCCGCCGGGAAACGAGAACTGCACGAACAGCTTGCGCAACCCCGCCTCGTCCTGGGAGATCTCGGGATAGATCTCGCTGTAGGTACCTTCAAGGTAAGCGTTGCCCACCACCGCCGGCCCACCGTGCCCCGGGCCGGAGATGTAGATCATGTCGAGGTCGTAGCGGCGGATGATGCGATTGAGGTGCACATAGATGAAATTCTGCCCCGGGGTGGTGCCCCAGTGGCCCAGCAGCATGTGCTTGACGTGGCCGAGCTCGAGCGGCCGGCGCAGCAACGGATTGTCGTAGAGGTAGATCTGCCCTACCGACAGGTAGTTGGCAGCTCGCCAGTACGCGTCCATCCTGTCAAGCAGCTCGGGCGAAGGATCAGTGGGGGTATCCCTGTCCGGCATGGCGCCTCTCCCGATGGGGAGCGACGATCTTACCCCCGCAGGCCCACCCTGACGTAAGCACTAACCCCTAGGATCACGCGCGCTGTCGGCGTCCGCCGACGCCGGCTCTGCGGGCAGGATCAGATGGCCGCTACCATGCTGCAGCAGCGTGGCGAATCCGTCGCGAGGAATGGGCGGGCTGTGAAGATATCCCTGTGACTGGTCGCAGCCCACCTGCCACAGAAAATCGAGCTGCTCCTGATTTTCCACACCCTCGGCCACGGTCGTCATGTTGAAGGCACGCGCCAGCGCGACCACCGTCTTCACCACCGCCTTGCCGGCGGGGGAATCGCTCTGGATCTGCGCGATGAAGTGGCCGTCGATCTTGAGCGCATCGACCGGCAGTGATGCCAGGCGGCGCAGCGAGGAGTAGCCGGTCCCGAAATCGTCGATGGCGATGCGTACACCGCTCTTGCGCAGCAGCTTCAGCCTCTGGATTTCCACGGAGCTGTCATCCTCGAACATGCCCTCGGTGACTTCGATGTCGACCCCCCAGATATGACTCGCCCATGACTGCACGTGGTCCAGGAAGCTCGCGCTGAAGTCCGGGCGCTGCAATTGTGCCGGGGAGACGTTGACCGCCACGCGTACCGGCGGCAGGCCCGCGCGTTGCCACTCGTGGCAATCGCGCGCCGCCTGCGCGACCACCCAGGCGCCCACGTCCGCGGCAAGCCCGGAGGATTCCACCACCGGCATGAAGGCGGCTGGCGACATCAGCCCGGCCTGCGGGTCGCGCCATCGGATGAGCGCCTCCACACCCTGGATACGCCGCGTGATGACGTTGACCTTCGGCTGGTAGTACAGCTCGAACTCGTTGTGTTCCAGGGCAAGTCGCAGCCGGTGCTCGAGCGCCAGCTGCCCGACACGCCGGGAATGTTGCTCGGCGTCGAAGTGCAGCTGGTTGACGCCGCTGCTGCGCGCATGCAGCAGCGCCGCTTCGGCATGCTGCAACAGATTCTCCGCGTCGCGGCCGTCCTGGGGATGCAGCGCCACACCGGCGCGCAGCGTAATCGGTATGTCGCGTCCCTCGATCGTGACCGGCTCGGCGCTGAGCGCCGCGGCGTGCGCATGTGCGGCGCCGGTCAGCTCTGCGACCGGGCGGGCACCGTAATCCTCCACCAGCGCGAAGGTGCCACCGCCGAAATGTGCCGCATGCTCGGGGCTGGGCAGGTGCCGCTTGAGCCGGGCCGCCACGTGCTGCAACAGCAGGTCACCGGTGCGCCGTCCGAACGAGTCGTTGATCAGTCCGAGTCGCTCGAGGTCCAGCACCGTGACGGCGTAATGCGCCGTGCCCGCACGCGGATCGGCGAGCAGCGTGGCCAGCCGGTCACGAAACAGCGAGCGCTTGGCCAGGCCGGTCTGCGCGTCGAAGTGCGACAGGAAGCGCACGGTGGTGTCCTTCTGCATGTACTGCCAGGCGAACGACAGATTGCCGGCCACCTCGCGCAGCATGCGCAGCTCCTCCTCACCGAGGACCTCGCGATCGCGTGCAGCCAGCAGCAGCACGCCCACGGCGGTATCGTCGATGAGCAGCGGCAGTGCCACGATCGAGCGCAGCCCGGCCTCGCACATCCGCGCGTCGAATTCGGTGGTTGCCGCGGCGGTATCGCTGCACGCGGCGGCCTGCCGCCGCGCGATCGCGCGTATCAGAACGCTGCCGTCGGGCGCGGCGCCGCCGCGGCCGCCGCTCGTCTGGCCATGCTGTCCGCGGCCATCCGCAGGGCCGCGCGACAGCGTCTCGGCGCAGATGGCACGCGCCGCTTCGGCCAACGCCTCGTCCGCGCCATGCCAGGCGGCCGGCTGAATGACCGGGCTGCCGCCGATCTTGGCGGACGCCACCACCGCGGCATAACCGCCCACCGTGACCGCCAGGCGGCAGCTCTCGCGCAGCAGCTCCACGCGATCGCGGATGCGTACCACGGCGGCGTTCACGCCGCTCAGCATCCGCAGCACACGATCCAGACGCGCGATATGCGCAGCCTGCGCGCGGCGGTGAGCGGCCTCTTCCACGGCGCGGCGCACCGCTGGAACCAGCCGGCTGAGGTTACTCTTGAGCACGTAATCCACGGCGCCGCGATGCAGGGCATCGATGGCGCGCTCCTCGCCCATCTTGCCGGACACGAATATGAAGGGCACGTCGGACGCCAGGGCACGGACGATCTTCAGGGCGGTGTGACCGTCGAAACCCGGCAGATCGAAATCGGACAGAATGACCGTGGGCGCAAAGGATGCAAGTGCATCGCGCAGACCCGCTTCGCTGTCGACCCGATGCAGCACGAAGGGGAGCTCCAGGCGCTTCAGCTGCTGCTCTTCGAGCTGCGCGTCGGTCGGCGAATCCTCGACCAGCAGGATACGGATCGTCGCGGCGCTGCTGGTCGCGGCGCTGCTGCTCGCGGCGCTGCTCGTCACGACACCGCTCGTCGCAGCACGGTTGGTCGCAGTACTGCTCGTCGCGGCACTGCGCTGGCTGCTCTGCGGTGTGATGCGGCGGGTCTGTGCGCTCTTGACCTCAGCGCTCATGGGCGGTCCCTTTCCGGGCGATGGGCCCGGGCTGCGAGACCGCAGTGGCGCGTGCGCCGCCCGACAGTTGCGCGATCACCGCGGGCACTTCGGCCGCGGGGACAGGACGCGCGAAGAAATATCCCTGGGCTTCGGGACATCGCAGCCGGCGCAGCGCATCGGCCTGCGCGGCGCTCTCCACGCCTTCAGCGACCGCGCGCATGCCGAACGCGCTCGCCAGCGACACGATGGTCGAGACCAGAGTGACTCCACGGGGCTCTTCCTCGATGTTCTGCACGAACGATCGATCCACCTTGAGCGTATCCACCGGCAGCCGAGACAGCAGCCGCAGCGAGGAGTAGCCGGTGCCGAAGTCGTCGATGGCCACACCGATGCCGGCCGAGCGCAATTCGCCGAGCTTGCGGATCGACAGCTCGATGTCCTGCATCAGCATGCTTTCGGTAATCTCGATATCGATGGGCGGCTGAGCAGGCACGGCGGGCTGCACACTTGCCAGCAGTCGCTCCACGAAGTCCCGGCGTCGCAATTGCAGCGGTGAGACGTTCACGGCCACGCGCACGGCGGGTCTTCCCGCCCCACCCCAGCGGCCAAGGTCACTCAGCGCCTGCTGCACCACCCACTCGCCCACTTCCACGATCGCACCGGAGCGCTCCAGCATGGGAATGAACAGCGACGGGGGTACCAGACCCTCCTGCGTGTCCTGCCAGCGCAGCAGCGCCTCGAGCCCCGTCACCGCGCCACTGACCAGATCCACCTTGGGCTGGTAGTACAGCAGGAACTCATGCCGATCGAGCGCGACGGCGAGCCGCGCCTCGAGCGCCAGGCTGTGGGTCGTTGGTCGCTGACGGATCATGCCGTACAGCAGGTAACGCTCGTTATCCTCGCGAGCCGCCTTCAACGCCGCCTCGGCGTTCTGTACGAGCAGATCGGCATCGGCGCCATCGAGCGGATAGACGGCGACGCCGGCGCGCACCGCCGGCCGCAGCTCGAGTCCCTCGATGCGAAACGGCTCGACGAACAGGCGCGCCGCCGCGTTCTGCAGCAGCCGCCCGGTCTCCCCCGCGCGGCCGGGGCTGCGGGACAGGATGGCGAACGTGCCGCCGCCGAAGTGCGCGCAGCACTCATTGCCGTGCGCTTCGCGTACCCGCGCGGCGATCCTACCGATGAGGCCATCGCCCACGTAGCGCCCGTACGAATCGTTGATCGCACCGAGCTGCTGCACATCGAATACCACCACCACGATGCTGGCGTCGGCCGCGTCGGTGCCGAGCTGCGCGGCCAGGCGCTGGCAGAAGAGCGTCCGCTTGGCCAGCCCGGTCAGACTGTCGTAGTACGACAGGAACTGCACCGCCTCGTCCTTCTCCAGATATTGCAGCGCGAAGCTCAGGTTGGCCGTGAGCTCCTGCAGCACCTGCAGCTCGGCCCGATCGAACACCGCGCGCTGTGTGCTGAACAGCGTGATCGCTCCCACGCCGGTGCCGTCGATCGACAGCGGCAGTGCGGCGAAGGCGTGGTAGCCGTGCGCCACCAGCGCCTCGCAGCGCTGCGCGTCCTCGAGCGCCTCGGAGACGCGGCCGGTGTGGGTGAGATCGTTGTCGACGAACGGCGTGCCGGCGAGCACGCGCGCCGCGGCCGCGTCGCCCAGCCACGCGCGATCGAAGGCATGCAGATCCGGCAGATCGGTACCGGCCCAGGCGCGCGGGCGCATCGCCTTGCTGCCCGGATCCACGAGGCTGATGACTACACGCTCGTAACCGCCCTGCTGAACGGCGATCCGACATACCTCGTCGAGCAGCTCGCCACGGGCGCGCAGCCGCAGAATCGCCGAGCCCGTGCTGCTGAGCATGCGGTAAGTGCGCGTAAGCCGCCGCAGTCTGGCTTCCTGCTCGCGCCGCACGGTGATATCGCGGTCGGTGCCCCGAAAGCCGATCACCTCGCGAGCGCCGTTCAGGATCGCGACGGCGTTGCGCTCCAGCCAGCGCAGCTGCCCATCGGCGCTGCGCCAGCACGCCACCGCTCCGGTGAGCACGCCCTGTCCGGCCGGCGGCAGCAGCAGCGCCGCACGCGTCTGCTCGTCGTCGTACAGATAGTCGCGGAACTGCCGGCCGATCAGCTGTGCCGGCTCATAGCCGAGAATCGTCTCCACCGCTCCGCTGCAGAAGCGGAAGCGTCCCTGCGAATCGAGCTCCCAGACCCAGTCCTGCGAGGTCTCCACGGTATCCCGCAGCCGCTGTTCGTTGTCGCGCAGCTGCTGCTGGGCCTGGCGCTGTGCCGCCTGCAGCGCCGCCTCGCGCAGCGCCCGCTCGACGGCCGCGCCGAGACGCGACAGATTGCTCTTCAGAACGTAGTCCGTCGCGCCGCGGTGCAAGGCGTCGATGGCGCGCTCTTCGCCGATCGTGCCGGACACGAAGATGAATGGCGTCTCGCGCGCCTGCGTGTAGGCGATCTGCAGCGCGCGCAGGCCGTCAAACTGCGGCATGGAGAAGTCGGACAGGATGAGGTCCGGCTTGACATCGCGCAGCGCCGCGATGAAATCCGGCTCGGTCCACACGCGGTGGATCTCGCAGTCGAGCTGGGCACGCCGCAGGTGGCGCGCGATCAGCTCGGCATCCGCCTCGGTGTCCTCGACGAGAACCAGCCGGATCTGATTTGACATGGGCCGCATGCTCCTCAGGTGTCACCTGCCGGCAGCGGCAGGGTGAAGGTGAAGCATGCGCCGGCATCCGGCGCCGCCTCTGCCCAAATGCGCCCTCCATGGCGTGTGACGAAACGCTGTACGATGGCCAGACCGACGCCGGTGCCCGCGAACTGCTGCGCGGAATGCAGGCGCTGGAACACGCCGAACAGCTTGTCGGCGTATTGCATGTCGAAGCCCGCACCGTTGTCCCGCACCTCGTAAACAGCCTGCAGCTCCTCGACGCGGCCGCTGATGCGGATTTGCGGCTGCGCGCGCCGGGCACTGTACTTGAGCGCATTGCCGATCAGGTTGCACCACACCTGGCGGATGATGGTGCGATCTCCGGCGCAGGCAGGCAGCGCCGCGATCTCGATGAGCGGCTCGGGACCGCTGTAGCTCGCGCGCATCTCGGCGGCCGCTTCACGCGCCAGCGCCTGCATGTCGATCGGCATCGGAGTGAGTGCCTGGCGGCCGGCGCGCGAGAAGGCGAGCAGCCCGACGATGAGCTCGTCCATGGAGCGGCAACCGTCGCGGATCACGCCGGTCAGCCGCCGACCCTCCTGGTCGAGCCGTGAGCCGTAGTCCTCCTGAAGAATCTGCGTAAACCCTTCGATGGCGCGCAGCGGCGCGCGCAGGTCGTGCGAGATCGAATACGCGAACGCCTCGAGGTCGCGATATGCCACCGCGAGCTCCGCGGAGCGGATGCGCTCCCGCTCCTGCAGGGCCGCGTTCTCGCGCCGCAGGCGCTGCACGTCGAGTGCGCGCGCGAGCACCGGCAGGACCGCGTTCAGGCGGAAGGGCTTGAGCAGATAATCCAGCGCTCCCACCTTCATCGCCTGCACGGCCGTATCGATTGTGCCGTGGCCGGTCATGATGATGGTACCGAGCATCGGGTCGAGCTCGCGCGCCGCCTTGATCAACGCGATGCCGTCCATTTCCGGCATCATCAGGTCGGTGAGCAACAGATCGAAGGCCCCCGGACGCAGCGTCGCCAGCGCCGCCCGCGCGGAGCCCTGCCCCTCCACCGCAAAGCCTTCCAGCTCGAGCGTGCCGCACAGCGCGCGCAGCTGCGGTAGCTCGTCATCGACGATCAGCAGCCGCGCCCGCGGCGCGCCCTGCGGCGATGGGGCCGCCTCCGCGCTCGGCGCCGCGGCCATGGGCGCGACCGCCTCGGCCATTACACCAGCTCCGTGAACGCCGCGCGCAGCTCCGCCAGGCGCGGCGGCTTGCTCAATACGCGACTGACATGCGCGGGCGTGTCGTTCTCGGCGATGAGACGCTGTCCCCACCCGGTCAACAGGATGATCGGCGTCGTCGGCGAGAGCGTCCTGATGCTGGCGGCCACCTTGCGGCCATCCACGTGCGGCATGCCGAGGTCGGTGACTACGATGTCGAAGCGCTCCCCGCGCCGCATCGCCGCCGCGAAGGCGTCGATGCCGGCCTGTCCGCCGTGCGTCGCAGTGACGACGTGTCCCTCCTCCTGCAGTATGTCCTGCAGTGACTTGATCAGCAGCGGATCATCATCGACCAGCAGGATGCGCAGCCGGCGCGCGGCCAGCGCCGGTTGCAGAGCCGGAGTGGTCGACACCAGCGACGCCGACTGCGCGGGGAAGATCAGCCGCACGGTCGTACCATGTCCCGGTTCGCTGTAGATCTCGATCTCGGCGCTGTGACGCTGCACCATGCCGTACACCATGGCCAGCCCGAGCCCCGTGCCGCGCTCGCCCTTGGTCGTATAGAAGGGCTCCAGGCAGCGGCGGCGCGTATCCTCATCCATGCCCACGCCCGTGTCGGTGACCTCCATGATCACGTGCGTCGCATCACCGGGTCCGGGCGCATCGCCCTGCGCTGTCGCATGACCGGCGCCCACGGTACGGGTGCGCACGGTGAGGGTGCCGCCGGCCGGCATCGCGTCCACCGCGTTGAAGATCAGGTTGGTGAGCGCATCGCGAATCTCGTGCTCCGCCCCCATGATCGCCGGCAGCGGGTCGGAGAGCAGCATACGCAGCTCCACCACGATGCCGCGCTGCTGGGGCTGATCGCTCCATCGCGGCCGTGTCAATTCCGCCACCTGCCGCACGGCGCGATTCAGATCGACACGCTCGAGCGTCAGCTGCGCCTCCCGCTCGCGGTAGAACTCGCGCATGCGCGCCACGGTGCGCGCCACATCCTCGATGGCGCGCTGGATGGTCGTCAGATAGCTGCGCGCACGCTCACTGAGCTGCGGCTCGCGCTCGAGCAGCGATTCGGTGTAGAGCGCCACCGGCGAGATCGCGTTATTGATGTCGTGGGCGATGCCGCTGGCCATCTGCCCCAGAGCGCGCAGCCGCTCCTGCTGCATGATGGTGTTCTGTGTCTGGCGCAGATCGTCGTAGGCCTCCTGCAGGGCCCCGTAGAGTCTCGCCTGGTGGCTGGCGAGAGCCACCTGCTCGCTGAGCTGCTGCAGGAACTCGCACTCCCCGCTGCTGAAGGCGTTTTGCGGACAGCGCGCGCACACCAGCACGCCGAAGACCTCGCTCTCCACCACCAGCGGGGCGATGACCAGCGAGCGCAGGTCGACGGTGGCCAGCCGCTGCGGGAAGGGAAACGGCACCGCCCGCACGTCCGGCTCGTACACGAGTCGGCCGGCCAGACAGCGCGACAGGCCGTTCTGATCGATCGGAACCGGCGTCTTCTCGAGCAGCTCCAGCGACTGCGCGCGCGCGCGGCTGGCCGGGCCGAGCGTGGCGACGGTGAGCGATTTGCCGGGCGCGTCGTACAGCAGGAAGCAGCCGAAGTCGATCGGCAGATTCTGCTCCAGGCTGCCGAGCACTACCTGAAAGATGCTGGGCAGGTCCTGGCGCTCGCCGGTCGCACGCGTGATCTGTTGCAGCAGGCCCAGGCGGCTCAGCTGCTCGCGCAGCCGGCCCTCCGACTGCTGAATGCGCCCGAGCATCTCGTTGAAGCTGGCGATGAATTCGTCGAACTCATAGGCGCCGGTCGGCGCTGCGCGCACGCTGTAATCGTGGCGCTGCGAGACGGCCCGCGCACTGTCGGCCAGCGCCAGGATGGGCTGCGAAATCCGCTGCTGCAGACTGCGCGACAGCAGGTGCGCCATGAGCAGGGAGATCGCGCTCACCACCAGCACGATGAGCGCGTACAGCCGCCCGCGCGCATACAGCGCGCCCTGATCCAGATCGACATACAGCGTACCCAGGCGCACGCCATCCTGGATGACCGGCTGCACGCCGATCAGATCGGTCACCCCGAAGGTGTAGCGTGACGCGCCCGGTCGTGTGGGCAGAAGGCGCGGTGGCAGCACGCGCGGATAGCTCGCGAACAACCGACCCTGGCCGTCGTACAGCGCCGCGGCACGGATGTGCGGCTCGGCTTTGAAAGCCGCCAGTACGGTGGCGGCGCCGCCCGTATCCTGGAACGCAAGCGCCGCGGTGCTGTTGGTCGCGATCGCGACGCTGAGGGTGCGCAGCTGCCGGATGCTCTCCTGTCTGAAGGTCAGCAGCTCGTAGGCGCAGAAGCCCAGGACGGTGACCAGCAGTGCCGTCGCGCTGGAGAACAGGACCATGCGCTTGAGGATCTGGCGGATCGGCGCGGCGCTGCCCGCGGGTGTCGGGGGCGCCTCGCTGCCTGCCCCGGAGGCATCCCCGGGCGCCACCCCCGGGGCCACCTGCGCCGTGGCATCGACCGGCGGGGTTGCGGAGTAGACGGGCGGGGAGACATCGCCGGACCCCGAGCTCGCGCCGCCGCTCGATGGCCTGACACTGGGTACTGGGCTGGTGGTGGACATCGATCTTCAGTTCCCGAGCGTGCGATCGATCTGCGCAAGGCGCAGCAACGTAGCGCTGATGGTCAGGCCCGCGGCGCGCGCCGAGTCGGCGTTGATCCGCAGACGTATCTGATGATCGATCGTGGTGAACTGGATCATGACCCCGCGCCGCGAGGCGCCGTCCACGTCGGTGACGGTCAGGGTGCTGCGGTGATCGAGCGTTGCGAGGATGCGCGGCAGCTGCGCCGCCTCGGACTGATCGATGAACAGAATCTGACAATCGGCGACGTCGGCGATGTCCTGAAATCGACGCACCACCAGCGGATGCCCGGAGGCCTGTTCGCCGCGCACCGCCTCGTCCAGGTGCGCGCCGAAGGGATCGTCGCCCAGCACACCGATCACGAACGGCTGGCTGGGATTCGCAAACGCGTGCGCGGGCCAGGCGACGAACCGGGAGAAGTTCAGTACGAACACCGCCTTGACCTCGTATTCGGTCGGTGCTCCGCCGGGTGCGCCTTCGGCCGTCTCATCGGACACGGCCACGATCGTGCCGTGCGGCGCGTGCGCCGCGGACGCGCTCGAGGCGGTCAGCGCCAGCACGCCGAACAGCGTCATCAGCGCGGGCACGTTCACACGCCGAAGGATGATTCGGGCCGCGCGCACGCGCTCAGAACCTCAGCTTGACGTCCAGCATGGCGCTGCGGGCGATCTCGATGGTGGTCGGCGCCACGATGTACTCCACATGGCGCGAGTGCAGCAGATTGGCGCCCGTGAGCGCTACGGTCAGCGAATCGGACGCATTCCAGCCGATACGGCTGTTGAGCTCCGCATACGCCGGCACGGCCGGATCGGGCAGCGCGCCGATCCAGCGCATGTCGGCCTCCCAGCTGAAGGCGCGCCCCAGATCCATCGAGGAGCGCAGCGATATCTGGTGACTTGGATCGTCACCCGCGGAGGCAATCCCGGCGATGGTGCTGTAGCCGGGCCGGAAGGTCAGGTCCTCGCGCAGCAGGTTGGCGCCCGCGCTCAGGCGCCACCAGTCCAGCGCCTGCCAGCTACCCCACGTCTCCACGCCGTAGGTGAAGCCCTCCATGCCGTTGTCGTAGAAGGTCGGCAGGATCGTGACCGGAGTCTCCTGCAGACTGCGCAGATCCTGGTAGCGGTTGTAGAAGGTGGACACCGAGAACGACAGCACGCTCACGGGCTGCGCGCGGTAGCCGATCTCGTAGGCGGTCAGCTTCTCGGACTGCATGTCATCCCCGATCAGCGTGGCGATGGCGCCGAGCCTGGTGGTGCCGAGTCCGTAGACGAGGCTGCCGTACAGGTCGCGGTCCTCGCGCGACGGGGCGCGCACCGCCTGCGAGACCGCTGCCCATAGCAGCTGCTCGTCGGGCAGCTGCCAGGACAGCCGCACGTCCGGCAGCGCAGCGACCGGCACGTAGGCGTCCTTCTCCCCCTTCACCCCGACCGTCAGATTGACCGTGCGGCTCAGCGCGACGCCGTCCTGGACGAAGAGGTTATAGCGCTCGAGCGTACGCGAGGCCGGATCGAAGTAGAGTGAGGCAACCCAATCGGCGACCGGAACGGTGAGCTGGTTGAGGGTGAAAAAGTTGGGAAAGTCATCGTGCTCGACGCGGTAGCCGCCCCCCCACACCAGCTGCTGCGCCTCTCCCAGCCGAAAGCTCTGCTGCAGGTCCAGATCGTAGACGCTCAGCTCATCGCCACCGTACCCCGGGCTGATGCGCGCGCTGTAGTCGTAGTAGCCCTGCACCTGCAGCGAGGAGTCGGCGCTGCTCTCGTGCGTCCAGCGTCCCAGCACGTTGTGCCCGAGGATGTCCTCGTTGGGCGCGGCGGCCTGCTCCTCGGAGCCGTCATACGCGTCGCCCTGTATGGTCAGCAGGTCGGAAGTGCCGCTCCAGTCGGATCGCATCCCCGCCTGCGTCTTATCCCAGCCGTCGCGGGCGATCGCCCCCGTGCTGGTGTCGTCCGAGTCGCGGGCGAAGGTGGTGCCGTATATCCGGTACGTCAGCTGATCGCCGATGCGCCCGCCGTACTGCGCGCTGCCCTGGCGCTGCAGGGTACCGATGGACGGGTCCAGCTCGCCGCCCTGGGTGCTGTCCGACTTGCGCGTGATGATATTGATCACGCCGTTGACGGCGTTCGCGCCCCACAGGGTCGCACCCGGTCCGCTGATCACCTCGATACGGTCGATGTCCTGGGGCAGCACCTGCTGCTCGTCCCAGAATACGCCCGAGAAATATGGCGTATAAACGCTGCGACCGTCGATCAGTACCAGCAGCTTGTCGGCGCCGTACAGGTTGAAGCCGCGCGCCGAGATCGCATAGCTCGTCGCACTGATCTGCGCGACCTGCAGGTTGGGCGCCAGCCGCAGAATCTCCGGCAGACTGGTGGCCCCTGAGCGCACGATGTCGTCGTGGGAGATGACGTAGATCGCCGCCGGAGCCGTGCTGAGCGGTTGCGCACTCTTGGAAACCGAGGTGACGACCACGCTGCTCAGCTGCTGCAGACTCATCTGCTTGAGGGAATTGATCGTCGAGCCGTCGCCGGTGCTCTGTCCGGCGGGTGGCGTCGCGGAGGAGTCCTGCACCTCGGCCGGTGGCTGGGACGCGCCCTGTGCCGCAGTCGATGCTCCCGCTGATGCGACCACCGCGGACGCCCGTGCCGATGAGGACAGTCCCAGGGGGATAGTCTGCGCGGCGGCCGCGCGCGCGCAGGTGAGCGCGCCCACCGCGAGCAGCGCTCCCGGCAACGCCACCGGCAGTCCCGCACTGCGGATTACGCGTTCGGAATCCGTCGGCCTGAGCGGGCCATCCGGGCAGTTTTCACGCATCCCAGCAAACATGTGTCGCTAATAACGTACATGGTTAGGACGGTGCGGACCCTGCGGGATTTGACAAAAGCTTGCAGTGAGCCCGCTCGCAAATTAATAGATAGTCATGCGCGGGTTCGGGCGCGATCGCCGCAGCATGACTGGTGCCCGATTGCCGCCCGGCTCGCCGACGGTCCCTGCCGGCCCGAGTGTGACGCGCGTCACAATCGGGCGTTGCCGCTCAGGCCGCCTCAGGAATCCAGTTGCCGTGGAATCCCAGCGGCACACGCGCCGGCAGCTCGATCACGGCCTGCGGCTCATCCTGCACGTGGGCGGCGTCGAGGATGACGAGCGCACTGCGATCGCTGGCCAGATCGCCGACGAACGCCAGCAGCCAGCCGTCGTCCTCCCCGCTTTGCGCGCTGCGCGGCACGAACACGGCCTCGGAGGGCACCTGCGAAGGCCCGAAGTCGTGCCGCGTGATCCCGCCAGTCTGCAGATCGTGGCGATAGAGCGGCTCGGGCCGCGGTCGATCCACGCCGAAGCCGACGGTGTAGATGAAGCGATGCGGCTGCGTGCTGCGCCGCTCATCGATGCGCGGAAATTCCTGGCGCTGCTCCGAGAGCGTCTGACGACGCACGACGCGGCTGCTCGTATCCAGCCGCCAGCGTTCCAGGTGTGTGCGGCTATTGTCCAGCCCGGTGCCGCGCGCCTGCTCGAACTGTCGCGGATAGGAAACCACGTCGACCACCACCTCACCGTCATCGAGCTCGTAGGCATTGGCCGCGTGAAACACGAAGCAGGCCTCGATCTCGAACCAGCGCACCTCGGCGGCGTTGCCGGTACGCGGCAGCAGACCGATGCGCGGAATATGTGCGCCGTTCCAACGGTACGGCAGGCTCGCACCGCGCAGCAGCGCGCCAAACGAAAAGGTGATCGGCAGATCGAAAATCACCACATGGTGCGCGGTCAGCGCGCAGTCATGGATCATCGGCCCGTGCTGCACCGGCACGGCGAGATCGCGCGTCACAGCCCCGTGGCGATCCACCACGACGTGGCGTATCTGATGGCGCGCGAGCGAGTCGTAGCAGATGGCATGCAGCTCGCCGGTGTGCGGGTCACGGTGCGGATGAGCGCTATACGATAGCGCCGCGGCGCTGTCGAAATAACCATGGCGCACCGTGGATAGCTCGGCGTCGAGCTGCACCGGCAGCGCCCCCGCCTCCACCAGCGCCCAGATCCGTCCGGCATGTCCAATCACGTTGGTGTTCACCACGTCGGCGACCCCGTGGCGCGGTCCCGGGGCAAGCGCCCGGCCCAGGCGCCGGTTGACGCTGTCGGTCCCGACCCAGCGATTGCGGTACCAGAGGGCCCGTCCTTCGCGCAGCCGCACCCCGTGCACCATGCCGTCCCCCGTGAACCAGTGATAGGCGGCCGGATTGTCCACCCGTAGCGGGTTGGGCCCGATGCGCGCGTACAGGCCGTTGAGCTCTGCGGGGATACGTCCGCGGATCTCGAGCTGCGTCGCGGTGCATTCGGTGGACACCGGGGCGAAGAGCCCCTCCAGATATTGATTCGGGGTACGGCGCGGCACGCGCTTCTGCAGAGCCCGGCTGCCCCAGGCCACGGTCTTGGCAATCAGACGTTCGTTGAGCATGACTGTCACCCCTGCGCGGCATTCTAGCCGGGGCACTGGCGCGCGTGCGCCCGCGCTGCATTGAGGCCCGCTGTAGCCACGCCCCGGGCGTGGCCGCGAGGCGCATCACGGTCGCGCCCACCGGATTCATCCGGCTCACGGGGCATGTGATGCAGTGTGCAGTTCCAGGGGCCGCATCGGCGGTAGCTTCCGCATTTTGCAGCACCCGCGCTTGCAAAATGTGGACAGGCCTCATCGCTGACTTGCAACGAAGCAGGAATACCGGGGACAGTCTCCAGGGCGCTCGCGTGCCCTCGGCGCCAATCGCCCCGCTCCTCGTCTGCGCCCTGCTTGCCTGCCACGGCGTACCCGTGCTCGCCGATGCGCCTGCTTCCGGGACCTCACCCGATGCGGCAACCTCACCCGATACGGCGTCGATCGGCGACCTGAAACAGATGAGCCTGCAGCAGCTGATGAACCTGCAGGTGACCTCGGTCTCGCGGCGGCCGCAGAGCCTGTTGCAGGCGCCGGCGGCGATTCAGGTGATCACCAGCGAAGACATTCGCCGCTCCGGCGCGACCAGTCTGCCCGAAGCGCTGCGGCTCGCCGATAACCTCGAAGTGGCGCAGATCAACGCGCACGACTGGGCCATCAGCGCGCGCGGTTTCAACGCCAATCTGGCGAACAAGCTGCTGGTTCTGATCGATGGCCGGGCTGTGTACTCGCCGCTGTATGGCGGCGTGCTTTGGAACGTACAGGATTATCCGCTCTCCGACATCGACCGCATCGAGGTCATCAGCGGCCCCGGCGGCACGCTCTGGGGCGCCAACGCCGTCAACGGCGTGATCAACATCATCACCAAGTCGGCGCAGCAGACGCAGGGCCTGCATGCCGAGGCGGCAGCGGGCAACGAGCTGCAGGACCAGGAAGAGCTGCGCTACGGCGCCGAGCCGGCGACGGGCCTCTACGTGCGCGGCTACGGTGAATACACCGGTCGAGGGGACGAAATCACCACGGATGGCACCAGCGCGCACGACGCCTGGCAGATGGGGCGTGGTGGCTTCCGGCTGGATGACGACGCCTCCAGGGCCGACCAGCTCACCCTGCAGGGCGACACCTACCACGATAGCGAGGATGCCGGTGGCATCGGCGAGGCGGACTACTCGGGCGAAAACCTCCTTGGCCGCTGGACCCACGCGACTTCGAGCGGCTCCTCCCTGAGCCTGCAGCTCTATTACGATCACACCTATCTCGTGCAACCGTTTGCCGCGAGCCCGGCCGCGCCTCCGTACTACACCGGCTTTGCGGGCGCGGCTCTGACCGATAACCTGGACACCGACGACGCGCAATTCCAGTATCGCTTCACTGCCGGCGTCCGTCAGCAATTCGTCTGGGGCCTGGAGTATCGCGCGACGCAGGAGGTCGATGAAGATCCTTCGGTCGTTCGCTTCCTGCCGCCGCAGCTGGATCAAAGCCTGTATAGCGGCTTCCTGCAGGACCAGATCATGCTCACGTCCAGCGCATCGATGATCGTCGGATCGAAGCTGGAGCACAATGGCTACACGGGTTTCGAAGTGGAGCCCAACATACGCTGGCAGTGGAATCCCGATCCTGGGCAGCTGCTGTGGGCCGCGGTGTCGCGCGCCGTGCGCACTCCGTCGCGCTATGACCATGACCTGGTGGTGGCGACTGGGCTGGTCGATGCACCGCCGCCGTACGAATTTCCGGCCGCGTACCTGACGGGTAGCCGCGATTTCGTCTCCGAGACGCTGATCGCCTATGAGATCGGCTACCGCGCCGCCTTCGCGGACAGGTGGTCCGGATCGCTGTCGACCTTCTATAACGACTACGACCACCTTCGCAGTACCAGCGCCACGGCGACGACCGCCTATTACATCTTCCCCTATCCAATCTACTTCCAGAACAACCTGGAGGGCGAGACCCACGGCCTCGAGCTCAGCAGCTCCTATCAACCGCTCGACTGGTGGCGATTACGCGCCGGCTACGACCTGCTGCTGGAGGACCTGCATGTCAGACCCGGCGCCGTGGACACTACCGACGCGCTCAATGAGACTGCGGACCCCAGGGGGCAGGCATCACTGCGCTCCAGCATGGACATGCCGCGGGCGACGACATTCGACGCCGCGCTTCGCTGGGTAGACGCGCTGCATATCGACAACGGTCCCACCGGCGGACCCGTCGTAGGCGTGGTTCCGGCCTACTGGGAGCTCGATGCGCGTCTCGCCTGGCAGGTCACCCCGCGGCTGACGCTGGCGCTGGTCGGTCAGAATCTGCTGCGCGAGTACCACGTCGAATACGGCTATCCGTCCCCGGCCCGCGAGCAGATCGCCCGCAGCGCGTTTGCGCGGATCACCTGGAACCGCTGAGTGGATCGTTCCGGATCGCCGCCGGCCTGACGAAGACGTAGGCGTCGGCCAGCCTGCGCGCTCCAGGTCACATGGTGGTCATCTCATTCCCCGGAGCATCTACTTCTTCCCCGGCGTGAGGGCCGCGGCAGCCTCCGTGGTCAGCAGTCGGAACGTAAAGGTCTCATACAGGTAAAGTTCGACCGTCGTTCTGGAATGGCTCGAGTAGCCGATCGAGAGGTCCTGGCCGATATCCAGCTCGAAATCACCGCCACGGGTCGTCATCACGAACCCGCCTTCGATCGCCGGGGCCCACACGATCTCGCGATCGAGGAGGCGTTGGATATGGCGAAGCACGGGGTAGCCATCCTCGCTCCCGCCGCTCACGGCCGTATACGCCTCCGCGCCGAGCACCAGTGCGTAAGGGCCATTCACCCCGGCGAGACGCAATTGGCTCACGGCTTGCGCGACCGCGGCCGGATA
>JASHSK010000001.1 GCA_030038755.1 Gammaproteobacteria bacterium
CTGTTCGCGCCGGCATTGGCCGCCGCAACGGGCACCACTCCGGCCGAGACCACCCCGGCAGGGCTCACTCCAACTCCCGCAGCGCTCGCCCCGGCAGGCACCCCACCGGCGAGTGACACGGCCGGTGCCACCTCGCCGGTCGGCGCGCCGCCTGCCGGCTCCAGCGAGCAGCCACCACTCTCGCAGGTGACCATACAGGCCCCTGAGCCCCGCTATGTCGCGCCCACGCGCCGTGACCGCATCGGCCGCATCTGGGCCCCCGTACTCATCAACGGCCGCGGCCCGTTCCGGCTGGTGCTCGATTCCGGTGCGACCACCTCGGGCATCACCGCAGGCGTCGCGCGCTCGCTCGGGCTCATGCCGGACGGCGCGCACCGCGTACTGCTGCGTGGAGTCGTCGGCGCACAGGCTGTGCCCGTGGTGCGCGTACAGAGCTTCTCCGTGGGCGATATCGACTTCGGCAGAACGCGTCTGCCGATCGTGACCGACGCGCTGGGCGGCGCGGACGGGATTCTCGGCACCGATGGGATGGCCGGCGACCGCATCCTGATCAATTTCCATCACGACCTGATCACCATCTCGCATTCACACCGCGAGCGCGCTCCGGATGGCTACGTGACCATCCCCTTCACGCTCGTGCGCCATGAATTGCTGGTGACGGACGCGTGGGTCGGCGGCGTACGCGCCAAAGCCATCATTGACACCGGTGGCCAGGTCACGATTGCCAACCTGGCGCTGCGCAACGCACTCGAGAGTGCGCGCCGCCAGGCCAAGGACCAGCCGGAGAAGATCGAGGACGTGACCGAAGCGGTTCAGCCCGGCAACAGCGCCGACGCACCACCGATCCTGCTGGGCACCGGGTTCAAGGGCGGCACCATCAAGATCAGCAACGATCGGCTGACCTACGGCGACATGCACATCTTCGAGCACTGGGATATGACGCGCGAGCCCGCCATGCTGATCGGCATGGACACGCTCGGCCGCCTGGACGTCCTCATCATCGACTATCGCCTGCACCAGCTGCAGCTGCATCTCGACGACGAATGAGACTGCGCACCGACGGACGACGCTGCGCGTCCTTGAGGCTGCGCGCGCCCAGCGGCGCTCAGTGCCCCGCGCTCTCCTTGGCCACCAGCCACTTCACCAGCGCGACGAGCTGATCGTAGCCACCCGCCGTGGTCGGGGTGAGCCGATACTTCCCATTGACGATGATGGTGGGCGTCTGATCGACCCCGCAATCCTCGATGTACTGGTCGGCCTCGCGAATCTTGACGTTGACCGCGAATGACATCGCGGCCGCTTCGAACTTCGCGGCGCTCACGCCGGTCTCGTGCGCGTAAAAGCGCGCGGCATCCTCGATGCTCGGCGCAGGCCGCCTGAGTCGATCGGTGTTCGGATCGACCACCGCGAGCTCACCGGTCTTCCAGACGGCATCGAACATCGCATCGTGCATGCGCGGATTGACCAGTCGCAGTTCCTGCGCGGTGTAGTAGGCACGCTGGAACATCGGCCAGTCCTCGCTGGGAATGAATCCCGCCGGCACGAAGTCGAGCACCGCATTCGAAGGCAGGCTGGCTCGCAGCTTGTCCACGGTGTCGTGAAAGGCGTTGCACGCGGGACAGGCATACGAGAACACCTCGGTGACCTCGACCTTGCCCGGCCCCACGGAGGTGGGCTGCGCCGGCTGCAGCACCGTGTAATTCGTGCCCTCGACCCAGTTGGCATCGTCGGCGGCGAACGCCGCGGCCGATGGTTGCGCGAGGCCCCCGACAGCCAGAACCGCGAGCGCCACGACGCTCATCGGACCTCCTACCTTCCAAGCCCGCTGCAGCATGCTGATCCTCTCTGTCGGTTGTGGGTTGTGGGTTGTGGGTTGTCCGGCTGTCGCTTGTCGGCCGTCCGCGGCGTCCGCCATGCGCCCGCCCAGGCTGCAGTATAGCGCTTGCTATACTGTTCGAGATCCGAAGGCCGCGCGCATGAGTGGGGCGATGAGCATCTACGAATTTTCCGCCAGGAACCTCGACGGGCGGGAACAGTCGCTGGCGGACTATCGGGGCCGCACGCTGCTGATCGTCAACGTAGCCAGCCGCTGCGGCTTCACGCCGCAGTACACCGGACTCGAGGCATTGTACCGTCGCTTTCGCGACCGCGGCTTCGTGGTACTCGGCTTCCCGTGCAACCAGTTCGGCCACCAGGAGCCCGGTAGCGAGGCCGAAATCCGTGCCTTCTGCAGCGCCCGCTACGACGTCAGCTTCCCTCTGTTCGCGAAGATCGAGGTCAACGGTCCCGGCGCGCACCCGCTGTACCGCTATCTGCGCGGGCGGCTGCCGGGTGTCCTGGGCGCACTCGGCGTGGACCGCATCAAATGGAACTTCACCAAGTTCCTCGTCAGCCCCGCGGGTGAGCCGCTGAGCCGCTTCGGGCCCGGCACGCTTCCCGAGCACATTGCCCCGGCTGTCGAGGCACATCTGCCCGCCACATGAACACCCCCGCCGTGATCTTCCTGGCCCGCGCCCAATGGGCCTTTACGATGTCCTTCCATATCGTTTTCCCTGCGATCTCCATCGGGCTGGCGAGCTACCTCGCGGTGCTCGAAGCGCTGTGGCTCGCCACCGGCCGCGGGTTCTACCTCAATCTCTACAAGTACTGGCTGAAGATCTTCTCCATCGCGTTCGGCATGGGCGTGGTCTCGGGCCTGGTGATGGGATACCAGTTCGGCAGCAACTGGTCCGCGTTCGCCGACCGTGCCGGCCCGATCATCGGGCCGCTCATGAGCTACGAGGTGCTCACGGCATTCTTCCTGGAGGCGGGGTTCCTGGGTGTCATGCTGTTCGGTGTCGAGCGTGTCGGCAAGCGTCTGCACTTTGCCGCCACGCTCGCGGTGGCGCTCGGTACGCTGCTGTCGGCATTCTGGATCCTGGCGGCGAACAGCTGGATGCAGACGCCGGCCGGCTTCACGATCAATGCCGCCGGACAGTTCGTCCCGAGCTCCTGGCTGCACGTGATCTTCAATCCTTCGTTCCCGTACCGCCTGGTACACATGGTGCTCGCGGCCTACCTGACCACCTCGCTGATCGTGGGCGGTGTGGCCGCCTGGCATCTGCTGTCCGGGAGCGCGACCGACGAGGTCCGGCACATGTTCTCCATGGCCCTGTGGATGGTCACCCTGGTCGCGCCCGTACAGATCATCGCCGGCGATCAGCATGGCCTGAATACCCAGCGCTACCAGCCGGCGAAGATCATGGGCCTCGAAGGCCACTTCCGCAGCTACCCGCATGGCGCGCCGTTCGTCATCGTGGGCATTCCCGATCAGGCCGCCGGCCGCATGCGCGATGCGCTCGAGATTCCGAAGCTGGGCTCGCTGATCCTCGCGCACCGCCTGGATGCGCCGCTGGCCGGCCTGGACAGCGTGCCGCGCGCCGACTGGCCCTACGTTCCCGTGATCTTCTGGAGCTTCCGCGTCATGGTCGGGCTCGCGCTGCTGATGCTCACGCTCGGCATCGCGAGCCTCATCGCGCGCGCCCGACATCGTCTGTATGAGAGCCGCGCCCTGCAGCGCGCGGCGCTGGCGATGTCGCCCGCGGGGCTCATCGCCGTCATCGCCGGCTGGTTCACCACCGAAGTCGGGCGTCAGCCCTACACGGTCTATGGCGTGATGCGCACCGCGCAGTCCGCCTCGCCGATCGCGACCCCCGCCGTCGCTGTCTCGCTCGCCGCCTTCGCCGTGGTGTACTTCGCCGTGTTCGGCGCCGGTGTGCTGTTCGTGCTGCGCCTCATGCGCCATCCACCGCATCCCGGAGAGGCGCCCGTCGAGGGCATCCCACACCGCAGCGCGGGCATCACCCCCGCCCCCGCGGTACTTCCGGACCGCACGCTGCATATCCGGCCATGAGCACCCACGAGGCGCTGACCGACGTCTGGGCCGGCATCATCGCCTTCGCCGTCTTCGGCTACATCGTCATGGACGGCTTCGACCTCGGAGTGGGGATGCTCTTCCCGCTGTTCCACAACGAGGAGGATCGCACCCGGGTGATGAACAGCATCGCTCCGATGTGGGATGGCAACGAAACCTGGCTGGTACTGGGCGGCACCGCTCTGATGGCCGCATTTCCGCTCGCCTATGCGGTGCTGATTCCGGCGCTGTACGGACCGCTGATCGCCATGTTGATCGGCCTCATCTTCCGGGGCGTCGCCTTCGAGTTTCGCTGGCGCAGCGAGCGCGATCGGCGCTTCTGGGACCGGGGATTTTTCCTCGGCTCCGCGCTGGCGGCGCTCATGCAGGGCATCGCGCTCGGCTCGATCCTGCAGGGCATCCACGTGCAGGGCCGCCACTACGCGGGCGGCTGGTGGGACTGGCTCTCACCCTTCAGCGTGCTCACCGGCGTCGCGCTCATGGCCGGCTACTGCGCGCTCGGCGCCGGCTGGCTGATCCTGAAGACCGACGGTGCGCTGCAGGAGCGTGTCTACGGGCTTGCCCGCCGCTGCAGTCTGGCGCTGTTCTGCGGCATCATCGCCGTCAGCGCGGCGACGCCGCTGCTGCAGTACCGTTACTATCAGCGCTGGTTCGCGTGGCCCACGGTGCTCGCCACCGCGCAGGTGCCGCTGCTGGTGGCGATCGTGATGGCGCTGCTGTGGCTGGCTTTGCGCCAGCGCCGCGAGCGCTGGCCGTTCGTGCTGACACTGGCGCTGTTCCTGCTCAGCTACCTCGGCCTCGGCATCAGCGTCTATCCATACCTCGTGCCCGAGAGCATCCGCATCAGCGACGCCGCAGCGCCGGTCGCGAGTCAGGAATTCCTGCTGATCGGCACCGCGATCCTCGTGCCGATCATCCTGTGCTACACCGGCTACGCCTACTGGGTCTTCCGCGGCAAGGTCGGCACCGCGGGCTATCATTGATCCGCGGCGCTGCGCGCCAGCAGCTGCTCCAGAGCCGCAAGCGACTGCCGCCATCCGGCTCTGGCCCCGTGGTAGGCCCGCTGCTGATCCGGCGGGAAGCCCGAGTGCTCCATGCGCAGGTGGGTTCCCGTGCTCGTGGGAGTCAGGGTCCAGGTGACGACACTCTGCAGACCAAAAGCCGCCCAGGTATAGGACAGCGTTCGGTTTGGCTCGACCACCAGCACCTGGCAGTCGACCACGACGTTCACGTCGGGTTGCGGGGTCCTGCGAAGGTTGAACCGGTGACCGACGACGGGCTCGAAGTCGTTCTTCATGAGCCACTCCTCGATCAGGTGCGGGTGCGTGAGCGCGCGCCAGACCTTCTCCGGAGGGAATGGCAGCTCACGCTCGACGACGACCGAGCGCCGTTCGGTCGACGGCTCGTTCACCAGCGCGCCAGCTGAGTGATCTGCAGGAGGTTGCCACAGGTATCGTTGAGCTTTGCGATCGTCGATCCGGTCACCGGCGTGGGCGGCATCGTGAACTCGGCCCCGCGCGCCCTGATGCGCTCGTAATCGCCCCTGACGTCGTCGGTGAAGAACATGACCGCGGGCTGGCCCTGCTGGAACAGGGCCTGCTGATAGGCCGCGGCCGGCGGATTGCTGTTGAGCGCGAGTTGCAGCTCAGTGCCGTCCGGCTCTTCGGGCGAGGCCACGGTCAACCAGCGATACGATCCCTGGCTGAAGTCGGCCTTCTTGGTAAAGCCCAGTACCTCGGTGTAGAAGCGCAGGGCCTTTTCCTGGTCGTTCACATACACGCTCGTCAATCTGATCTTCATGGGTCCATCCTCTTCAGCAGGTCTTCGAGGTGGTCGAACCTGCTCTGCCAGAACCCGGCCATCTGGCGGGTCCAGTCGATCAGCGGCGCCAGGGCGCCAAGCTGCGCACCGTAGTGCGTCCGGCGACCTTCGTGGCGGTCGCGCACCAGCCCTGCCCGCTTCAGGATCCTCAGATGCTTCGAGACGGCCGGCTGCGAGACACGCGCCTGCGCCGTCAGGGCGCCGACCGTCTGCTCTCCTTCGCGGCACAATCGCTCGAAGAGCGCCCGGCGCGTCGGGTCGGAGAGCGTTCTGAAGAGCACATCGTGAGTGTTCGGCATGTTCGACCGATCATGTTCGA
>JASHSK010000052.1 GCA_030038755.1 Gammaproteobacteria bacterium
CGCGGGCCTGCTCGGGCTGCTTCGCGTGCCGGCACCGGATTGGTTCCGGCTCGCCCCGGCGCGCGAGCTCGCGCCGGGCGAGGCGAGCGGCCAGAGCGTCACGCTGGATGAGGCGCAGATCGAGGCGCTGATCGCGCAGCGGCGCGCGGCGCGCACGGCGGGCGACTATGCCAGCGCCGATCGCATCCGCGAGAGTCTGCGCGAGAGCGGCATACTGCTCGAGGATCTTCCCGGGCGCACGGTGTGGAGGCGCGCCACGTGACGGCAGCGCGCGACGTGACGGCAGCGCGCCACGTGACGGCGGCGCGGGACGTAACGGGGGCGCGGGACGTGCTGCTGATTCCCTGCTGGCGGCGCCCGGAGTTCCTGTGGCATTGCCTCGACAATCTGTCGCGCGCCGAGCGCGTCGGGGAACTGCACCTGCTGTTCCGCGCCGATACCGGTTACGATCGGGCGCTGCACTCCGTCGTCGATGAGTTCTCCCCGCACTTCGCGAGCCATCAGATCGACGAGGCGGTGCCCTGTCCCTACCGGCGCGCCAGGCAGAGCGCCAACATACTCGGGGGGTACCTGCTGGCGGCCTCGCTGACGCGACGCTACGTGTTCATGGTGGAGGAAGACGTGATCGTGGCGCGCGACTTCCTGCGCTGGCACTACGCCGTGCAGGCGGCCGAGCCGCGCCTGTTCTGCTCCATCGGCGCGCGCAACACGAGGCGTGAGGTTCCGGAGAGCGCCGATCCGCAGATCTACTACCTGACGGTAGGCGACTACGGCTCGCCCGGCGTGTGCTTCGAGGCTTCCGTGATCACGCGGGGGCTCGCGCCGCACGTGACGCGCAGCTACTTTGCCGATCCCGGGGCCTACTGCGCCGAACACTTTCCCGCCAGCCGCGCCGGTGGCGCCGCCGTCGAGCAGGACGGGCTGATCCGGCGGATCCAGGAGAGCGAGGGGGAGGCGCATTGCATTGCCTATCCCTACCGTCCGCGTGCCTACCATGCCGGCTGCGCCGGCCGCCTGCGGCGCGGCTCGCCCGGTGGGACACTGCCCGAACGCATTCGTGCGCTGGGCGATGTGATCTATGATGTGGATGAGATGCGCGCCGCCGCCGAACGCCCCACGCACGACAGCATCCCGGTTCCGCTGAACACACCGCCGTGGGATAGCGTGCGCCATCAGGCCTTCCCCGCGGGCGCCGAGATGCCGGCGTGACGGTCCGGCGCCGTTCGCCGGCCGCAATCCCTGCGCGGCGGCCCATGGGCCTGCGCGTGGCCGCGGTTCCGGCGGTGCTGTTCGCCGTGCTGTCGGCCGTGCTGTCCGGCGCGGCCATCGTGAGCCTGCCGGCGCATGCGAGCGGCACCAGTCCCTATCTGCCGCTGAATCTGTCGCCCGACATCGAGCGCAAGGTCGAGCAGGTGCTCATCCTGGGTGATCAGGCGGTGCAGACCCGTCCGATTCCGGTCTCGCGCATACTCACGGCGCTGCCCAAGGCCTGCCGGCGCGACGAGAAGCTCTGCGAGCAGGTGCGGCGTTACCTGGATCGCTACTTCCGCACCGTCGCCGTGACGCACGCGGCCGGGGAGGTGGCGGCCAGCGGTGGCTCGAGCAGCCAGTGTCATCAGACCTGCACGCCGGGTTCTGCCACCCAGCAGCTGCCCAACGCTTACGGCGAGCGCATCGACTCGCCCTGGGACGCGTCGGTCGAAGCCTCGTATCGGCCGTTCGATCACCTGCTGTTCAGCGCGGGCGGCCTTGGCTACGGTGGACCCGGGGGCCGCTTCAATCCGGAAGGCACCATGGTCAGCACCGGCGATCAGTACCTGCAGTTCGACGCCGGGTATCGCGCCCAGTGGCTCTCGCCGATGACCGACAGCAGCATGCTGATCAGTACGGAGGCCCCGACGATGCCGTCCCTCACGGTGTCCAGCCAGATGCCGTTCACGCCGCTGGGCCTCGAGTACCAGTTCTCGGTGGCGCGCATGAGCTACCAGGACCAGATTGCCTGGACGGTACTCAACAAGCAGGGACAGGTGGTCAGCAGCTATACCGCGGGGGATCCCAATCTTGCGACGCTGCATCTGGGCATCGCTCCGCTGCCGGGCTGGTCATTCGCCGGCAACCTCGCCCTGCAGTACGGCGGCGGGGTACGGCCGAGCTCGCTGGGTAGCCTGTTCAGCGATCTGTTTCAACACACCTCCTTCTCTACGAGCGCGACTACGATCAACACCAATGGTCGCTTCGCCAATCGCGAGGTCTCGCTCACTTCGACGTATACATTCCCCGCGGCCACGCCGCTCGAGACCTATGTCGAGTATGACGGCCGCGATACGCTGCACGGGGAGCTCTACCGCTTCCACGAGACCGCACTCGCCGCGGGCATCCACATTCCCGAGCTGTACGAGCGCTTCGACCTGACGCTCGAGGCCAGCGAGTGGCAGAACAACTGGTATACGGACTACGTCTGGCTGGGCGGCATGGTCAATGACGGCAGTGTGATCGGCGACTGGGGCGCGGCCTGGCGCGACTTCGGCGATGCCGCCGGCGCGCGCTCGTTCATGGCGCAGCTGGGCTTCTCGCTGCACTCCGGGGATCTTCTCGATCTGCAGCTGCGACTGCTGCAGAACGCGGGCTACGCTTCCGTGTGCCAGGTCGAGTGCGGCACGCCGCTGACGAGCTATTCGCTCGCGCAGATGCTGAGCGTGGAGTATGCGCAGCCGCGCGACGGCTACACGCGCGGCCTGTCCCTGGACGTGGGTCGCGACGAGTATGCTTCCGGGTTCGTGCGCCTGGGCGCGTTCGTGCGCCTGGACGGCGGGCGGGACGCCTCGGCGCAGGACGACGAGGACGAGGACAACGACGATGACGACAACGGCGCGCAGTCGTCGAGCGCCAAGACCCCGGCGGGCTTCGAGCGTTATGTGGGCATCGGGGTGAGCGGCGGGCGGCTGGGGCTGGACCTCGGGGGCTTCTCCGCGCAGAACGAGGCCGCCCCGCTGCAGTACCGTAACGAGCTCTCCCCTGAAATCGACGTAGGGCTGCGCCGCCCGATCAGCACTTACTTCGATGCCGGGGTGCAGGCGGACTTCGACGATTTCGACGGTCTCATGATGGGGCTGCGCATCCTCGACGTGCGCTACCGCCTCGGTACCCATATCGCCGCAGGCGGCTTCGTGGGATTCGCCCGCTATTCGGGGCCGACTCCGGCGCAGGGCCTCTATTACGGCTATGGCCTGCAGTGGCGCAACCTGTGGCGTCACTGGGATCTGTCGCTCGAGGAGCGTTCCTTCGACGCCCTGCAGCGGGACAAGGTGCTGCCGTCCGAGGCGGCGGCGTATCAGAATACCGACGATCCGGTCGACTGGTACATGATGCAGGCGACGAGCCTGACCGTGTCCCATGGCTTCTGAGCGGTCAAATTGACGCCCCTCGGACGGGTTCCGTATGATTCGCGCCCCCGTACGTGGTATGTGTTCGGGCGCTTCGAGCATCTGGGCGGGGCATGGCGCAGTCTGGTAGCGCATCTGCTTTGGGAGCAGAGGGTCGGGGGTTCAAATCCCTCTGCCCCGACCACTCGACGGGCAGTGCGCCCGTAGCTCAGCTGGATAGAGCACCGGCCTTCTAAGCCGGTGGTCGCAGGTTCGAGTCCTGCCGGGCGCGCCAATGACGATGGTGGACGTAGCTCAGCTGGTAGAGTCCCGGATTGTGATTCCGGCTGTCGCGGGTTCGAATCCCGTCGTCCACCCCATATTGGGCCGTTAGCTCAGCTGGTAGAGCAGGAGACTCTTAATCTCTTGGTCGTAGGTTCGATCCCTACACGGCCCACCAATTGGTCCCTTTTGCTTTTCAGCAGTTGATCTTTAAGTACTGGAGCTGACTGCTGCGTTTCGGCAGGGAGGAGTCAGATGATCGGGAAAAAGACGGCCGCCATGCAGATTTCCGGAGCGGGGCTGCGGGCGCTGTCCGTGGCGACGTTCGCCGCAGCGCTGGTTGCATGCGGCGGCGGCTCGTCGAGCGGCAGCTCCTCCGCGGGCTCCTCCAGCACGGGCACGTATACCGTCCTGTATTCCTTCAAGGGCAGCAGCAGCGACGGCGCAAACCCTAACGGCCTGATCCAGGGCAGCAACGGCAATTTCTACGGAACGACGATCCAGGGCGGCTATGGAGCGACGGTCGGGGGCACCCAGGAGCAATACGGCACGCTGTTCGAGATCACGCCGGACGGCGCCGAGACGATTCTGCACCTCTTTGGAGCTTCCAGCGGCGACGGTTATTCCCCCGCGGTCGGCGTGATCCAGGCCAGCAACGGCAACCTGTACGGAACGACGCAACTCGGCGGCACCAACTCCTCCTGTGAGGAAGGCGAGGCGGGCGATCTGGGATGCGGCACGATCTTCGAGTACTCGCCGAGCAGTGGCACCTATACCGTCCTGTACTCCTTTGGCGGCACCGGCGACGGCGCCGACCCCGCCAACCTGATCCTGGGCAGCGATGGCAACCTCTATGGCACGACGATCGAGGGTGGCACGTCCACCAACTGTTCCTCCTACGGATGCGGAACGGCGTTCGAGTTCAACCTGACCACGGATCCCGGTACCGAGACGGTCCTGTACTCGTTCGTCGGCGGAAGCACCGACGGCGCAGATCCCCAGGGCGGCCTGATCCAGGGCAGCGACGGCAACTTCTATGGAACGACGTACGAGGGCGGTGCCAATGACACCGGCACGATCTACAGGATCACCCCGGCCGGCTCCGCCCCCGCCTCCGAGACCGTGCTGTATTCCTTCGGGGGCCCCTCCGGCGGCAAGGATGGCGCCGACAGCATCAATCCCGATACCGGCGTGATCCAGGGCAGCGACGGTAATCTGTATGGGACGGCGAACCTGGGCGGCGCCAACAATGAAGGCACGATCTTCATGTACTCGCTGACCAGCGCTACCGAGACCGTCCTGTACTCCTTCGAGGGGGATGGCTCCAATGTGGTGGGTCCCAACGGCCTGATCCAGGGCAGCAATGGCAACCTCTACGGAACGACGGGTGCGGGCGGCACCAACTGTTCTACCAGCCACGGATGCGGCACGCTGTTCATGTTCTCACCGGGCAGCAGCACCTATACCGTCCTGTACAACTTCGGGAATTTCAGCACCGATGGTGAAGGTCCCGGTGCCGGCGTGATCCAGACCAGCAACGGCGATCTCTACGGAACGACGGTCGGAGGCGGCACCAGCGAGGACGGCACGGTCTTCGAGTTCGCGCCGTCATGAAGCCGGCAGACTGACGACGGCCACTTTCTTCACCATTGGGCACTCGACGCGGACGCTGCCCGAGTTCATCGGTGTGCTCCAGGAGGCCGGGGTCGGGCTGCTCGTGGACGTGCGCACACTGCCGCGTTCGCGCACCAATCCACAGTTCAACATCGACAGCCTGCCACAGGCGCTGGCCGCCACCGGAATCGGCTATGAGCATGCGGCCGCTCTTGGCGGTCTACGGGGCCGGCGTCGAGGCGCACCGCCGTCGGTGAACAATTTCTGGGAGAACGCCAGCTTCCGCAACTTCGCCGATTACGCGGCGACCGAGCCCTTCCGGCAGGGGCTGCAGCACCTGCGCGCGCTCGGCGGCGAACGCTGCTGCGCCGTGATGTGCTCCGAGGCAGTGTGGTGGCGCTGTCACCGGCGCATCATCACCGATTACCTGCTCGCCGCCGGCGAGACCGTCTATCACCTGATGGGTGGCCGCCGCGCCGAGCCAGCGACGCTCACGCCCGCGGCGCAGGCGGCCAGCGACGGCACCCTGATCTATCCGCGCTAAGAGCGCAGGTCCACGATGTCGGCCTTCTGGCCGAAGAGCTCCACGGTGTCGCCGCGCAGCCGACCGATGAGGCTGGTCGCAACCGGCGAGGTCCAGCTCACCAGATTGTCGGCCGGGTCTGCCTCGTCCTCGCCGACGATGCGCAGCGAGCGCTCGGTGCCGTCCTGGAAATGCAACCTTACGTTGATGCCAAACCGCACGACGGACGGCTCGGCCGGCGGCTCGATCACACGGGCGCTGGCGCGTCGTTGGCGCCAGTAGCGCAGGTCGCGGTCGATCACCGCGAGCCCGGCCGCATCGTCGCCTGCCGCAGTGCGTGCCGCGTGCAGCCGGGCAAGCTCCGCGTCGATCTTCCTCAGACCCGCCGCAGTCACGAGGTTGGGATGCCGGCTGACCGGCCGTTCGGTCAGCTCGGCACCGGGCGGTGCGTCCGGCTCATGTGCGAACACTCTGCTCATGGACTGAACATTGCGAGGATTGCTTATCGGCTGATACACGCTACGGCTCATGCTCGAATGCGGTGCCGCGCTATGCAGTGCCCGCGGCATATCGACAATCTGGGCAACACCCCGAGAGCGTGCCGCCTGGCGCGCCCGTCTACCAGTTGGTTCCGGCGCGGCTGCCTGTCGGACGGCGGTGACGCGCCCGCTCGGCTCAGGGCGGCAGCGCCCCCGGAGCCGGTGGCAGCTGCGGCACGCGCGCGCGTGCCGCGGGCAGCTCCGAGTCCGGGCAGTTCAGCGAGTCGTACTGCTGCTCCAGCCGATCGATGCGCTTGTCGGCTTTCGCGAGTGTCGCCGCGACGATGTCCTCATCGATGCTGGTGCTGGGAGCGGCGCGCTCGGTCGCCTGCTCGGCGCGGATCTGCGAGGCGATATCCTCGCACTGTGCGGCTGCCGCCTGCGCCGCCTGGTCCTCCGCCTTCGTGGCCTCCTGCCGCGCGGTCTGCACGCGCGCGCGCGCCGCGGCCTCGGCGGGGGTGGCGGGGGGCGCGGAAGCCGTGCCGCCGGAAGCGCCGGCCGCCGTCGAAGCCGCTGTGGTATCGCGCGCGGCCGCCGCGGTGGGCCCGCTGGGCTCGCTCGAGGGCCCCGGGACCTGCGAACCGATGCTGCCGAGGACGGTGCCGTTGGTGGCCGTGTCCCCGCCGGCTGCCGGGACGTCGTTGCCTGATCCGGGCGGGGTCTGCTGTGCGGGCGCACTGCAGGCCACCAGGGCCCCGACGAGCACCAGCGCACAGATCGATCGGCGCGTCATGGAGTGGCTCATGATGCCCCCGAGGAGTTGCAGGAAGAGAAAACGCGGACGCCTAAGAATAAAACGGCTCTCGCCTGGCGTGATCGTACGCGAAACCGCTGTGCTGCAGCGCAGCGTCGAGCGGTCCGGAGCGAGGCGGAGCCGGGCGCTTCGCTATAATCCCCGACGCTTCAGGTGGCGCACCGATTCGGCGAAAGTGGCGGAATGGTAGACGCGCTGGCCTTAGAAGCCAGTGGGGCAACCCGTGAGAGTTCGAGTCTCTCCTTTCGCACCAGCGGCTCGAGCGAGGCGGGTGTTCGGGCCTGAATCCGCATGACGGGTGAAGCAATGCAGGTATCGGTGATGACGACCCAGGGCCTGGAACGGCGCCTGGAAGTGGCAGTGCCCGGCGAGCGCGTGGCGGGCGAGGTCGACCAGCGGCTCAAGCGCCTCGCGCGCACCGCGCGCATCCGTGGCTTTCGACCGGGCAAG
This sequence comes from Gammaproteobacteria bacterium, assembly GCA_030038755.1. Taxonomy (GTDB): domain Bacteria; phylum Pseudomonadota; class Gammaproteobacteria; order Steroidobacterales; family Steroidobacteraceae; genus FEN-1191. Next base: position 7,525 of record JASHSK010000052.1, read on the forward strand.
GTGCCCTACTCGGTCGTCAAGCAGCAGTTCGGCAGCCAGGTACATGCCGAGGCCGTCTCGGACCTCATGCAGAGCACGTTCGCCGAGGCTGTCGACCAGCAGAAGTTGCGCCCGGCGGGCGGTCCGCGCATCGAGCCGATCCAGGTGGATCCGGGCAGCGAGCTGCGCTATGCGGCGGTGTTCGAGGTCCTGCCCGACGTGAGCGTCAAGCCGCTCGAGGCGATCACGATCGAGCGGCAGACGGCTACGATCACCGAGCAGGACGTGGACGCCGTGCTCGAGACCATGCGCACGCAGCGTCCGAACTTCTCCGTGGTGACGCGCGCGGCCGCCGCGGGCGATCGTGTGACGCTCGATCACGAGGGCCGCATCGATGGGGTGGCCTTCCCCGGCGGCACGGGCAGCGGCCTGCATATCGTCGTGGGGGCTCGCCAGATCCTGCCCGAGCTCGACGAGGCGCTCGTGGGCATGACCGCGGGCGAGGTACGTAACGTGGCTGCGCGCTTTCCGGACGATTACCCGGCCGCCGCCGTGGCCGGCAAGCAGGCGCAGTTCGAGCTGCGAGTCACGCAGGTGGAGGAGCGCAGCCTGCCGGCGCTCGATGATGATTTTGCGCGGGGCCTGGGCGTCGCCGATGGCAGCCTCGCCACGCTGCGCACGGAGGTGCGTCAGAGCATGGAGCGCGAGCTGCTGCAGACCGTGCGCGGCAAACTGCGCGATCAGCTGCTCGATGCGCTGTACCGCGACAATCCCCTCGAGCTGCCGCGCGCGATGGTCGAGGAGCAGATCGAGGAGCTGCGGGGGCAGATGCTGCGTCGCTCGGGCACGACCGCACCCGAGCAGTTGCCGGGCCGTGAGTTCTTCGAGCCCGCCGCGCGGCGGCGCGTGGCGCTCGGACTGCTGCTGGGAGAGATCGTGCGCGCCCAGAACCTCACGGTCGATCGTGCGCGCGTCGAGCAGCGCCTGGACGCCGCGGCCGAGGCGACCGGCCAGCCCGAGGAAGCCCGTCGGCAGTACCTCGCGAGCCGCGAGGCGATGCGTCAGTTCGAATCCGCGGTGCTCGAGGACCAGACGATCGACTGGATGCTCTCGCAGGTTAAGATAACGGAGCGGCCGTTGAGCTTCAGCGAGGTGACCGGATTCGGTCAAACCGGCCAGCGAGGCTGACGGTCCAGGGGCGCAGCGCCAAAGAGGCGGATCATGAACGAACGTGGCTTGAATCTGGTTCCGATCGTCGTCGAACAGACCTCGCGTGGGGAGCGCTCGTACGACATTTATTCGCGCCTGCTCAAGGAGCGACTGGTGTTCATCGTGGGGCAGATCGACGACTTCATGGCCAATGTCGTCGTGGCGCAGCTGCTGTTCCTGGAGTCGGAGAACCCCGACAAGGACATCGCGCTGTACATCAATTCCCCGGGGGGCGTGGTCAGCTCGGGGCTGGCGATCTACGACACGATGCAGTTCATCAAGCCGGACGTGAGTACCATCTGTATCGGCCAGGCCGCCAGCATGGGCGCGGTGCTGCTCGCCGGCGGCACCAAGGGCAAGCGCTACGCGCTGCCGCATGCGCGCATCATGATCCACCAGCCGCTCGGCGGCTTTCAGGGGCAGGCGGCCGACCTGGAGATCCATGCCAAGGAAATGCTCGTGACGCGTGACCGCCTCAACCGCATCCTCGCGCGGCACACCGGCCAGAGCGTCGACAAGATCAAGACCGACACCGACCGCGACAACTTCATGGACGGCAGTGACGCGATCGGTTATGGGCTGATCGACCGTGTACTGGAGAAGCGCGGCGAGCTGCTGCCGCTGCCACGCTGAAGCGCCTCGGCGGCCCGGCGGCGGCTTGCGCGCACCGGGACTGTGCGCTCGGACACAGCGCGGCCGCCCGCTTTAGGAACTACGTCGCTTCTTTGGCGCAAATGCGCGGAATAACAATACGTTGCGGCCAGCACGGGTCTTTGCGTGCATGGACCGCGCCATGCTATATAGGTGACGTGAAGGGGCGAACCACGCCCTTGCCGACTGGTCAAACCAGTCGAGGTGCCGGCCGATGAGTGATGATTCCCGCGGGCGTTCCGACGACGGCAAGCTGCTGTACTGCTCGTTTTGCGGCAAGAGCCAGCACGAGGTCCGCAAGCTGATCGCCGGCCCGTCGGTGTTCGTCTGCGATGAGTGCGTCGAGCTGTGCAACGACATCATCCGTGAGGAGCTCGAGGACCGCGCCGACCGGGCACGCGACAAGCTGCCCAAGCCGCACGAGATCCGCAAGGTGCTCGATGAGTACGTCATCGGCCAGGACCGCGCCAAGAAGGTCCTGTCCGTGGCGGTCTACAACCATTACAAGCGCCTGCAGTCCCGGGGCGGTGCGCGGCAGAAGGACGACGTCGAGCTGGCCAAGAGCAACATCCTGCTGATCGGGCCCACCGGCTGCGGAAAGACGCTGCTGGCCGAGACGCTCGCGCGGCTGCTCAACGTCCCGTTCACGATCGCGGATGCCACCACGCTGACCGAAGCCGGCTACGTCGGCGAAGACGTCGAGAACATCATCCAGAAGCTGCTGCAGAAGTGCGATTACGATGTCGAGAAGGCCCAGACGGGCATCGTCTACATCGACGAGATCGACAAGATTTCGCGCAAGTCCGATAACCCGTCGATCACCCGCGACGTGTCGGGCGAGGG
>JASHSK010000002.1 GCA_030038755.1 Gammaproteobacteria bacterium
ACGCCGGGCTGGATGTCGGGATTGCCAGCCTTGCCGATCGCAGCGATACGCCCGTTCTTCAGTCCGACATCCGCCTTGACGATGCCCCAGTGATCGATGATCACGGCGTTGGTGATGACCGTGTCGACCACCTCGGCCGCCGTGCGCTGGCTCTGCCCCATGCCATCCCGGATCACCTTGCCGCCGCCGAACTTGACCTCCTCGCCATAACGACAGTGATCGTGCTCGATGCGTATCCATAGCTCCGTGTCGGCCAGCCGCACCCGGTCGCCGGTGGTCGGCCCGAACATCTCGGCGTACGCGCGGCGCTGCATGGTGCCCATCTCACAGCACTCCCATCACTCGTCCCTGAAAGCCGAACACGCGCCGATCGCCATCCAGCGCGACCAGCTCGACCTCACGCTGCTGGCCAGGCTCGAAGCGCACCGCCGTGCCCGCGGGGATGTTCAGCCGGTAACCCCGCGTACGCGCGCGATCGAACCGCAGCGCCTGATTGGTCTCGAAGAAGTGGTAGTGCGAGCCGACCTGAATCGGGCGATCGCCGCTGTTGGCCACGGTGATGTGCAGCGTCGGCCGCCCTGCATTCAGCGCCAGCTCTCCCTCGACCGTAACGACCTCCCCGGGGATCATGGGCCGATCGGGTGGTGGATCGTCACGAGCTTGGTGCCGTCGGGAAAGGTAGCCTCCACCTGTACCTCGCTGATCATCTCGCCGACTCCCTCCATCACGTCGCTGCGTTTGAGCAGCGTCGTGCCGTAGCTCATGAGCTCGGCGACGCTGCGGCCATCGCGAGCGCCCTCGAGAATCGCGGCCGAGAGATAGGCCACGGCCTCGGGGTAGTTCAGCGGCAGGCCGCGCGCCTTGCGACGTTCGGCCAGCAGCGCCGCCGTGAACAACAGCAGCTTGTCTTTCTCACGCGGAGACAGCTCCACCGCATCCTCCTCATCCGCTTCGCGGATTGCGCCGGGGCGACGGGCAGGCGGGCTTCAGGTCGCCCAGATCCGCGGCCGCACGGCGCCGCGACCCGCCACGGCCGGTCGCAGCGTGCTCCACAGCTGCACGAATGCCTCGCGCAGCCGATCCGCTCGCTGCGCCAGCCCGCGGCAACAGAGCACCGCATCCACGAGCGTACAGGCAAGCGAGAGCCCGGCACAATCGAGCACTTCGAGCCTTGCGCGCACCTGCGCGAGCAGGGCCTCCCCGGCCGGAAAGACCACCAGTGTGCCCAGCGCGACGTGCCCGGCAAGACCCCAGCGCGGCGCCAGACAGTCCGACTCGATCCGTAGCGGCTCCACCAGCAGCATGCGCTCTTCGTGCCAGAGCTCGATGCGCTGGCGCAGCCGGCCGCTCTCGAGCGCGCGCTCGCTCGCCGGCAGTCCCAGGCAGGCCAGCTCCCAGCCGACGAAGCGGCCGGCCCCTTTCAGTCGTACGCTGGTAGCCAGCTCCGCGTGACAGCCGGGAAAGAAGATGTTCTCCTGCGGCAGCCACTCGAGCAACCCTTCGACTTCGAAGCACTGGTGCAGGGTGCCAAGCGACTGACCCGCACAGCGATAGAACTTGCCGGCGGCCGGAGTCGTGAGCAGAGCGTGCGCACCGCCCGCCACGCACGCCTCCAGCGCAAGACGATCGCCGCCGACCACTCCACCCGGCGGGTGGATGATGTACAGGTGACAGGGGGCTGCGCATACGCCGCCCATCGGCGTTTCGGGTTCCGGATACAGCGGCTTCTGCACGAGCAGCGGCCCCTCGTGGGAACGCGCGGTCAGACGGGTGCACGCGCCACGCGCCTCGAGACGCAGCCGCAGGCGGGCCGCCCACCCCTTGTCCTGCGCATCGGTCCCGAGCACCGTCACACGCTCAGGTGCGCACGCACCAGCTCGTCGGTGAGTGCGTCGATCCTGCCGGCTGCGACCAGCCGTCCCTTCTCGAGGATGCGCAGATCACTCGCCACGCGACGCGCGAACGGCAGCTTCTGCTCGACCAGCAGCACGGTCAGATGAGCCTCGCGGTTCAGGCGCAGGATGATCTCGCCGATCTCATGCACGATGTTGGGCTGAATGCCCTCGGTGGGCTCGTCCAGAATCAGCAGCTGCGGATCCAGTACCAGGGCGCGCGCGATGGCCAGCTGTTGCTGCTGGCCGCCGGACAGATCCCCGCCGCGCCGGCGCAGCATGCGCTTGAGTACCGGGAAGAGCTGGAACACCTGCTCGGGAATCTGCTTGATGCGTGGCCGGCGCGCCGTCAGACCAATGCGCAGATTCTCCTGCACCGTCAGCTGCGAGAAGATCTCGCGTCCCTGCGGCACGTAACCGATGCGCAGCTGCGCTCGCGCCTCGGCCGGCAGCGCCACCAGATCCCGCTCGGCCAACCAGATCCGACCGGAGCTTGCCGGCAGCAGCCCCATGATGCACTTGAGCAGCGTGGTCTTGCCCATGCCGTTGCGACCCATCAGACAGGTGCACGAGCCCGCCGGCACCTCCATGTCGACGTCCCAGAGCGTGTGGCTGCCACCGTAATACTGATTCAGGCCCTGAATGCGCAGCACCCTACACCCCCAGGTATACCTCGATCACCTTGG
>JASHSK010000053.1 GCA_030038755.1 Gammaproteobacteria bacterium
TCTGCTCGGGCTTCAGAGGAGCCGCGTCGCGCGGCATCCTTACATCGGGATCGTTGGAAGTGATCCGCCGGATCAGCTCGCTCTGGTCCGGATGGCCGGGGACGATCGCATGGCGGTCCGGACTGTCCGACAGTGCCGCCTCGGCCGGATCGGCATAGTCCAGGCGCAGTCCGGCCTTGCGCATATTGGCGTCGGGACCGTGGCAGGCGAAGCAGCCCGAGGACAGGATGGGACGGATCTGCTCGTTGAAATCGATCGGCCCGGTGATCGGCTTCAGACCGGCGGTTTCTTTGGCCAGCCGCGCGGCCACCTCCGAGGCACTGGGGACCTTCGCGCTGCTCGATGCGGCGGCGCTGTTGCATCCACCGAGCAGCGCAAGCGTCAGGCAGCACGACGCCAACGCCAGCCCCGACAGCACCGGCCCGAAAGGCAGGTTGCTCGACGGAACCACCCGAACTCTCTGTTCTTTCACGGGTTCTTTCACGGCTTCGCCCCCCGATATCCACCCGGTCCGCGCGACACCTCGGGCTGCCGGCTCATAGCAAGGCAGATCTACCGCTACCACTATACTTATAGACTATACCTATAGCCCCTTCCCCCCTCAAGCTCGCACCTGGAATGTCTGTATAAAACAACGTGTTGTCTCATGGAAGCGTGACCCCCTAAAACCTCATGGCGGCCGGGCGTCATGCCAAAGTTGCGCCTCCTGGAGGCACAGGCATGAGGCAGACCGTCATTCCCAGGGATGCGCATACGGTTCGCCGGGCAGCCGTGAGAACAGGCTGCTCCGCTCGCCGCGGACGTCGCCCGCCACCCGGGACAGTGCGCGTCGCAGGCGCCGCAGCATCGCACCGCTCAATCCGCGACGCGATGCATCTACGCGCTCACGCAGCAGCAGACACTGCAGATCCGCGATGTGCTGCTGGCTTGGATCCTGCAATGCGCTGTGATGGCAGAGCGCCAGGATCGATACGAGCCATTCGATGCGCTGTCCAAGTCTCTGCAGCGCGACTTGCGCACTGGTCAGCTGCAGCTGGAAACTGAGACTCAGACGCAGATAGGTCCAGCGAGTCTGGCGCAGGTCCCATTCCGCCAACCGTACATGTCTGCGCAGAATCGGGGGCAAGCTCCGGTAGGCGGGCAGCCAACCCGCAGGAATCACCCGTGATGCGGCTCTGGCCAGATCGAGCACCATGTTACCGCAAATCCAGGCGCCCAGATGCAGCAGACCGGGCGTGACCAGCAGCCTTCCCAGAGCGATCAGACTGCGGCGCGGAAACCGGCGGAACTCGCGCAGCCCGAGACGCAGGATGCGTTCCTCGGGCGCAACCACCCTGCCGTTCGCATCGGTATTTGCACGGTGCAGGATGCTCAGTAGCGGCGAGAGGTAGCGCTCGACAAACGGCAGCGTCACGTCCCTGACGGCACCCATGCGGATCAGGTCGTCTTCGCCTTCGACCACACCAAACAGGTGCAGGTTGACGCGGGCCGCATTGACACGACTGTGCTGCGCGAACGACCGACCACCCAGCACGTGCTCACAGGCCATCATCGACTCCACTCCAGTCTGCGCGGCAGCCGATTTCGTCAGATCCCGCAGCCCGGCCAGATCGACACCCGCGGCATCCTGCGCCAGGGACAGGAATGCGAGCGAACGCGCTTGCAGCGAGCCTCCAAGCATTCGCGCGATCGCCAATTGAGGCAGTTCATGGCTGATCACCAGGCCGCCCACTCCCGGCCGCTCGCGGGCGAAGCGGCTCGCATCGACTGCGAGCATGCGCTGATAGCCGGCCGACATCGCGGCCAGCATGCATCGGCCGAGGCGCAGGCAGTAGAAGAGGATCTCGACGCCGTCTCCGTGAACTCGATTCGCGGCCGGAATCGGGAAATTGCGAAAGTGGAGTCTCGAGTTGTAATTCGCAGTAAAAGCTGCCACGCCTGAGGGCGCACAGTGGAACTCCCAGCCGGCCTCCGAGGCCTCCACGTCATGCAACGGCAGCTGCACGATAAAGAGTCCGAGGTTCGGGCCACCCTTTCCGATTCGAGCCACGACGCCCGCCAGGCTGCCAAAGGTCGCGTTGGTGATCCACAGCTTGTTGCGTGCACCGTCCGCGAACAACCGGTAGTTGCCGTCCTCATCCGGCTCCACATAGGCCTGGATCTTCTTGGCATTGACACCGGTGCCCACTTCCGTGAGGGCAAAGCCCATCAACCTGCCTTCAGCGATCATCGGAAGGTATATGCGCCGCTGCGCCTCGCTGCCATACCCGAGCAGTGAGCCCGCGCCGATGGTCAACTCGCCGGAGATCTCGACCGCGAGGGGGCCGAGACCGTTGGCGGTCAGTGCCTCCTCGAGATGCGCCAGCTGCAGGTACGTCTCGCCACAGCCTCCATACTCGGTCGGCACGGTCAGCCCGTAGGCTCCGGCTTGCGCGACTGTCCGTCGCAGAGCTTCCGAGAGCTTGTCATCAGCCGAGAAGGCAGAACCTGCAGCCAGACAGCCCAGCGCCGCGGTCAACGCCGGGTGAGTAGCCTGATCGAGCGCCGCGCACGCTCTGCCACCCGCCTGCAGTTCATCGTTCCCAGGGCGCGGACCGTAGATGAGCCTTCCTACGAGGCTGCTGCGACCGGTCGCCAGCCTGGAGGCGACCGCGCCGGCCGCCGATTCGAGCGCACCGACCTCGCGGGCCGCTTCCATGTCTCCCGCCGCTGCCAGCGCCCTGGCCGATATGGAGCTCTCCGACTGCTTGCGGTCATTCGTGATGTCGCGTACCGCTTTCAGGGGTTGACCTCAGCTGCCCGGAGCTCGCCGCTGCGGCGGCGGCGGCGCAAAACCCGTGGTGCAGTAGATTGTGCACTTCCCGGACGGCATGACGAACTTCGCCTTCAACTTATCGCGAAATTCCGGATACATGGTTTCCGCGCCCCCCAGCGAGGCCTCTTCGGGGATACCGTAGATCTTCTGCATCTGATCAACCAGCGGATTCTTGCCCGGCAGATAAAACGGCACCTCGCCCTCGTCGACACCCTCGTAACCGACGATGCACGGATCCCAATCGATACCGACCGGACTGTCGGACCTGAGATAGGAATTCGAGTAAGCGTAGGGCTCCGTCAGGTAAACGGGATCCTGCAGGACATACGCGGCTATCAGCATGTCGTCATGACGGATGAAGGTGCTGGTGAGCGTCGTCTGATCGCTGCTGAAAGCGCCGCTGCGGCGCAGGATGCCCGCCTTCAGGTGCGTCGTATAGGCGATTAGCATATCCCCCTTCCAGGTACCGGTGGTGAACCCCCACCGATCGTGCGGCGCGAGCATCGGGGGCTGCGGCCTGCCGTCCATCCAGATCGTTACCGGCGGGTGACTCTCCGTTCCTCCGATCACCCAGGCGGCGACCTGACGGGTGGCGGGGTCCACCTGCGGCCAGATCCTGATGGCCCACGGTCCTATTGCCAGACTCCACGGCGTTTCCTGCAAGCAGATACGTTCCGGCTCGGAGTACGAGCCCGGGTTATAGTCCAGTGCCAGATCGCGGCCGGCATCATTCAGCGGAATCCCGGTAAAGTCGTCAGGGATCGGACCGGCGACGCGCTCCATGACGCCTTCGTCTTCCTGTAAAGCCCACGATCCCGACAGGTCGACCTGCGTGATCTGCTCCTGCGCCCGAAGAGGCAGGGCCGCCGTAGCGAGAAGAAGCGCCACGGCGAAGCTCATCCGGCACGCGGACTTCCCGGCCCGAGGCTTCCAAATATAGCCAGCCATGTTCCCTGCCCTACCAAGTCGCCGAGCACGGCGAGGGTTCCCAGCCCGCCGCGCTCGACAGCTTTTTGAAATTTGAGTTGACGATGAACACCTTGGTCAGATAGATCGGATCTGTGACACTGCTGGTAACCACCAGCAACTGCTCCCCGCCCACCGGCTGAAGCAGGTCGTAGTACTCCACCAGCTTTGCGTTGTCGCTGTAGGGGATGCCGTTCTTGCGAAGGTAACCGGCCGCCAGATCGCTGGTCATCACCTTCAGGTTTCCCCAGACCGGCGGCGCTTCGGGGCGAGCGGCGCGGCCGCCCCCGGTGTCGACGCTATGGTGCTGTATCTGCCACACGGCGAAGGAGTACCCCTGCAGTGACCTGGCGCCCTGATCGGCATCCGATCCGACGAAGTGGAACAGCCGGGTCTGCTCGCCCGCGTCCGTCTCCATCTTCATGGTCTGGTCATCCTGCCAGGTAATGTGCAGATGCTCCGGGACACGCATGATGGCCGGTGCCCCGTAAGACTTGCACTGCTCGCCGGCGGCAACGTCCCTGGCTGGATCCCACGCGTCCATGATTTTTATTCCGGCCGCGGTTAACGGCACGTCCGAATAATCGCCGCGTCTGGGCGTGACCATGCGAAATATCCAGTCCTGGGTAACGATCGAGACCCAATAGCCCGTGAAATCGACGGGCGCGGCCGCTTTTGCGGTCGACGGCGGCCTGCCTCCGAACTGGTCTTGTGCACGGGCGGCCGTCTGCGCAGTCAGCGATACGAGCAGCACAAGCGCCATCCGCCGAGCGGAGATCGATATGAAATGTCGCGCCATGCTGCTCAGCCCTCGTCGTTCGCGTTGACCTTACTTCGGCTTCTTCGCCGACAGATCCCTGTAAACGGCCTCGATGAACATGTCCGCCGCCTTGTACTGAGGATAGGCCCTGGCCGGATTGGCCGCCTCGATCTGACGCAACGTCATATGCTGTCTCATCATGTAGGCGACCGTGTCGCGCACCTTCACGACCATATCCCGATAGTCGACCACCTCCCACTGATCGCACACTCGTCCATGATCGGGTACGACGGCGGTGCCGACATATTCGTAGATCAGCGGCGTCGGGGGATCCGCCAGCGTCAGGAGGTGGTTCAGCGCGTCGATCTCGCCCTGAATGCTTCCACCATTGGCCAGATCGATCAGGGGAAAGGCTGTCTTGTCCATGACACCGCCGGCAAACACGACATCGTCACTGCGGAACAGCACAACGCTGTCACCATCGGTGTGGGCTGCGGGCTCGTGGTAGATTTCGATCGGCTCGCCGTTGATGTACAGAGTCGTGCGATTGACCAGGTAGGCGTCGGTAGGCCAGCCACTGTCGGGGAATCCCCCCGGCTGGCCTCTGGTAGCGGCCATCCGCGCGAGCACCGTGTCGTAAGACACGATCGATGCACCGGGACCAATCGGTGCGTGGAACAGGGTGATACCGGCCGCGGCCACGTTCGCGTTCCCGCCGACGGCGTCGGCGTCGGCGTTGGTATCGATTATGTAGCGGATAGGCAGCGGCGATATCTTCTTCACGGCCGCCAGCAGGCGGTCGGTCCCGGCCGCAGTGCCGGCATTGACGAGCACGACGCCGTCGATGCCAACCTGCGCGGCGATATTTTCCCCGTCGCCGGCGATCACATAGACGTTGTTCCGCACATGCAGGACGTCCAGATCGGCGTTGCCCGTTTCCGCGGCGTGCGCGGATATCGCGCCGAGCCCTGCCAGCATTACGATGGAGAGCGCCACAGTCACCGCTCGTTGCGCGGCCGCTCTCGTCAGTTGCTGCACTGCCTTGCCCCCGCATGCTTCGCGGTCATTGCAGACCGTTGATACACATTCTTCCACAAGAGGCCGGCTGGCGCGATGGTCCGACTCCTCAATCTCGCGCGGCCCTGGCTCGCGCAGCCCTGGGAACGGCGAGACCGTAGACTTCGACCTGCCCGACCACGGAGTAGCCACCCGGGCCATGGCCGCTACCCGGCATGAGATCGGCGAAGCCGATCTCATCAACTTTGGAGAGGTCGATCCTGTCGACCAGATTCCCGACCGTAACCACGCGCCTGATATCGAGTTTGATCCAGCGCAATTCCGCAAACGAGATCTCGCTTACAAGTCTGTCGGCAGTCGTACCGATCGCCTGGTCCCCGACCCACCAGGTGCCGTCGGCCAGCTTCACGATGGGCCGTATGTGGTGAAAGCCCGCCGTCTTGACGCTGAAACGGATGCGTGCCAGACCGCCCAGATCTGCAAAGTCCGTCTTGTCGCGAAACGCCACGGCGCAAGGGGAAGCGCACAGCCCCGTCCAGACCGCCAGCGGACCCTGCTCGTCTTCGAGCATGAGCTGTCCCGAGGGAACATGGAGCTCGAGGTCCAAATTGGGATTGTCGTTCGACTGACTGGTGAGCGGATGCTCACCCTTCGCCGGCTGCTGCCAGCCCTCTTTGAAGAGCAGTCCCGGACGCACCGGCGGGTGAAATTCGCCGCGCTGCCCATTGTTCGGTCCCTGTGCCCACGCGAGCGACGTGATCAGGCAGAGTGACATCAGCTCGAGGGTTCTTGCGATTCGATGCAGCATGGCATTCCCCTTGTCGATTGGCTCCGCATTGCCGCCCTATCGCGTAGACCCGGGTCGTTTGATCGACCCGGGTCTCGGGTGTCGACGCTTTGGGAAGCGATCTCTGTGGAGCCGTTATGCGCCTCTCGTCGTCCCGGCGCTGTCCGGCGCCTCAGAAGGTTTTTTTCAGCTCCAGACCGAGTTGTCGCGGATCCCCGTATAGCCCGGTGCCCTCCAAATATATCGAGTTTGCAAGATTGGTTCCGTAGACCGTCGTCGTCCAGGTACCGACATTCCAATCCACGTACGCACTCCACAGGGAATACCCAGGCAACAGGTAGTAGTTGTCGGTCTCGAAAATATCCGAATAGGCCTTGCCCCTGTACGAGTACTGTACGCGCGGCACCACGGACATGCTACCCACGGGAATGCTGTATTGGATGGTCCCATTAGCGGTCCATGTGGGCGCATACGGCAGCGATTCGCCACTCGGAGTTACCAGGTACGGTAAGTAGTTGGAACAGCCGGTTGCCGTGTTGCTGGGAGCGACACCGGCCGGGCACTGGGGCGTAGTCCCGAAAAATGTGCCAGTCGGGAACTTGTAGGTTGCGGCAGTCGTAAGAGGTCCGAGTATCGACTTGTTATAGGCTGCACTGAGATTGACACTGAGGTGTCCCACATTCGATTGCAGGGAGGCCTCGATGCCCTTGAGAATGGAGAAAGGGATATTCACCTCGTTCGTATCCGTAGGTTCCTCCGGATTGAAGACCGAGTGGATCATGTCCATGTACTGCATATAGTATCCGTCGAGCTGCAGCTGCACGTGCCCGTCGGCCTCCCGGCCCTTCCAGCCAGCCTCATAGTCGTTGACATACTCGTAATGGGCAGGCGCCGAATACCCGATGTTCGATTCACCCGGCTTGTAACCGCGCGCAACGAACGCATAGAAGTATTGCCCCGGCAGCGGCGTCCAGTTCAGGTCGATCTTGCCGGTTGGAACTCGATCGGAAGTGGACAGACCGGGGGGCAAATTAAGTAACAGCCCTACTGCCGGCGCGTAAAATCCCAGCAGGCTCGAGCGGGGTCCAACGCACGTCTCGGGCGTCCCGGGGCAAAGGCCGAACAGTGAGTCCCAACTCATACGCCCCCCAGCCACAAGCTGCAGCGTAGGAGTGAATTGCCAGCTAACCTGGGCGAACACGCCATGTGTCTCCGTCCGGATTGCTTCGCCGTCGACCCAGGCCGCAATTTCCGGATTTGCTGTCGAGAATGGCGGATAAACGTTCACACTGTATTCGTTCGGGGTCCAGTTGGTGTAGGACATCATTGCGCCGGTTATCCAGCTGAACGGGCCGGTCGAGGGTGAAATCGCGTCGAATTCCCCGCTGTAGATGGGAGTATGGTTCGCAGACTGGGTGTAACTGCCCACATCCAGGGTGTCATCACTGGTGCTGGATTCCTGCACCTGGTTGAGCTCCTGGACACCGCCCAGGAGACGCAACACGATCTTGCTCGGTAACGTATATCGCACCTCCTCACTATATTCGGCGGAATCGGCGTCGGCCTTCAGGGCTTGAGAATCCCAGTTATTCAGTTCATATGGCGACCCCGAGTAGCCCGATGCCCAGGGACTATGGCAATTGGGCGCGGTCCCGTCACCTGCGGGACAGGGTTGTCCGGCGAGTGGCGCGAAGGTAAAAGTATCCGGCTGCTCCGGTATGCCGTCGCTGTCCTCGTTATCAAACTCGATCTTCGTCAACGACTGGAAATCGTCGGTCGGCTTCCACAGCACGCTCAAGCGCAAATCCTTGTCATCAACATTGCCCGGATCGGCCTCCGCCAGATCGCCCGAGGAGGGAGTGTCGTGTAAACCGGCTATAGCCGGCCCAGCCTCATAGGGGCCGTCCAGAAGTGTAGCCTCGTCTCTGAAGAAGCTACCGCGCGTCTCCTGGTTGAAGGCCAGACGCAACGCCAGGGTGTCGCTCATGGGCAGATTGACGGCACCCTGGAGTCTTTGCTCACTGTAGGTGGCCGCCGTGGCATCCAAATAACCATTCATGCCGCTGAAATTGGGATTCGCCGAATTGATATCTATGGCCCCGCCGGTCGAATTGCTGCCGGTGAAAGTGCCTTGCGGGCCGCGCAGCACCTCGACATCCGCTATGTCGAAATAGGGTATATTTTCTCCAAACCCCGAGGTGTTGTTGGGCAGCCCGTCGCGAATGATGGCGACCCCCGGTGTCTCGTCGCCGCCCTGGTTTGAGTTACCAACACCGCGAATGTCCGCCGTACTACTTAAGCCGGCGTTGTAGACCAATAGGTTTGGCGCTACCTGGCCCAGGCTGTTGATGTCGACAACCTGCGACGTCTCCAGCTGAGCGCCCGACACCGCCACTACGGAAATCGGTGTGGTCATGATATTGGTCGTGCGTCGCTCGGCAGTGACCACCACCTCCTGAAGTTGATCCGTCACCGCGCCCGTCTGTGCCGCTGTCGTCTGGTCAGTGCCGGTCTGAGCAGGTTCACTTTGGCCAAACGCCGGTCCTACCGCAGTTAACGCACCGCATAAGACGAACAGCCCCGCTAAGCGTCCAAGCAATCGCTGCTGCTTGATCATGTTGATCCTCACGCTCATTTCCCTGCCTCCCGACGATTCAGTTAAGTGCAGTTGGAGTGGCCGCCGTTTGGATTTGGATGCGAAACCTTCCCAGCGGCCGATCGAGTGGCCGTCGTAGGTCGGGTCAAAGGTCGGTAGGCGCCGGATGGCCACGCCCATCGGTCCAGATACGACGTGTTACCCCCAATCTATCAAGCGAAGGTCGTCGCCCGACCAAAACGCTGCCATCTAATACTTATTCGCGATAAATATTAAAGTCAATGAAGTCGATGGTCAAGGGTGCTTCCAGGGCCTATTCCCTCACCGGGCGAGGCGCAGTCGCAGATCAGGGCTACCCGCTATTGGCAGAATGGGCGGGGCGCCAAGCAATCCACGCCGGAGCGTCCGGCGTGCGGATGCAAGGCTCGAAGGGCGGTCAGTAGGGTATATTTGCCCGGATCTGATCCAGACAGACGCGCAGCGTTTTGCGCTGAGCCGCGTCGAGCGAACCCAGCAGTTTCTTCTCCAGCGCTGCAACGCGCTGTGCGAGGTTGTCCAGCAGCCCGCGACCCTTGTCCGTGAGGATAAGGTGACGTGCCCGGCGATCCGACTTATCGACCGCCCGCGAAATCAGATGCTCCGCCTGCAGACTCTGGATGAGCCGGGTCATGTTGGGCTCTCGCACCATGAGTAACTCGGCGATGGTGCGCTGGCGAATGCCGGGATTGTCGCGGATGATCTGCAGGATCGTGTGGACACCCGGGGTCATGCCCGTGCCTTCGAAAACACGGAAGAATTCGCGAAAGGTACGCAGCTGCGCCAGGCGCAGATGCACGCCGATATAATCGGGCAGCACGATATTGGCGACATCGGCTTCGGCGAGATCCGGAAAGGCAACGAAGGTTTTGGCCACGATATCCTCGGATAGAGCGCGGTTGCGCTTTGCGAAGGTTAGCGCGAATCCGTCGTAACTGCGAAGAAACTAACGTAATTCCGACCATGTGTGCCCCCCCTTGCCGCGTCCCTTCGCTGGGAGACGGCGCGCGGAACCCGGACGGCGGTTTGAGTAAGGCGGGCCGCCCTTATCTGCGTCCGCGGCCTCAAGGACCCGATGGCGAATTGCGCCGGCCCGATTTCGCCGCGGCGGGCTGCACCGGCTGGGGTAGATTCCCTACAGGCTGCTGGGCGCGAAAATTCGTGCAGTATTGCGTGCACTTCTTCGGAAAGGTCGGATAGAGCTTGAGGTACTGTGCCTTCAGTTTGTCGCGGAATGCCGGGTACATGGTGTCCGCGCCACCTTCCGATGCGTATTCGGGGACATGGAAGAGCTGCATCATCTGATCAAGGAGCGGATTCTTGCCCGGCAGATAAAACGGTACGTCGCCCTCTGCAACGCCTTCATAATTGACGATGCAGGGTGGCCACTGCGTATTGGCGGGACGGGCGGCCCTGGTCCAGACGCGGGAATAAACATAGGGCTGCGTGAAGTAAATCGGGTCGTTCAGGATAAAGACCATGACCAGCGAGTCGCCGTGAGGGATGAACGTGCTGGTCAACGTCGCTCGATCGCTGTAATAGCCACCGTTGTTGCGGGCGGGAGCCATCTTCATGTGCGTGGTCTCCGCGACGAGCGTGCCGCCCTTCCAGTGGCCGGTCGTGAATGCACTCCGAGGGTAATCCAGATATTTTGACGGCGGCGACCTGCCGTCCATCCAGATCGTCATTCCTCCCTCATCCTCCGCCTTCTGGAGCTCCCAGGCCACGATCCGATCGTTGGATCCTCCCACCAACGGCCAAATCCTGACTTCGAACGGGAAGGTCATATACTTCCACTGGCCGTACAACTGGCAGGTGCGTTCCGGCTCAGCAAGCATCCCCGCCGACCACGACTGCGCCAGGGCACGGCCGGCCGCGCTGAGAGGCATCCCGGTCCAATCGTCCGTGAACGGGCCCTCGTAGACCTCCAGGACGTTATTGGTGGCCGGCGAAACCCACGATCCGGACAGGTCGGACTCCTGCGCCACAACAACCTGCGGTCGAACCAGCAGGGCCACCGAAGTGAACATGAGCGCAATGGCGCAGGTCATTGCACGCACGGTCATGCCGCGCATGGCGGAGCTCATCGCCCGAAGCCGCGTTTGCTTGCTGGCCATGCTCGCTCCTTACCATATCGCCGAGCAGGCCGAAGGTTTCCAACCCGCGGCGCTCGAAAGCTTCAGAAAATTATTGGTGGTGACGAACGGACTGAATAGATAGACCGGATCCGTGACGAAGCTCGTCACCACCATCAACCCGTCGCCGTTGCTCTCCTCTACCGGGTCGTAGTATTCCATTACCTCGGTCTGCTCGCTGTAGGGAACGCCGTTCTTACGGAGATATCCCGCTTTCAGATTGCCGGTCGTGACCTTCAGGGCTCCCCACACCGCCTTGCCGGGGCCGCCCCTGCCGCCCCCCTGGCGCTGAAACTCCCACTCGGCCACGGAGTACCCCTGCCACGTCCTTGGGCCGTGGGCCGCGGCCATCGATGGAACGAAATTGAACAGGCGTGTCTGCTCGCCCGCGTCCGTCTCCATCTTCAACGTCTGGTCGTCCTGCCAGGTGATGTGCAGATGCTCCGGGACACGCATGATCGCAGGCGCCCCGTAGGACTTGCATTGCTCGCCGGCCGCCGTGTCCTTTGCCGGATTCCAGGCGTCCATGATCTGGATCCCGGTCGGCTTCAGGGGAACGCCGGCGTAATCGCCGGGCCTGGGCGTGACCATGCGATACACCCAGTCCTCATCCGTCACGAGCGATTCCCAATAGCCCGTCAGATCCACGGGTGCGGCAGCTTCCGCGCTCGGCAGCGGCCCAGCGGTTGCGGGCGAAGCTTGTGCGTGCACGGCGGTTCCCGTCGCCAGCGACGCGAGCAGGACAAGCGTGATCCGTGCAGTTGAATTCAAGGTCAAATTCGGCCTCATACGCCTGGTCCTTGGTCGCTGCCGTTGCCCCGCCGCGTCTTCTTCGCCCACTGATCGCACCTCTCGCTGCCAATGCTCCCGCCATCAGCCAGGTCAATCAAGAAAACCCGCGTCTCGTCCGGGGTCTCTCCGGCCGTTAAGATATCGGAGCGGCGGGACAATCCGAAGCTGTCGCTGTGGGCCCCGAGCGCGTGGACGCGGGCTCGCTCTCCCGGCTTGGGCACGGATCCCCCAGACCCTCGCGGTCGTTTGCCGTTGGCGGCCGTCGATTAACTTATTTAATACAAGCATAGAGCTACGGTGCCTTTCCGGCAAGCGTGTATGAGTTTTCATACGGTGGAAAGCAATCCCTACCAACAGAACCGTAGCGGAGTCGATCTTTGGACCGAGGGGAGCGCATCGATGTGAAAGAAACGCATAAGCGCACGGCGCATGAGCGCACGGTGGCCAACCCTGGCCAGTGCTTGTAAAATGTTACTATTCCCCATTTGCCGGGCAGGAGGATTCTGGACGCAATTTGCGCGATCCTTAGCTTGGGAAAGGATCGATGTCCATTGCGGATGTCCCGCGATGGCGTTCTGGAGGCGGCGAAGGCGGATATCAGGACGGTGATTGTGGGTCAGACGCGGACCGGCCTTCACGGGGCCGACCCGCTCTCCCGCCTGACCTGGGGTTGACGTCTGGCCGTTTTTGCAATGCGACTCCGGCCTTGGGATCGAAAATGCCTGCGTCTCTCGTAACGTGCTCACCCAACTGCGCAACGCCCAGCCTGAGCCAGTCACGGTCGAGTTGCGATGGACGTAAGCGCTGAGAACTTCGACCTGCCCTGCAACACGCATCACGTCGGTCTGCTCGGGAATCGAAGGCGCGGATGGCGCCGTGCATAGGCGACGCCAACGTACCACTCGCAGCGCCGCACGCGAAGGCACCGGATCTAGGGATTAAACGGAACCGAGGGGAATATGCAATTCGAGCGCATCAATCCGCTGACCAACGAAATCGCCAGCCGCGCCGAAGCGATGACGGCGGGCGATGCACGCGCGATCGCCGATCGCGCCGCGCGTGGATTTGCCAAATGGTCCGTCATCGGGCCGAACGCACGCCGCGAAGTATTGATGAAGGCAGCGACCGCGCTGGAAGCGCGCCAGCAGGACTTCGTGCGGGCCATGACGGCCGAAGTTGGCGCCACGGCGGGCTGGGCGATGTTCAATCTGATGCTGGCGGCACGCATGATTCGCGAGGCCGCGGCGCTGACCACGCAAATCGGCGGAGAGGTGATTCCTTCCGACAGGCCCGGCTGCCTGTCCATGGCCTTGCGCGAGCCGGTTGGGGTGATCCTCGGTATCGCCCCGTGGAATGCGCCGATCATTCTGGGTGTACGCGCGATCGCCGTACCGCTGGCCTGTGGCAATGCGGTGATCCTGAAAGCATCCGAGGTGTGCCCGCAAACCCACAGTCTGATCGCGCAGGCCTTTTCGGAAGCCGGCTTCCCGCCGGACGTTGTCAATATCGTCACGAACGCACCGCAGGACGCCGCGGAAGTCGTGGGGGCGCTGATCGATCACCCGGCCGTCAAACGTATCAACTTCACCGGATCCACTGCGGTGGGCAGGATCGTCGCCAGACGCGCGGCCGAGCACCTGAAACCCTGTCTCCTCGAGCTCGGCGGCAAGGCGCCACTGCTGGTGCTGGAAGATGCCGATCTCGACGAAGCGGTGAAGGCCGCCGCCTTTGGCGCCTTCATGAATCAGGGTCAGATCTGCATGTCCACCGAGCGCATCATCGTCGTCGAGCCTATCGCCGAGGAATTCGCCCGGCGCTTCGCTGCCAAGGCGCACTCGATGGCCACCGGGGATCCTCGCGAGGGCAAGACGCCGTTGGGCGCGGTGGTAGATCGCAAGACGGTCCAGCACGTCAACAGCCTGATCGATGATGCCACCAGCAAGGGCGCGCGCATTCTCGCCGGTGGCAAAGCCGCCAGCGTGCTGATGCCGGCGACCGTGGTCGATGGCGTGACTGCCGCGATGAATCTGTATCGCGAGGAAAGCTTCGGCCCGGTCGTGGCCTTGATCCGGGCCCACGACGAAGCCGATGCGATCCGTCTGGCCAACGACAGCGAGTACGGCCTGTCGGCCGCGGTGTTCACGACCGATGCGGCCCGCGGCTTGCGCGTAGCGCGCCAGATTCACTCCGGTATCTGCCACATCAACGGGCCCACCGTCGACGATGAGGCACAGATACCCTTTGGCGGTGTTGGTGCCTCGGGCTATGGCCGCTTCGGCGGCAAGGCGGGCATCGAGCAGTTCACGGAGCTGCGCTGGATCACGATGGCGACCCAGCCCGGACATTTTCCCATTTGAAAGGCCGAACGAATCTGCGAGGTCAAGTGATGAGCAGCCAGAAGACCACGACGGCAGAGCGCAGCGAAGCGGACAGCGTCGCCTGCGAGGTCGGTGATGGCATTGCGTGGGTCAAGTTCAACCGCCCCGAGAAGCGCAATTGCATGAACCCGAAGCTCAATCGCCAGATGCTGCGCGTACTCGATGAACTCGAATTTCGCCCCGACGTCGGAGTTCTGGTGCTCACCGGTGAAGGCACGGCCTGGTCTGCCGGCATGGACCTCAAGGAGTACTTTCGCGAAACGGAGGCCCGGGGACTGGGTGCAACGCGCGCAGCGCAGCGCGAAGCCTATGCGTGGTGGCGCCGACTGCGCTGGTATCAGAAGCCCACCATTGCGATGGTCAACGGCTGGTGCTTCGGCGGGGGCTATGGACCGTTGTTCGCGTGCGATCTGGCATTTGCAGCCGAGGAAGCCCAGTTCGGCTTGTCGGAGATCAACTGGGGCATCCTTCCGGGCGGGGGTGCCACCAAGGTGGCTCGCGAACTGCTGTCATTTCGGCGTGCCATGTATCACGCTCTGATGGGTGAGACCATCGATGGCCGCACGGCCGCGGAGTGGGGCATGGTCAACGAGGCCCTGCCACTCGCCAAACTGCGCGACCGTGTCGAGCAGGTCGCCCGCGCGCTGCTCGAAAAGAATCCCGTCGCGCTCAAGGCCGCGAAGGACGCGATCCGCCGTGTCAGCGAGATGACGTACGAAAACGCCGAGGACTACCTGATCCGCGCGCAGGAGGCGGCCAATTCCTTCGACAATGAAGGCCGCAAGGAGGCCATCAAGCAGTTCATCGACGACAAGAGCTATAAGCCGGGCCTGGGCGCCTACGACAAATCCAAACAGGCCCGATCAGAGCGCTGAGCATGACCAGCGCTCGCCCCAGCGCCGCGGCGATCGAACGATTGCTGCGACCGCGCTCGGTCGCCGTGGTCGGCGCCTCACCGACCCCGGGTGCACTGGGGGCCTCGGTGATCGCCAATCTCGAGCGCAGCGGGTACAGCGGCACCCTGCATCTCGTCAATCCAAAGCGTGATCAGATCGGCGGGCGGCGGTGTCTCAAGTCGGTGGAAGACCTGCCGCTCGGCGTCGATGTCGCCGTGCTCGCCATTCCGCGCGCTGCCGTGCTCGAGACGACCAGGGCATTGACGGCCCGCCAGGTTGGAGCGGCCATCATCTTCTCCTCGGGCTTTGCCGAAGGGGGCGAGGCCGGACTGGCAGAGCAGCGCGAGATTGCGCGCCTCGCAGCCGAAAGCGGCATGGTGATCGAGGGCCCCAATTGTCTGGGTCTGGTCAATTACGTCGATGGCATCGCGCTGACCTTCGTCGAGACGCCCGCCGTGGCGCTGGGGGATCGCCCGGGAATCGGCATCGTCTCCCAGAGCGGCGCCCTGGCTGCGGTAATCGGCGTGACGCTGATGAGCCGCGAGCTGGGCATCTCCTACTCGATCTCCACCGGAAATGAGGCGGCCAGCGGTACCGAGGACTATGTGGCTTATCTGCTGGATGATGCCAGGACGTCCGTCATCGGCCTGATCGTCGAGCAATTTCGCGAACCAAAGCGCTTCCTGGAGCTCGCGCAGCGTGCACGCGAGCTGCGCAAGTCCATCGTGCTGCTGCACCCTGGTCGCAGCGTCGCTGCGCGCCAATCGGCGGCAACGCATACCGGCGCATTGGCGGGCGACCACGCCGTCATGCGCGCGCACGTAGAGCACCAGGGCGTGATCGTCGCCGAAACGCTGGAAGAATTCGGTGACATTCTCGAACTGACGTCGCGCTGCCGTGTATCACCGAGGCGCGGCTCTGTGGTACTGACCGAGTCGGGGGCTTTCAAGGCACTGACCCTGGACATCTGCGAGCAGGTCGGCCTCGAGCTGCCGCCCCTGACAGACGCGACGGCGCCGCAGCTGCGGGCCGCGCTTCCCGATATCGTACCGGCGAGCAATCCGGTCGATTTGACCGCACAGGCACTGGTCGACCCCGACCTGTACCGACGTACGCTGGCCGCGCTGCTACAGGATGAGCGCTTCGGTACGGTGATATTCGGCATCATTCAGACCGATCCCAAGACAGCCCAGCTCAAGTTTCCGCCAATCATCAGGGCGATTACCGATTCGAGCCCGCACAAGGCCCTCATTTTCGCCGGACTGGACGAAGGGGCAGCTGTGCCGGCCGAGTATCTGCGGGAGCTGCGTTCGCTGCAGGTGCCCTACTTCCCTACGCCCGAGCGCGCCTACCGCGCGCTCGCTCGTCTCATTGCCTCCACCGAACGTCACATCGAGACCTCGCCGGCGGCACTGCCCCGCTCGCTCGACCTGCCCTCGCACGGCATCGTGGCGGAGTACCGCGCCAAGGCGCTGCTGACGGTTGCAGGCATCCCCGTTCCGGCCGGCCGCCTGGTCTCGACGCTCGAGGAAGCTCAATGCGCCGCGGCGGCGCTGGGCTTCCCCGTCGTGCTCAAGGCGCAATCCGCCGATTTGCCGCACAAGAGCGATGCGGGTGGCGTGGTGCTGGGCCTGAGCGATGCGCCCTCGCTGGCACAAGGTTGGGAGCGCCTGCACGTCGACATTGCCAGGAATCGGCCCGGGCTGGTATTGGATGGGGTACTGATCGAAGCCATGGGCCGGCGCGGCGTGGAGTTGATCATCGGCGGACGCCATGATCCGGAGTGGGGACCGATCGTCCTCGCAGGCTTCGGCGGCGTGCAGGCCGAGATTCTGCAGGATGTGCGCCTGCTCGTACCCGATCTACCGGTCAAAGCCATCGTGGACGAGCTCCACGGGCTCAAGAGCGGCGCGCTGCTGCGCGGCTTTCGCGGCTCACCTGCCCTGGACGTCGTGGCCGTCGCCGAGATCGTCCGCCGCGTGGGCGCATTGCTGCGGGCGCAGCCGTCTATTCAGGAGATCGATCTCAACCCCGTGGTGGTCTACCCGGTTGGCCAAGGCGCGGTGGCGCTCGATGCACTGATGCAGATCGATCAGTAATCGCGGCTACCGGCCCTGGACGCGCTGCTTCATCCACTCGAGCGCGCCCGCGCACATCCTAATATGCTGCGCGCGGTATCGCTGTTTCGTCTCACCCGGCGCGAGATTCGACTGGTCGTAGACCATGCTATACACGATCCTGGACGCGTGCGGCCCTGCCGGTTCCACATCGAGCGTGGCGTGAAACCCGTCCTTGCTGGCAGGTTGAGCGATCGTATATGAATGGGCAGTCCGGGCGACCATGACCTCGTCAATACGGCCGGCAAGCTGCCGCACGGTGCCCAGGCCTCCGGTGCCTGAAGTGTAGACGCACTTCAGTTTCATCCAGGCTCCGATATTGCAGAAGTCCCCGACCTTCTTCCAAACTTCGGCTGCTGGCTGCGCGACCGCCGCGCTCTGCACGATGGTCGTGTAATCGGCTGCGACGGCTTGCGAGCCCGCACCGGCAAGTCCGGCAATACCCAGTGCCAGCCAGCAGGGTAGCGTGCGATTGCTCATGCAATGTCCCCCAAATCAGCCTTTTGGCCGGCTCTAACCGGCCGAAATAATACCGATATCCCGATTGGCGCGGAAGATTATGCAGAGCCTTCCACTCGGTTCCGGAATCAGCCGCATATCCGGGGCCGTTTGCCAAATGAGTCAGCGGGACTATAGTGTGATCGCGCGCGTCAGCTTGCCGGAGTCACCGTATGGCCACTCGCTTGTTACTTTTGTGCGCGGTCAGCTTCCTGGCCGGATCGGTGAGCGTCGCTTTCGCTGCGCCACCGCCACCGCAGGCTGCTCCGAGGGTATTGCCTGTCGTTCCGCCACCCGCTCCCGGCGCTCCGAAGTTCAGTCATCCACGCCAGGGGGACTTGTGCCTGGTCACCACCTCGTGCTGGGCCCTGACAAGGAAGACGCCGCCGAGGCTGTGCCCTGGCGCCGCCCTGTCGTGCAAGCCGAGAGCGGGTCGGATAGTGCCGTTGGTGGCTCTCCAGGAGCCGCCGCGCCTCCCAGAGCGCTGACGGCCTCGAATCCTTTCGGATGACGGCAGCCCCGAGCACCGGTTCGAGCAAGCGGCGCCGAGTGCAGCTGGGGCTGGCAGCCCTGGGTCTGGGCGTGGTGCTCGTATTGGCCTGCCAGCAGGTCATCGTGGGGCACGAACTGCCGCACGGCTGGCGGCATGTCGCCTTCGTGAGCAGCATGGCAGTGGCCGCAGTGAGCTTGTGCATCGGCACCTGGCTTCTAATCATTGCTTATCGGTAGCGCCCGGCGTCCCCGGCCGGCAGCGAAGACCACTCAGCTGAGATCAGGCAAGGTCGAAGCGATCAGCGTTCATCACCTTGGCCCACGCCGCTACGAAGTCCGCCGCGAACTTCGCTTGCACGTCGGCCGACCCGTAGACCTCGGCGAGAGCGCGCAGTTCGGAGTTCGAGCCGAAGATGAGGTCGACACGGGTGCCGGTCCACTTCGGCTTGCCGCTTTTGCGGTCGAGTCCCTCGAACACGTTTTCATCCGCAGTTGGCTTCCACTCGGTACCCATGTCCAAGAGGTTCACGAAGAAGTCGTTGGTGAGCGTCCCTGGCCGCTGCGTGAAGACACCGTGCTGCGACTTGCCGTGGTTCGCGCCCAAGACGCGCAGGCCGCCAACGAGAACCGTCATCTCCGGCGCAGACAGCGTCAGGAGTTGCGCCTTGTCGATGAGCAGCTCCTCCGCCGATATGGTGAACTTGAACTTGAGGTAGTTGCGGAACCCGTCGGCGACCGGTTCAAGATAGGCAAACGACCCCACATCGGTTTGCTCCTGCGACGCGTCCGTGCGTCCGGGCACGAAGGCAACGGTCACGTCCTGCCCGGCTTTCTTCGCGGCCTGCTCGACGGCGACTGAGCCGCCGAGAACGATCAGATCCGCGAGCGACACTTTTTTGCCTCCGCTGGCCGCGCCGTTGAACGCTTTCTGAATACCCACCAGAGTTTCCAGCACGTTTGCCAATTGAGCAGGCTGGTTGACTTCCCAATCCTTCTGCGGCGCGAGACGGATGCGCGCCCCGTTTGCCCCGCCGCGCTTGTCGGAGCCGCGGAAGGTTGCCGCCGAGGCCCAAGCGGTGCTGACCAGCTCGGGGATGGAAAGTCCCGAGGCGAGGATCTTCGCCTCGAGGTCGCCGATGTCCTTGGCGTCGATCAGCTTGTGATCAACGGCGGGAACGGGATCCTGCCAGACCAGCTCCTCTTTCGGGACCTCCGGGCCGAGGTAGCGGGCGCGCGGGCCCATGTCGCGGTGCGTGAGCTTGAACCACGCCCGGGCGAAGGCATCCGCGAACTGATCGGAATGCTCGTAAAAGCGGCGGGAGATCTTCTCGTAGGCCGGATCCATCCGCAGCGACAGGTCCGTGACCAGCATGGTCGGCACATGCTTCTTCGATGAGTCGAAGGCGTCCGGAATCGTTGCAGCGGCGCCTTTCGCCTTGAACTGATTGGCCCCGGCGGGGCTCTTGGTC
>JASHSK010000054.1 GCA_030038755.1 Gammaproteobacteria bacterium
AGCACCAGGGCCGCGAATCCCACGGTGGTGTAGGGGCGCTTGGCGATGTCCTGCACGATCATCTGCCAGCTCACGTTCTCGTAGAAGATGTACATCGTGAAGTGCATCAGCGCATAGAAGAACGCGAACAGGCCGAGCATGCGGCGCAACCGCAGCAGATTCCCCAGTGCGTCAGCTGCCGTGCCGGCGACACCGCCAGCGTGATCAGCAGCAGGTTCAACGAGGTCTTGCCGAAGATGTCCAGCACATAGCGCTGCGGATCCACTCCCAGGTTGAAGCCGCGCACGAACGGCAGCCCGTACAGCGCCAGCACGCCGCCCACGCAGCCGGCGAAGGGCACGAGCGCGGCGCAGAAGGTGATCGGCTTGTACAGATAGCGGAAGCGCAGATCGACCGCGCGACGCGGGCTTTTCCGCTGCACGGGTGGCACCTGCACGGGCGGCACCTGCGCGGGCGCGTCCGGACGCGTAGCCGGCGCGACCGGACGGGAACTGGGTACGGGATCCGACACGGTGCGGGCGGGACTGAGCGTTTGTTCGAGCGCGCCGGCTCAGTAGTACTTGTGCAGGTTCATGCCCGAGTACAGGCTTGCGACCTCTTCGTAGCCGTTGAACATCAACGTCGGCTTGCGTTCCTCGAAGAAACCTGTCCCGATCACCCGCTCGGTGGCCTGACTCCAGCGCGGGTGCGGCTGGTCCGGGTTGACGTTGGCGTAGAACCCGTACTCGGTCGGGTCCACCACATTCCAGGTGGTGCGCGGCTGCTCGCGCTGGAAGGTGATCCTGACGATCGACTTGCCACCCTTCAGGCCGTACTTCCACGGCGACATGACGCGCAGCGGTGCCCCATCCACGCTCGGCAGCATGCGGCCGTACAGGCCGACCACCATGAACGTCAGCGGGTGCATGGCCTCATCCATGCGCAGACCCTCGATGTACGGCCAGGGCAGCAGACCTTCGCGCTGACCCGGCATCTGCGATGGGCGATACACGCTCGTGAACTGCACGTACTTGGCCGCCGAGTTGGGCTGGAAGCGCTTGATCAGGTCGCCGAGCGGGAAGCCCACCCAGGGAATCACCATCGACCACGCCTCGACGCAGCGCAGCCGGTAGATACGCTCCTCGAGCGGGTGCGGCGCGAGGATGTCCTCGAGCGTGAAGGTGCCGCTCTTCTCGACCTCGCCGTCGATCGTGACGCTCCAGGGCTGGCTGACGAAGGCGCCGTCATTCTCGTAGGGATCGGTCTTGTCCTCGCCGAACTCATAGAAATTGTTGTAATGCGTGATCTGATCCCAGGTGTTGGGCTTCTGCGGCGCCGTGTAGCGCGCGTTGACCGTGTATTTCAGGGCCGGCAGCCGGGACTCGGTGTCGGCAGGGTTGGAGGTGTCGGCCAGGGCTGTATCGAACGGCCCGGCGGCGATCAGCCCCCCTGCGACAGCCGCGGCGACGAATTTGCGGCGCTGCAGATAGATCGATTCCGAGGTGATCTCAGAAGGCTTGATGTCCGAGGGCTTTCGAAGCAGCATGACCCAACCCCTTAATTCCTTCCAGAATATTACGCCGTTACCGGCTGCAGCGCGACCGGCGGCGTCAGCCGCGCCAGCGCAGACGATGGATATGCGCGGCGAGCGGTGCCGGCAGCCGTCGGGGACCATTGACCAGGTATGCGACGTGTGCGAGCTGCAGGTGCGGCAGATCCGACGCGCTGTTGCCATAGGCATAGACCCGCTCGGGGAGCGCGCGTTCGATGAGCGCGGACAGCTGGCGGCGTTTTTCCTCACCCTGACAGTTGGGCGCGGCCAGATGCCCATCCAGGCGGCCATTCGCGCCCCAGGCCACTTCCGAGCAGATGCAGGCATCGAAGCCCAGCGCCGCGGCGATCTGCGGCACGTACAGGTCGGTGCTCGCCGACATCAGGACCAATTGATCGCCGCGGGCGCGGTGCGTCGCGAGCGCTTCCTGGGCCTCCCGGCGGATGCCGCCGCGCGCCACGCCCCGCGCAAAGCCCGTTGCCGCGCGGCCGAGCGCTTGGCTGGAGAGCCCTCCGAGCAGCGCGTGCAGCAGCGCTCCCTTGAGCTCGCCACGGTCGTGATCGGCGCCGAAGCGCAGCAATGCCGGCAGCACGAACGGCAGCCGCAGCACTCGCCACGGCCGCCGCGCCAGGCAGCGCAGTAGGAAGGATGCGAGCGTATCGCGGCGCGTCAGGGTGCCGTCGAGATCGAAGACCGCGAGGCCCCCGCCGCGCCGTACGGGCGCTGCGGAGCTCGCGGCGGGTCCGTGCGGTGCGGCGCGCTCGTGCGGCGCGACGCGTTCGACCGATGCGGCGCGCTCGCGCGGTGCGTCGCGTTCAGGCGGCGCGGCTCTGGCCGGCGAGCTGTCGGAGCACATACTGCAGGATGCCGCCGTGGCGGAAATACTCGCGCTCCTTGGGTGTATCGATACGCACGCGCACTTCGAAGGAGCTGGTGGCTCCGTTTGCGCCGTGCGCCACGACCTGCGCGACGCGCGCCTGCTCGCCCTCGAAGCCGGAAAGATCGAAGGTCTCATGGCCGGTCAGTCCCAGCGACCGCGCGTTCTCGCCCTCGCGGAACTGCAGCGGCAGCACACCCATGCCGATGAGGTTGGAGCGGTGGATGCGCTCGAAGCTCTCAGCGATCACGGCGCGCACGCCCAGCAGCATGGGTCCCTTGGCCGCCCAGTCGCGAGAGGAGCCGGTGCCGTACTCCTTGCCGGCGATCACGATCAGCGGCGTGTTCCCGGCCTTGTAGCGCATGGCGGCGTCGAAGATGCTCATCTGCTCACCGCCCGGCAGGTGCAGCGTGACACCGCCTTCGGTGCCGGGCACCAGGAGGTTGCGCAGGCGGATGTTGGCGAACGTGCCGCGCATCATCACCTCGTGATTCCCGCGCCGCGCCCCGTACTGATTGAAGTCCGCCGGCTGCACGCCCTGCTGCATGAGGTACTGTGCGGCCGGGCTGTTGCGCGCGATGTTGCCCGCCGGAGAGATGTGATCGGTCGTGACCGAATCGCCGAGCAGCGCCAGCACGCGGGCACCGCGGATCGCGGCCGGGGCGGGCAGCTGCATGCCCATGCCGTCGAAGTACGGCGGGTTCTTCACATAGGTCGAGCGCTCGTCCCACGCGTAGAGCTTGCCGGGCGGCACGCGAATGCCGCGCCAGCGCTCATCGCCTTCGAACACGCTGGCGTAGCTGCGGCGGAACATGTCCGAATCGAGGTTGGCGCGCACGCATTCGGCGACCTCGGTGCTCGAGGGCCACAGGTCGCGCAGGTATACCGGCTTGCCGTCGCGTCCCTGGCCGAGCGGCTCGTGCTCCAGGTCGATGTCGAGCGTGCCGGCAATCGCGTAGGCGACCACCAGCGGTGGGGAGGCGAGGAAATTCATGCGCACTTCGGGATGCACGCGTCCTTCGAAGTTGCGATTGCCGGACAGCACCGCGCAGCCGATCAGATCGGCGCTGCGCACTCCCGCGGAGATCTCGGGCTTGAGGGGGCCGGAGTTGCCGATGCAGTTGTGCACGCAGAGCGTGCCCGCCACGAACGCGTGTATGCCGTCCACGGCGATGTCGTAGACGGGCCGGCTTCCCACGTTGCGCCGGTCGATGACCTGCAGTGCGAAGGTGGGCAGGGTCATCGCGTCCTTCTCGACACAGTAGCGCTTCGAGCGATCCGACTCCGCGCGCGGTTGGAGCGCGGCGAACCAGTCGCGCGCCCCGATGTCCCGGAGCAGCTGAACCGGCGAGGGGAAACCGCAGCTCTCCCGGTGCAGCGGCTTGAAGCACGATTGGCCGACGCTCGGCAACCGGTCGAAGCGGTCGTGGCCTTCCAGGGGCGAATAGTGCGGGAAGACCGGAGTCTCCAGCATCGTAAGCTCCGCGGCGGCCATCCGCCGGCAATCGCCAAAGGAAAAGGGTCGCTGCTCGTGCAGATCTTCCA
>JASHSK010000005.1 GCA_030038755.1 Gammaproteobacteria bacterium
TCGGCGATCTCCGAGCGGGCGCCGATGAAGCAGTCGTCCTCGATGATGGTCGGCGCGGCCTGCAGCGGCTCGAGCACGCCGCCGATGCCCACACCGCCGGACAGGTGGACTCCGCGCCCGATCTGCGCGCACGACCCGACGGTCACCCAGGTATCCACCATGGTACCGCTGCCCACGTACGCGCCGATGTTGACATAGCAGGGCATCAGCACCGCGTTCGGGGCCACGTAGGCGCCGCGGCGCACCAGCGCGTGCGGCACGACGCGTACCCCGCCGCTCGCGAACTGGGCGGCATCGGTGGCGGCGAACTTCAGCGGTACCTTGTCGTAGAAGCGCGTGTAGCCGGCGTCGATGACGCTGTTGTCGTGGATGCGGAAGGACAGCAGCACCGCCTTCTTCAGCCACTCATGCGTGTGCCAGCGCCCATCGATCTTTTCGGCGACGCGCGCCTCGCCGCTGTCGAGCGAGGCGATCGCGGCTTCCACGGCGCTGCGCGTGGCCGCATCCACGGTGGCACTCGAGAGCGTCTGGCGCCGCTCGAATGCCGCCTCGATCGTCGCTTCGAGCGTACTCATGGGGATGAGGGTAACATGACTGCATGCCCAGCAACGTAGCGCGCAAGAGCGTCCCCGTCGGCGGCGAGCTGAGCGGGCTGAACGGCCATGCGCTGTGCCTCGACGTCGACGGAACGATCCTGGATCTGGCACCGCGCCCCGACGCCGTCGAGGTCCCCGACTGGATGGTGCCGCTGCTGCAGCGTCTGTTCGACAAGCTCGGCGGCGCGGTCGCATTCGTCAGCGGCCGCAGCATCGCCGACATCGACCGGTTGTTCTCGCCGCTGAAGCTGCCGGCGATCGGCGTGCATGGCGGGGAGATCCGCACGCCGGACGGACGCATCAGCGTGGATGATGAGCTGTCCGCAGAGCTGTCACTCGTCAAGCCGATCCTGCGGCAGGCGATCGCCCATCTGCACGGCGTGTTGCTGGAAGACAAGCGCAGTGCCATCGCCCTGCATTACCGCAGCGCGCCCGAGCGCGGCCGCGAAGTGCTGAACATTGCGGAGCTCATCGTGGCGGGCATGGGCTCGGACTTCGCAGTGCTGGTGGGCAAGTGCGTGGTGGAGGTTCGTCCCAGGCACCTCACCAAGGGGGCGGCTCTGCGGCAGTTGATGGCCGGTGAGCCGTTTCGCGGCCGAACTCCCATATTTGCAGGTGACGACAGCACCGACGAGGACGCCTTCGAGGTCGTCAACCGTCTGGGCGGCATCAGCGTGCGCGTCGGCCAGCCCCAGCCGACGGCCGCCACCTGCCAGCTGTCCGATCCCGCGCAGCTACGCCGCTGGCTGCTGGAGATTTCGCGGGTCTGAGGCGCCCCGCTGCTGCCTGCCGCCGCTGCCCGTGCCATGACCACGCCGAGCCTCGACCTCGGCCTGACCGGAAACTGTCAGGTCGCCTCGCTGATCGATCGACACGGCACGCACGTGTGGACCTGCATGCCGCGGCTGGACGGCGACCCGGCGTTCTGCGAGCTGCTGGCCGGCTCGGGCGCCGCACGCGGGGGTCGCTGGGCGATCGAGCTGCTGGATCAGGCTTCCTGCACCCAGGTCTACGAGCGCAACACCGCGATCCTCGAGACCACCATGACCGACACGCAGGGCGGCGTGGTGGCAGTGACCGACTTCTGCCCGCGGCTGCGCCAGTACGAGCGCAATTACCGCCCGGCGATGCTCGTGCGCCTGGTGCGGCGCGTGGCCGGGCGGCCGCGCCTGCGCATGATCCTCGCGCCGAGTGACGATTACGGCGCGCGCCTGCGCGCCTCGATCGCCGGCTCGCATCACATCCGCTACGTCGGCCGCGACCACGACCTGCGGCTGACGACCAACTCGAGCATCGCCGCGATCCAGGAGCGGCGAGTGTTCGTGCTCGAGGACACGCTCGCCTGCATCCTCGGGCCCGATGAGACCATCGGTGAGTCGGTACCGCTGCTGTGCCAGCGGCTGCTCGACGCGACGCGTGACTACTGGACCGACTGGGTGCGCAGCCTCGCCATCCCCTATGAGTGGCAGGAGGCCGTGATCCGCGCGGCGATCACGCTGAAGCTGTGCAGCTACGAGGACACCGGGGCGATCCTGGCCGCGCTCACCACGTCGATCCCCGAGAGCCCGAACAGCGGCCGCAACTGGGACTATCGCTTCTGCTGGATTCGCGATACCTACTTCACCGTGCAGGCGCTCAACCGCCTGGGCGCCACGCGCACCATGGAGGGATACCTGCGCTTCATCCAGAATCTGACCGCCACGCCCCCTCTGCGCCTGCAGCCCTGCTACAGCATCGACGGCGGTCTGGACCTGCAGGAGAGCATCGTGCCGCACCTGCCCGGCTACCGTGACATGGGGCCGGTGCGCGTGGGCAACGCCGCCTACGCACAGCTGCAGCACGACGTGTACGGCGCGGCCATCCTGGCCGTCACGCAGTGCTTCTTCGATGAGCGGCTCGTCCGTCGCGGCACCGAGGAGCTGTTCACGACGCTGGAATCGCTGGGCGAGCAGGCGGTGGCGGTCTTCGGCCACGAGGATGCGGGTATCTGGGAATTCCGCGGCCGCACCGGCGTGCACACCTTCTCCGCGGCCGTCAGCTGGGCGGCCGCCGACCGCCTCGCGCGCATCGCGGCGCGCCTGGGTCTCGGCGAGCGCTCGCATTACTGGCGCGGGCACGCGCGGCGCATGGCCGGGCAGCTGCGCGAGGCGGCCTGGTGCGCCGATCTGCATACCTTCACCAGCACCTTCCACGGCCGCGGCGTGGACGCGAGCCTGTTGCTGCTGGCGGAGCTGGGCGTGGTGGACTGGACCGATCCGAAATATGTCTCCACGGTCGAGTACATCGGCGCGACGCTGCGACGCGGCCCGTTTCTGGCGCGCTACGCCGATGCCGACGATTTCGGCACGCCCGACGTCGCCTTCAGCGTGTGCACCTTCTGGTACATCAATGCGCTGTGGGGCATCGGCCGGCACGCCGACGCGCGCGAGCTGTTCGAGCAGATGCTGTGCCGGCGCAGCAGCCTCGGGCTGATGTCCGAGGACCTCGCGCCCGACAGCGGCGAGATGTGGGGAAACTTTCCGCAGACCTACAGCATGGTAGGCATCATCAACTGCGCGATGCGCCTGTCGCGCTCGTGGGAGGACGCGCTGTGAGGGCGCGGCGAGCACCGTCGACGCCGCGCACGCGGCGGCCCGCTCAGCCGGAGCGCTGATCGAGCGCCTCGAGCAGCCGCGTGCGCAGCCGCTCGGCGGCCGCCTCATCCAGCGGGCGCTGTGCGCGATCGGTCAGATAGAACACGTCCTCGGCGCGCTCA
Source organism: Gammaproteobacteria bacterium (assembly GCA_030038755.1). Lineage (GTDB taxonomy): Bacteria > Pseudomonadota > Gammaproteobacteria > Steroidobacterales > Steroidobacteraceae > FEN-1191. The sequence goes on from JASHSK010000005.1 coordinate 3,352, forward strand.
CCGAAGGTGCTGATCTTCGCGGTCAGCAGCTCGACACGCTCCTCCCAGAGCACCTTGCCGACGTCGCACAGCAGCCCCGGGCGATCGCCGGCGACCAGTTCCAGTACCGAGCGCGCATTGCGCTCATCGACGCTGAGGGTGATCTGCGTGGGGGTCTTGAAGACGCGCATCTGGCGCGGGGCGCGCCGTGATACCGCCAGCGGCGCCTCCTCGGGCCGCTGCAGCGAGCCCCACAGCGCGCGCTCGATTTCACCGCGGCGCTCGGTCTCGGTAATCGGGCCGCCGTCCTCCTCGAGCACGTGGTAGGAGTCGAGCGAGAAGCCGTTGCCCACGGGCGTGATGCTGGCATCCAGGATGTTGAAGCCCAGCTGATCGAGCACCGCCGTGGCGCGTGCGAAGCCGTGCCGGCGATGCGGGGCATAAATCATCACCGCGGTGGTGCCGCGCTCGCTCAGGGGCTCGACCGACACGAGCGCCTCCTCCGCACTCGCCTCGCCCTCCGCGAGCACGCGCGTGTGGCGGGCGATTTCCTCGGGCGCGTGGCGCAGGAAGTAGGCCGCCGGCAGCCGCGCCCAGGCGCGCTCGATCGCCTCGTGGCTCACGCCGTGTCCGCGCAGCAGCGCGCGTGCGGCGGTCTGGTTCTCGCGCACCAGCTCGTCCTGGTCGATCGGAGTCTCCAGCCCGCGGCGCAGTGCGCGCTTCACGCGTTCGTAGAACTCGTTGAACAGCGACGCCTTCCACGAGTTCCACAGCTTCGGGTTGGTGGCGCGCACGTCCGCGCAGGTGAGCACGTACAGGTAGTCCAGGTGCAGCTCGTCGCCGATCTTGCGGGCGAATTCGCTCACCACCTGCGGATCGCCGACGTCCCGCTTCTGCGAGGTCATCGACAGCAGCAGGTGATTCTTCACCAGCCAGGCCACCAGGCGCGCGTCGTAGCGCGACATGCCCTGCTCCAGGCAGAAGGCCTCGGCGTCGACGCTGCCGAGCTCGGAGTGATCGCCGCCGCGGCCCTTGGCCACGTCGTGAAACAGCGCCCCCAGATAGGCGATCTCGGGCTTGGGCAGCTGCTGCATGACCGCCGAGAGCAGCGGCAGCTCGTGGTCGAACTCGCGCATCGCCAGCCGTCGCAGGTTGCTGACCACGAACAGCGTGTGCGCATCGACGGTGTAGGCGTGGAACAGGTCGTACTGCATGCGTCCGACGATGCGCCCGAATGCCGGGATGTAGCGGCCGAGCACCCCGTAGTCGTTCATGCGGCGCAGCTCGTGCGTCACGCCGCGCGGGGCACGCAGGATCTCGAGGAACAGCCGGTGATTGCGCGGGTTCTGGCGGAACTCCTCGTCGATGAGCCACAGGTTGCGCACCACCGCGCGGATGGTATTGGCGCGCACGCCGCGGATCTGCGGGTTCTGCTGCAGCAGCACGAACAGCTCCAGCAGCGCGCCGGGCTGCCGCGTGAACACCTCGTCGTTGACCGCCTCCAGGTAGTCGTTGCGCACCTGGAAGCGCGGGTTGAGCGGCGCGGGCGGCTGATCGCCCGAGAGGATCGCCTCGCGGAACAGCTGCAGCAGCAGCTCGTTGAGCACCGTGACGTCGATGATGGTGCGGTAGTAGCGCTGCATGAGCTGCTCGACCGCGAGCGTGTAGGTGGCGTCCTCGTAGCCGAAACTCTCGGCGAGCTTGATCTGGTAGTCGAACAGCACCCGGTCCTCGTGCCGGCCGGTCAGCGTGTGCAGCCCGAAACGCACCTTCCACAGGAACGACTGCGCCTGCTTGAGCCGCCGCAGCTCCGAGGGGGTGAGGAATCCGTGCGTGACCAGCTCATCGAGCGACTCGGCGCCGAAGTGGCGCTTGGCGACCCAGCCGATGGTCTGGATGTCGCGCAGGCCGCCCGGGCCGGTCTTGACGTTGGGCTCGAGGTTGTAGGCGGTGTCGTTGGCCTTCAGCCGCCGCTCCTGCTGCTCGCGCACCTTGGCCTCGAAGAACTCGCGCACCGGCCAGACGTGCTCGGGCGCGAGCGCCGCACGCATCGCGGCGAGCAGCTCCACGGAGCCTGCCAGGCGGCGCGACTCCATCAGCGTGGTCATCACGCCGACGTCGGCCGCGCTCTCCTCGGCACATTCGGCCACGGTGCGCACGCTGTGGCCGACTTCCAGTCCGATGTCCCACAGAAAGGAGACCAGCTGCTCGACGCTGCCGCGCGCCTCCTCGGCGAGCGGCGCATGGCCCGGCGCGTGCGGCTCGGGTACCAGCACCAGGATGTCCACGTCGGAGCAGGGGTGCAGCTCGCCACGGCCGTAGCCGCCCACCGCCACCAGCGTCAGGCGCGCGGCCAGTGCGCTCGGCAGCAGTTGTTCCCACAGGGTGCACAACAACACGTCGATGAAGCGCGCGCGCGCGCGCACCAGCCCCTCGACGGGCTCGCCATCGGCGAAGCGCGCAGCCAGCTCCGATTGCGCCTGCTGCAGCAGTGCGCGGCATTCCTCGCGCTGCGCGGACTTTCCCAGACGCTGCGGCAGCTGCTCGAGCAGCGGCCACTGCAGCGGAGCGGGATCCGGGTAGTGCGCTTCGTCGAGCGCCGCGGTATCGCTTACGGCCATGCTATCCCTGTGCCACGCGCCTGCCAGCTGCGCGGGCGGCCGCCTTGCAGCGGCACCTCAAGCCCCCTAGTGCCGTTCCTGCCGCGGCAGCGTCAGCACCTCGTGCCCCGTCGGCGTGATCAGCACCATGTGCTCCCATTGTGCCGAGAGGGTATGGTCCTTGGTGACGACGGTCCAGCCGTCCGGCAGCACGCGTACGTGCCGTTTGCCGGCGTTGATCATCGGCTCGATCGTGAACACCATGCCGGCCTGCAGCGTAAGCCCCGTGCCCGGTTCGCCATAATGCAGAATCTGCGGGTCTTCGTGGTACACGCGCCCGATGCCGTGGCCGCAGTACTCGCGCACCACGGAGAACCCCTCGGCCTCGGAGAAACTCTGGATCGCGTGACCGATGTCCCCCAGACGTGCACCGGGACGCGTGACCTCGATGCCGCGCCACATGGCCTGCCGGCAGATGTCCGCGAGCCGCTGTGCGAGCACCGGCGGCTGACCCGCGTAGTACATGCGGCTGGTGTCGCCGTGGTAGCCGTCCTTGATGACCGCCACGTCGATGTTGATGATGTCGCCGTTCTTCAGCCGCCGATCATTGGGAATGCCGTGACAGACGACGTGGTTGACGGAGGTGCACACGGTCTTCGGAAAGCCGCGATAGCCGACGTTGGCCGGAATCGCGCCCTGCACGTTGACGATGTAGTCGTGGCAGATGCGATCCAGCTCATCGGTGCTGATGCCGGGCACGACGTGCTCGCCGATCATGTCCAGCACGTCGGCGGCGAGGCTGCCCGCGATGCGCAGCTTCTGCTGCTCCTCGGAGGTTTTCAGTGTGATCTGAGTGGTGCGAAGCATGGGGTGCCGTGGCGCTCAAGCCGTTGTTCGGGCTGGAAGTTCATGGTATAAAGCGCGGCCTTTTTTGGCAATGTCGCACCTGGGCGCACGAGCGGACGGCCTGACCGCCGCGTATCGGCCGCCACGGCGACGTTATCCCGCACGCGCATCATCAACCCCGCGACCGGGTGTTCCGCTGCGGTCGCCGGCTCGAGTGCCGGCGCCATCGGGATCGTCACGGGGATGCGCGCGAGCCCCAACCCAGGAGGATCGCGATCATGCCGACCGTGTCGATGCGACAGATGTTGGAGGCGGGCGTCCATTTCGGACATCAGACCCGCTTCTGGAACCCGAAGATGGAGCCGTTCATCTTCGGCGAGCGCAACAAGATTCACATCATCAATCTGGAGAAGACGCAGCCGCTGTTCGCCGAGGCGACCGCCTTCATCCGCCAGGTGATCGGCGACGCCGGCACGGTGCTGTTCGTCGGCACCAAGCGCTCGGCGCGCGACGCAATCCAGAGGGAAGCGGTGCGCTGCGGCATGCCGTACGTCAATCAGCGCTGGCTCGGCGGGATGCTCACCAATTTCAAGACCATCCGCGCTTCCATCAAGCGCCTGGCGGATCTGACCGAGATGGCCGGCTCCGGCGCGCTCGACAAGCGCGGCAAGAAGGAGGCGACGCAGCTGCGGCGCGAGATGGTCAAGCTCGAGCGCAGCCTCGGCGGCATCCAGACCATGGAGGCACTGCCGGATGCGCTGTTCGTGATCGACGTGGGCCACGAGCACATCGCGATCCACGAGGCGAAAAAGCTTGGCATCCCCGTGGTGGCGGTCGTGGACACGAACTGCTCACCCGAGGGTATCGAGCACGTCATTCCCGGCAACGATGATGCGATGCGCGCCATCCAGCTGTACGCCGCCGCTATTGCGGATGCCGTCACCGAGGGCAAGTCAGCCGTGCCGCAGGTGGCCGTGGGTGAGGATGAGTTCATCGAGCTGGACGAGGAGGGCAATCCGCGTCGCCGCGCCGGCAAGCCGGCCCGCAGCCGGCCCGCCGCCGCCGTGCGCCGCAAGCCCGTCCCACGGCGCCGTCCCGCGGTATCGCC
>JASHSK010000055.1 GCA_030038755.1 Gammaproteobacteria bacterium
CAACTCAGCTCCTCTGTGCGTTAGGCAACGCGGTGCCCTCGCTGAGAATGCCGAGGTACTGATCATAGACAAACAGCCTGTTGCGCTGCTTACCCGTCAGCTCGCGCGTGATTTTCATTTCGACCAGCAGATCCATCGCGGACGACGCTGCCGGAAAGGACAATCCTGTCGTTCGACAGATTGCCGGCATCGAAAGGATCGGGCGAGCTTTGATCGACTCGTGCACGCGCAGAGCCGAACCTGCACGGCGCCCTTTTGATTCGATGTTCGTCCGGTCTGTTTGGAAGAGCGCCGCCAGACGCTGTGCAGTGTTCACTGCTCCCTCGGCCGTGAGGCGGATGCCCTCGAATAGGAAGGATAGCCACTCCTCCCAATCGCCTTCATGACGCACAGAGTCCAAAAGCCGGTAGTAGTCTGGACGTCGTTCCTTCAGATAGAGGCTGAGGTATAGCAGCGGGTCTCGCAGCACGCCCGCTTCTTGGAGCAGCAGAGTAATGAGCAGCCTTCCGACGCGGCCATTGCCGTCTAGGAAGGGATGAATAGTCTCAAATTGCACGTGAGACAGCCCGGCACGGGCTAGGACAGGTAAATTGTCATCCTCAGCATGGAGAAAGCGCTCAAGTTGCGACATGCACTCGGGAATCGCCGTGTGTGGTGGTGGAACGAACAAGGCGTTCCCCGGACGAGTGCCGCCGATCCAGTTCTGGGAGCGGCGAAATTCGCCAGGCTCTTTGTCACTGCCTCGCCCGCGCGAGAGTAGAACACCATGAATCTCACGAATGAGCCGGTTCGACAGGGGGAAGCCTTCGCGCAGCCGGGTAAGCCCATGATCTAACGCGGCGACGTAGCTGGAGACCTCGACTACGTCGTCCAACGGAACCCCAGGCGTTTCGTCGAGCTCGAATAACAGCAGATCAGATAGGGAGGATTGTGTACCCTCAATTTGCGACGACAACACGGCCTCTTTTCGTACATAGCTGTACAGGAAGAGTGATTTATCGGGGAGTAACGTGGACACCCCGTCGAGTCGGCCGATTGCGAGAACCGCCGCCTCCAACTCACGCTGCAAACGGCCCTCAAAGGCGAGGGGCGGCTTCGGCGGAAGCGGCCAAGGCACGAAGGCGCGAACCGTTTCACCGCCGACCGCGGTTACATCATAAGTACCTGATTCTCCCCGTCGCATTGCGGCGCTCGCTATTGAGGAACTCTAAATAAGCCTCAACGCTATTAATATTTAATGCCTAAGTATAAATAATGCCGATGCCGGGAGCCAGGCCGAACCGTGCGAACGAAGGCCTAGAGGACGAAGCGTCAACCGGGGCTCGCCGAGCGGCTTGATGAGTACGTTTGAATCCTGAGCCGACACTTCAACGAGCAGCCCGACCGGCGACATCCGTTTCTTTGGAGACGGTGACTGTCCGATGGGTCGTTTCGTCCATGGAAGCACCCAAGCACTTGGATGTTTATACGATTATTCGCTTATCCGCTTAAATACGCATCGGGCGATGCTCTGCACTGAGAGGGTGAGCCACTATTTCAAGGCATTCAGCCACGCAGCTCTGACGCTATCTGCCCCATCGGACTCGCACGGCTGTGGCGGTATCCTGATCGATCCGCCATGGAGCAGCCCTATCGGTCTAGCGCCAGCATTCTGACGAAGCCAGCGATCCGCTCCGCCTCGGCGCTGGTCAGGTCATTCGGAATGTTCACCAGCGTCACCACAAGACCCGGCCGAACCGGAACCGAGGAGCGATAGGTTCCCGCAGCCTCATCCGGAGCTTGCCCGGTGACGTCCCGCGTCGCGGGCTCGCTGTTGGCGGCGCCTTTGTTCTTCTTGCGGGGCGCGCTGGTAGTGCGCGTCTTGGTCGTGAAGTTCGCTGGATCCTCGCGCCAGTTGAGGAAGAGCTCGACCGCGCGCCGAACCCGGCGGCCGTACTCCTTCAACGACGTGGGATTGAAGTCCTTGGCGCGCTTGTTGGTGAAGCGCTTGATGGCCGTGTCGAGGTCCAGCTGACTCAGGTCGGCCTTCTCCACGTCGGACAGGATCGCAAGTACATTTCTCGTCGCGACGGCCAGAGCTTGGGCGGTGGCCGCCGGCATGAGTCCCTTGTCGCCGGCATGGTCGAGAAATTCCAGCAGATCGTCCGCCGAGTAGCCATTTGCCATGACGATATTCCTACGGTATATTGACCGTCATATGGAAATATAACGTATTTCTATGGTCGACGCAAACGCCCACTACCCGCGGGTCATTCGGCCCCAGCTGAGTGCCGACCTGACCCTGTACCCAGTGGTTGCCGTAATGGGCGCGCGACAGGTCGGCAAAAGCACCATCTGCCAGGAAATCGCTGAGGCGCAGGGCTTCGCGAGGCGGACGCTCGACGACCGCGATGTGCGCGAACAGGCCATTGCCGACCCCGAAGGGTTCCTGGCAGACCTCGGCGACGGTGGAGCTTTCATCGACGAAGTGCAACGGGCTCCGGACCTGATGCTGACCATCAAGGCGGTCGTCGATCGGGACGGCCGCAACGGCCAATACCTGGTCAGCGGGTCGAACCAGCCCAAGGTCGGTCAGTCGGTGAGCGACTCGCTGGTGGGGCGCGCAACCTACCGCACGCTGCGGCCGCTGACGCTGAGCGAGCTACGTTTCGACGAGGAGCTCCGGGGTTGGAGTTTCCTGTTTGGGTCCGACGAAGCGGCGGTTATCGCCGAGCTTGAACGACGCGCCGCCTCCAGTGGAGCGCTGGATTGGCAAACCGTCGCCAGGACGGGAGGGTTCCCTCGGGCCGTGGCCGCCCCGGCCGATCAGCGCCTGCGGGTACTCGATGACTATGTGGAAATCTTTTCCCACCGCGACATTCTGGAGATACTCGAAGTCGAATCTGCCCCGCGACTGGAAGCCTTCGTGCGCCTGACGGCCGCGAGAACCGGACAGGAGCTCAACGTGTCGGGCCTGTCCAACGACCTAGGCACGCCGGTCACCACCATCCGACGATGGCTTGAAGCCCTCCAGCGCAGCTACCTCATCGAACTCGTACCGCCGTACTCGCGAAATTCAGGGCAGCGGGTAATCAAGGCGCCGAAGCTGTACAGCGTCGATGCCGCGCTCGCTCTGGCGGCCTCGCGTGAGACCACCCCGACGGGCTTCCACCTGGAAACCCTGATTGCCAGCGACCTGCTCGTTTGGCGCGATGGCTCACCGACCCGTGATCTCCATCACTGGCGACTGAGCTCGGGGCAGGAGGTCGATTTCATTCTGGAGGAGAACGGGCAACTGTTACCCGTCGAGGTCAAAGCAGGCAACGCGGTCGGTGCAGACGAAGCGCGGCATCTCGTGACCTTTCGCGAACGTCACCCGACCACGCCGCGGGCTGTCTTGCTGAGCTGCGATCCGCAGATCCGAGTCATCAGGCCGGGCATACTCGGGTGTCCGTGGTGGGCGGTCATCTGATACGACGCCTGCCTCGGCTGATTGCAACGTCGGGGCTCGGCCAGTTGAAACCCCGGAAAACACGGCTTGCCTTCCCTCCGAAATTGGAGAAATTTGGTGTGTAGCTGGTGATGTAGCTAGCGCGGCTGGACGACCATGAGTCCTATTTCAAATCAAACACATGAGAGCGTTCCACGCGAGCAGGTGCAGAACGCAGCATGAAATCCACACTCGGCGATTTG
>JASHSK010000056.1 GCA_030038755.1 Gammaproteobacteria bacterium
GAGCGGACAACGTCAAGCACGACACGCTGCGGCCCGGGGACAAGGTGATCGTGACGGGCAACCCGGCGCGCGATGCGGCTTCGCATCGGCTGCGCATGAGGGCGATCGAGAGGCCGTCGGACGGCTGGAAGTGGGCCGGCACGTTCGGCTGAGCTGAGCTTACGCGTGCGGGCGGGAGCCGCTCGGCTCCCGCCGCACCCACCCGGTGCGCAGGCGTGAGCGACCGCGGGCGGCCCTTGCGCCAGCGGAGTAGTTGCGCGCGCGCCGAGCAATAGCGCCCAAGGCAGGGCGTTTTCCGGGGGCGACGGGCCTGGGGGCAACGGTACGGCCCCCGCAGGGCCAGATCACAATTACGACGAGGCGACGGGATGGATCATCTACTGCTGGCGCTGCAGAACAGCCAATTCGCGTACTGGCTGTCGCAGGGGGCCTTCCCACCCATCATCACGGTGCATTCGGCTGGTATGGCGCTGCTGGTCGGCCTGCAGGGCATGATCAATCTGCGCGTGCTGGGCATCGGGCGCAAGGGTCTGCCGATCGCCGCCATGCGTCGCTTCATGAAATACGTGTGGATCGGCTTCTGGATGAACCTGTGCTCGGGGATATTGCTGTTCTCGATCTACCCCGACAAGTACGTCCACAATACCCTGTTTCGCTTCAAGATCGCCTTCATCGTCGCGGGGCTGGTGCTCGGTGCGGTGATGAACTCGACGCTGCTGAGCGTGGGGGATGAGTACGGCGCGGCCGGCACGTCGGCGCCCGCGCGGACCCGGGCGCTGGCGGCGCTGTCGCTGGCTTGCTGGATCAGTGCCATCGTGGCGGGTCGCTACCTCGCGTACAGCACTTTCGCTGACATCGGGGCCAGCGCCGGCTGAGGGGTCGGTGTACCGGCCGCGCTCGCAATCGTCTTAACCTGCACCTGTCTTAACCTGCACTCACGGAGTCTGCACGTCCATGATGCACATCGTCCTGGCAGCCGCCGCTTCGGTTGCAGGGGGTGTGGCCGCCGCCGGCCACGCCGCCGGTCATCTCGTCGCCTCAACCGCCTCGGTCGCGGGGGACGCAGTGGCTTCCGGTCACGCCGTCGCTTCCTCGGCTTCCGCCACCGCCGCGGCGGCTTCCTCCAGCGCCAGCTCGGCCGTGACCGATGCGCAGCTGAACGCGCAGTACGCAGCCGCGGTGGCCGCCAAGGAGGCCGCCTATCCGATCCTGCGCTTCTGCAAGTACACGGCCGTGGGCGCGTGGGTACGCAACAGCGCCTGGGCCTTCCCGTTCCTGCAGTCCTGGCACTTCATCGGCATGACGATGCTGCTCGGGGGGGTCTTTGCTATCGATCTGCGGGTGCTCGGCGTGGCGCGCGCGGTGCCGCTCGCACCCCTGCATCGTTTCCTGCCGCTGGTCTTCGTCGGTTTTGGGATCAACCTCATCACGGGGATCTGTTTCTTCTGTCACGACCCGTGGGTGTACGCGTTCAACATCAGCTTTCGCATCAAGATGCTGCTGATCCTGCTCGCCGGGCTGAATGCGCTGTGGTTCCGCCTCGGCGTCTTCCTGGATCTGGAGCACTGGGGACCGGGCATCGAGGCCTCGCGCCTCGCCAAGGTCATCTCGGCCGTCTCGATCGTCATCTGGCTGGCGGTGATCACGGCGGGACGTTACATCGCGTTCACCTGAGGTCGCCCTCGACGAGCCGCGGCGAAGCTGCGGCTCGCGGTTCGCGGCGCCGACGGCGGCCGGCCGTCCCGTCTGCCGTGATCGTGCGGTCTCAGTGATCGTTCGCCGCCGGCGTCACCAGCAGGATCACCTTGCCCTCGGTGTGGCCCTGGTGGTTGTAGAGCACCGCTTCGGCGGCGCGCGTCAACGGATACGTGCGATCGACGTGCACGCGCAGATTGCCGTCGCGAGCCAGCTGCGCGACCTGCAGCATCGCCGCTGCCGGCGCGCGCGCCGCGGGACCCGGCGATCCGAGGCACTGTATCTGGCGCGCCGCGCATTGCTCGGGCGTCACATGGGCGTGTGCGATGCCCACGTAGCGCCCGGCGGGCCCGAGCGCCTCGAGCGACTGCAGCGCCTCGTTGCCGCCGACGGTGTCGATGACGATATCGACGTGGCCCGCCTCGGCGGCGATGTTTCCGGAAGCGTAATTGATGACGCGGCTGACGCCGATGCTGCGCAGATACCGGGCGTGGCGCGGCGAGGCGGTCCCGAGCACCGTGGCGCCGCGGGCGATCGCGATCTGCGCGAGGCTGCTGCCCACCCCGCCCGCGATCCCCAGGATCAGGACACGCTTGCCGGCGTGGACCTGTGCTTCATCGATGACCCGCACCGCGGTGACGCCGACTACGCCCAGGCCGGCGGCTTGCGTGAAGGTGAGACTGCGCGGCTTGGGTGCCGTGCTCGAGACGTTGGCGACGGCATAATGCGCGTAGGCGCCGTTCAACCCGGTGCTGTCCACGATGCCGAACACCCCCATCCCGGGCGGCCGATCGGTGACCCCATCTCCATCCGCGACGACCACGCCGGCGACGTCCATGCCGGGGACGCGGCGGTCGGCATCGCTGGGGACGCGACCCAGCTGCGTGTAGTCGGCCGGGTTGATTGCCGCGGCATGGACACGGATCAGGATCTGGCCCGGCCCCGGGTGTGGCACGGGAATGGTCTGCAGCTGCAGAACCTCGGGTCCGCCGGCCCCGATCTGCACGATGGCGCGCTGATCCTGGGGCAAGGCGGCTGCGGACGCCGTCATCCCGCCGAGCAAACCGGCCACACCCAGCGCTGCGCAGGCGAGCGTCAGGCAGGCGAGCGTCAGGGATATGTGTGCATGATGCCTGTTCATCGCCTCATCCCCCTTCGTGCGTGTTGATCTCCAGGAGTGCGCGACACGAGCCGTTCCACACGGCGCGTTGGGTTGCCGCCGCGCGTGCCCTGTGGGCAGTGCATGATTGGACAAACGCCGCATGGCCACAAGCCAGCGAAGGGCGGGAGTCCGGGGCGGGGGTCCGGGGCGGGAGCCCAGGGCGGCGCCCGGAGCGGCGCCCGGAGCGGCAGTCAGGCCTGGGGATCAGACGCGGCCTCCGACCCACAGGGGCGAGCCGGGTGTCACCCCCGCGTACCCCGTGGAGCATGTGCAATTGACAATCATTCGCATTCGCATGTAGTCTTGCCCGGGTCGGCGGACCCGCCGCCGTTCGATGACCGCGAGCCCCTGAAACCATGTACGTCTGCATCTGCCGTAGCATCACCGATCGACAGATCCGCCGCGCTGTCGATCAGGGTGCGCGCACCCTCCAGGAGGTGCAGCAGAGGCTGCCGCTCGCCGATTGCTGCGGCCGGTGCGGCCCCACTGCACGCAAGCTGATCCGCGATTGCGCGGCGGGCACCGACTCCGTTCCCGAACCCGCGTTCTGCCCCGGAGCCGCCTTCGCCGGCTGAGGGCCCGGGGAGGCGCGGCGCAAAGGGCTGCTGCGGCAAGGGGCCGCTGCGGGGCTGCTGCGGCAAGTAGGACGCGAGCGCTGCGGCGAACGCGGACGCGCTTGCGCACACCGGCCATGCCGCCAATACTTGAAGCCGCAATGCGCGGCGCCGGCGCGGGGGAATCACACGCATGAAGGGCGAGGCCGAGATCATTCAGCACCTCAATCGGGTGCTGAAGAACGAGCTGACGTCGATCAACCAGTATTTCCTGCACTCGCGCATGTACCGCAACTGGGGTCTGCACGTTCTCGAGCAGCGCGAGTACCGGGAGTCGGTCGACGAGATGAAGCACGCCGACCAGTTGATCCAGCGCATCCTGTTCCTCGAGGGCCTGCCCAACCTGCAGGACCTCGGTAAGCTGCTCATCGGGGAGGCGGTGCCCGAGATGATCGCGTGCGATCTGAAGCTCGAGTATGCGGCGCGTGTCGACCTGCGTGCCGCGCTGGCGCGTTGCGAGCAGGTGGGCGACTACGTCTCGCGGGAGCTGCTCGCCGCGATTCTGCAGTCCGAAGAGGAGCACATCGACTGGCTGGAGACGCAGCAGGATCTGATCGAGCGCATTGGCGTGGAGCGCTACACCCAGGCGCAGATCGCGTGCGAGGAGGAGGCGAAGAGCTGATGGCCGGTTCGGACGATGCCGGGCGCGTCAGGGTTCACCTCGTGAATTAATAAGGAGCACCGCATGAAATTGGTCACGGCCATCATCAAACCGTTCAAGCTGGACGAGGTGCGCTCGGCGCTCTCGGATCTGGGAGTGTCCGGCATGACCGTGACGGAGGTGAAGGGCTTCGGCCGCCAGCGGGGACACACCGAGCTGTATCGCGGAGCGGAATACGTGGTGGATTTCGTCCCCAAGACGCGCATCGAGATCGCCGTGCGCTCGGAGCTCCTGGAGCAGGTCATCGAGGCGATCCTGCGCACCGCGAAAACCGGCAAGGTGGGTGACGGCAAGATCTTCGTCACCGAGCTGCTGCGCGTGATTCGTATCCGTACGGGGGAGATCGATCAGAGCGCGCTATAGGGTGCCATGCGGCATCCGGCGGCGCGGGGGGTCGCGCGGCGCTCGGCGACACGCATTGCGGCGCGCCCCGGTACCGGCACCGCGGGAGGCTCAGCGGCTAGCCCCCGGCGCTCACACGGTTATAAACACTCTTGACGGTGAGCTTCCCCACCGTCGGATCCTGCAGAATACGCGTGTACACCAGCGTGCCGGTTGTGTCGAGGTCGTAGCGTTCGACCAGGCGCGCACCGCTGGTGTAGCGCTCGCGCAGCTCGAACGCGCTGCCGTCCCAGCGAGAGGTCAGGGTCGCGGTGCCGTATTCATCGTAGCGCGTGATCCTCTCGCCGGGCTGGTAGTCCCGTGGTGGCAGATCGTCGCCCTGCACCTCGACGTCGCCGGGTTTGACCGCCACCGACAGCCGTGTGGAGGTGCCCAGGGTATCCGTCAGATGGTCGCGGAGCTCCTGAAAGTCGGGCCCGATCAGGGTCGTGTCGCCGAGCGCATCCGTGGCGGTATCCAGGTCCTCATCGGCGCCGCTGTCGGCGCCGCTGTCGGTGCCGCCGGAGTTGCCGGCCCCGGTGCTGCCGGCGCCCGGGGCGGAGCCACCGGGATTGGCGGAGCCGCTCCCGCGACGGGCGGAGCCGCCACGGCGCTTGCGCAGTTTTGCCTCGGCCTTGCTGACGGCCTGCGAGACCATCAGGGCAACGTTATCGCTGGCAGCGGCGTTCAAGCGCCACTGTCCATCCAGCCCCCCGGAGTCGGGCGGCGCCTGGGTCGTGGCGCAGGCAGCGAGCAGTGCGCTGCACAGCGCTGCCGCCACGAGCGAGCGCCACCGCTCCGGCGGCGCTGCGGGACCCATCGGGTGGGCGTGACAGGGGGGTTCGGCCTTCCTCGGCATGCAGCCTTCAGACTGAAGCAATGCGCCGCGGTTCGGCGGCGGGACGCTGCAGACAGTAGTGGCTGCCCGCCGACGCTGTCAAACTGCGGTCCGGCCGGTACACTGGATCGATGTACCGTACCCTGCTCTACCTCATCGCCGGCTGGTCGGGCTACTTCGTCATGGGAATCGAGTTGCTGGGCGGGCGGCTGCTGGCACCGTACTTCGGCAGCAGCATCTATGTCTGGGGCGCGATCATCACGGTGTTCATGCTGGCCCTGTCGCTCGGCTACCTGTGCGGTGGCCGCGCATCGCTGCATGAGCCGAGCCTGCGGCGGCTCACCTTCATCCTGCTCGCCGCGGCCCTCACCACCGCACCGATCCTGATCTATGGCGATGCGCTGCTGGATCGGCTGTCCGCTTCCATCGGCGATCCACGCTTCGGCTCGCTCGCCGGAGCGACGCTGCTGTTCTTCGTGCCCACCCTGATCTGCGGCATGATCTCGCCCTACGCGGTGCGCCTGCTGGTGGCGGATTTGCGCGGTGCGGGTGAGCGGGTGGGCAAGCTGTACTTCGTCTCCACGTTCGGCAGCGCGGCCGGCACGCTGCTGACGTCCTTCTACCTGGTGCTGTACCTGGAGGTCGATCAGATCATCGGTCTGATGCTCGCGATCTCCGTGCTGGTGTGCGCGCTGGCGTGGGTGCGGCCCGTGGCGCTGCGTACATGAGCGGCCCGGCGCGACCGGCGAGCACTCCGGCGCGCGTGCGCGGCCGGGCTGTCCCACTGGCGCTGCTGATGCTGCTCGCCATGGTCGCGCTGCTGACGGCGGTGCTGTTGCCGCGCGTCGGCACGGCGGACGGCGGTAGCGAGCGGTTGATCCACTCGGAGCGCTCGCTGTACCGGCAGGTGCTCGTCTACCAGGACGATGACGCGGGAACGCGTTGCCTGTGCTTCACGCGGCTGTGCGCGATCGGTCGGCAGTCGTGCCAGTATCTGCGCGAGCCGGATCGACTGGTGTTCGAATACACGCAGATGATGCTCGGTGCGCTGTATCTTGCGCCGCAGCCGCGCTCCATCCTCATCATCGGGCTGGGCGGCGGCACGCTGCCGCACACGCTCGAGAAGCTGCTGCCGCAGGCGGACATCGACGTGGTGGAGATCGATCCGGCGGTGCTGCGCGTCGCGCAGCAGTACTTCGGTTTCCGTCCCGACGCACACGTGCATGTCATCGTCGAGGACGGACGCGCCTACGTGCGGCGCATGCTGCGCGGCCCGCGCCGCTACCAGCTCATCATGCTCGACGCATACGACAGCCAGTACATTCCCGAGCACATGCTGACGCGCGAGTTTCTCATGGAGGTGCGTTCGCTGTTGACGCCCGATGGAGTCGTCGCCGCCAACACGTTCTCATCGAGCCGCCTCTACCAGAATGAATCGGTGACCTATCAGAGCGTCTTCGGCGGTTTCTACAATCTCAAGAGCGGCAACCGCGTGATTCTCGCCGCCAACGGGCCGTTGCCTTCCATGCAGACGGTGACGCGCAACAGTGGCCTGTTCTACCAGGCCTTCCAGCCCTTCGGGCTCGAGCCTGCCGATGTGCTGGCGCGCTTCAGCACGCGCGTGGACTGGAACCCGCACGCGCGCGTGCTCACCGATCAGTACTCGCCGGCGAACCTGCTGAACGCTCTGCCGCCCTGATCCGCCCGGGTTTCCGCTCCAGGGTCAGCTCAGGGTCTGCTCAGCGTCTGCTCAGGGCCCGCTGCCCGCGGCATCACGATTGCGACCGGCGTCTGCGCCGCGATCATGATTGGCGATCGCATCGCGCAGCTCCTTGAGCTTGCCCTTGACGGTGGCTTCGTTCTGCGGACCCATGCGCAGCAGCACCTTCTGGCCGGCAGACAGGTTCTCGAGCATCGGGTCCGCGTACATGTACATCACGTTGGGGCGCACCAGAGCGATGTCGCCCTGTACGTCCGGGGTCTCGAGCAGATTGTCGATGGTCTCCACCAGCCGATCGTTGAAGTAGCCGTTCGGATAGCCGAGGTTCTGGTATGCCTGCTGGAACAGCGGGTAAAAGTGAAAGTACAGCGCGGCCAGCTGTTTCATGTCCAGCATCTGCAGCACCACCACGTACGGTGTGTAGCGCTGGTAGTTCTGTGCATCGATGGTCGCGTGCTGATCATTGCCCTGTACGGCGAACTGCCCGGGCACGGGACGCACCGGACGCAGGTCCACGGACGCGTGCTTGCGCGACAGATTATCGACGGTCACGACGATGTGGCGCACGAGCATGTCGGGTTTGACCAGGCGCGTGGCGGCCGCCTGGCCGATGAGCGCGCCGAGGGCATCGCTGACCGGCCCGTCGCTGTCACCGAGCGTCGGTAGCGGCTGGGCAGTGGGCGCGGAATTGCCCGGCACCGGGTTCTGCACCGGGGGGGGCGTGGGAGCCGGAGCGGCCTTGGGGACGCTCGCCTGCACGGGGGGGCGATGAGTCGCAGCGCGATTGGCGCGCCACGAATAGACGAGCACGGCAGCGCATACGATGATTAACCCCCCGACGACCCACCAGATCGGCTTACGCATAGACAGCCTCCGAGCAGACGGCCCTGCCGCGGCCGTGCGATCCATCAGAACGTATGCCCCTGCCCGCAGGATTGCAACCATTCCCCCGCGGCCCGCGGGAGCGTGCGCTGATGCAGTATCAGCGACGGGCAGGCCGGGGCGCTGAAGTATCATGCCACTGCTCACCGCGCCGCGCCGTGCCCGGCGGGGTCGGCTTCGGATCAGACGACCGGCGCAAGCGGCGGCATCGGGCGCCGCAGCGGCATCAGGGTGGACTGTCAGGCGAGGCATGCATGATAAGGAGCTGGCGCGCGGGGGGCGTCCCTCGTGCCCACGCTGAAATGGATGGCATGCTGAAATGGATGGGTAATCGGGCGGACGCGAGCGACACGCGCCAGAGCGCCTCGTGTGCGCTGCTGGTGCGCCCGGCGTGCTTCGGCTACAACGTCGAGACCGCGCAGAGCAATCATTTCCAGAGCCCCGCCTCCGCTACCGCAGGGTCGGCCGCACGGGATCTGGCGCGCACGGAGCTGGACGCGCTCGCCGCATCCCTGTGCGCCGCCGGCGTGCGCGTGTACGTCGCCGAGGATACGGCCGATCCGGTCAAGCCCGACGCGGTGTTTCCCAATAACTGGGTCAGCTGGCACCGCGATGGCACCGTCGTCCTGTATCCACTGAGCGCCCCCAACCGCCGAGCCGAGCGGCGTGCGGAGCTGCTCGAGAGCGCCGCCGCCGGCAGCGGTTTTCAGCGGCGGCGACTGCTCGATCTGTCGCAGCACGAGCGCGCCGGGCGTTTTCTCGAGGGCACCGGCAGCCTGGTGCTCGATCACGTGCAGCGCGTCGCCTACGCGTGCCGCTCGGCGCGTACCGACGAGACCCTGGTACGTGAGTGGGCGCGGCTGCTCGATTACGCGCCTGTGTGCTTCGATGCGTACGACGCGGCGGGGCGGCCGCTCTATCACACCAATGTCATGCTGGCCGTGGGTACGCGCTGGGTGGTGGTGTGCGCGCAGGCAATCGCCGCGTCGGACCGTGGGCGCGTGCTGGCGCACCTGCGCGACAGCGGCCGCGAGCTCATCGAGATCACGCTGCCGGCCATGGGCTCATTCGCGGGCAACCTGCTCGAGCTGCGCGCGCGCGAGCGGCGCGTGGTGGTAATGTCCGCGCGCGCCCGCGCGGCGCTGCGCGCGGAGCCGGCAGCCTGGGAGCGGCTGTGCGCGGCGGTCGACGAGGTGATCGACGTGCCCGTGCCGACGATCGAGGCGCTCGGCGGCGGCAGCGTGCGATGCATGCTGTGCGAGATCCCCACGGTGGACGCATGAGGCGGCCGCGGCCGGGCGAGCCGCTGCCTCGCGCGGTCTATCGCATCCTGTCGGACGGTCGGTTCCACTCCGGAACAGCGCTGGCGCAGCAGTGCGGCGTGAGCCGCGGCGCCGTGTGGAAGGCGGTGTCGCGGCTGCGAGCCCTGGGCGTGAGCGTGGATGCGGTCGCGAATCGTGGCTATCGGTTGCCGGCCGCGAGCGAGCTGCTGGATGCCGAGCACATCGGGCGGCTGCTGCCGCGCTCGCTGAGCGCGCGCCTGCGCGAGGGGCGTTGCTGCTGGTCAACCGGATCGACCAACGCGGACCTGCTGCGGCAGCTCGCGCCGGCGCCGGGCCGGTTCGATTTCCTGACGGCCGAATACCAGAGCGCCGGGCGCGGCAGGCGCGCGCGCCGCTGGTTTGCGCCGCCGGGCGGAGCGCTGTGCCTGTCGATCGGCTGGAGCTTCGCGACATTGCCGGCCGATATCGCCGCGCTGAGCCTGGCCATCGGTGTGTGCGCGCTGCGTGCACTCGCGGAGCTGGGATGTAGCGGCGCGGCACTCAAGTGGCCCAACGACCTCGTGGTCGGCACCGGCAAACTCGGAGGGATCCTGATCGAACTGCGTGCCGAGGCGGGCGGCCCGGCCCATGTCGTGGTGGGTATTGGTCTGAACGTCGCCCTCGGCGAGCCGGTGCTGCGCCTGGTGCGCGCCACGGGTACGTCCGCCGCCGACCTCTGCGCGCTGCACAGTCGCGGCAGCGAGCGTAATCGCCTCGCCGCGGCCCTGATCGGCGCCTGTGTCAGCGGTCTCGAGCAATTCGAGCGCGTAGGGCTGCGGCCATTTCTGGCCGAATGGCGCGTGGCCGACGCGCTGGCGGGCCGACCGGTGCTGGTGAATGCCGACGGCGGGGCCGTGGCCGGGCACGCCCGCGGCATCGACGTCAACGGTGCGCTGTGCGTACAGACGCGCGAGGGTCTGCGGCGCTTCATCACCGGCGAGGTGTCGGTGCGGGTCACGTCATGAGGCGCGCGCCGCCCGAGCGTCCGCTGCTGCTGCTCGACAGCGGCAATTCGCGGCTGAAATGGGCCCTGAGTCGCGACGCCGATCCGCTGGCACCATTCGCTGCGCGCGGAGTCATTGCGCTGGCGGCGCTGCGCCGCTCGACGCAGCCGCTGCTGCGGGTACTGCGCTCGTACGGTCCGCAGACACGCCTGTGCGTCTGCAACGTCGCCGGCACCGCCGTGCAGCGGAGCATCCGCGCGGCTGCGGCGGGCGCCGGCCTCGGGAGCCCGCGCTTCGCGCGCAGCGCCGCGGCCGCTGCGGGCGTGCGCAACGCGTATGCGGAGCCCTGGCGCCTCGGGGCGGATCGCTGGGTTGCCCTCATCGGAGCACGGCATCAGTTCCCGGGGCGCGCGCTGTGCATCGTGGCGATCGGCTCGGCCATGACAATCGATCTGCTGGGAGCGGACGGGCGCCATCACGGCGGCTGCATCGTACCGGGTCCGAGCATGATGATCGCATCGCTGC
Organism: Gammaproteobacteria bacterium; assembly: GCA_030038755.1. Classification (GTDB taxonomy): domain Bacteria; phylum Pseudomonadota; class Gammaproteobacteria; order Steroidobacterales; family Steroidobacteraceae; genus FEN-1191. The sequence goes on from JASHSK010000056.1 coordinate 10,745, forward strand.
TGACCAACACGGCCGGCATACGCCGGCGTGCCGGAATGTCCGGGCCCGATGCGCTGGAGCGCGCACTGGCGGAGGTCAAACGCGGGCAGGCGCAGGGGGTGTTGTTCGCCACCGCCACGCGTATGGCGCTGCTGGCTGGGGCGCGTTATGCCTGCGCAGCGCTGATCGAACGCGCTCTGAAGGAGGCCCGCCGGCGACCCGGAGCTTCGCCACGGCTGATTCTCGGCGGTGGTGCCGCCGACACGGTGGCCCCGCTCCTGCGAGTGCGTTACGAGCGTCGGGACGATCTGGTACTGCGCGGCCTGGCAGTGCTGGCGCACGACTCAAGCGGGTAGAATCCGCCCCATGCGAGGCTGGTTCTACGCACTGCTGCTGGCGAACGTCGCGTTCTTCGGCTGGGCGCACTGGATCGATGTGCCCGCGGCCGCCCCCATCGCCTCCAGCCCGACCGGCTCGCTGCCGACGCTGGCGCTGGTGCGCGCCCCCGGCGCGGGTGGTGCGGGGACCAGCACCGGCACAAACGGCGCCGCAAACGGCCCGGAAGCCGACGGCCAGCGCTGCCGCAGTCTCGGCCCGTTCGCCGACGCAGCCAGCGCCAGCCACGCGGCGGGCCTGCTGCGCGAGCGCGGACTCGCGCCGAGCGAGCGGGACGTCGACATCAGTGTCAGTGACGGCTACACCGTATACGTGGATCAGCCCGGGGGTGCGGCCGCGCTGAACCGTGCGCTCGCGCGCCTGCAGCACGCGGGAATTCCCGGGGTGCGCGCCGACAGCGGGCCCGGCGGTACGCCGCGTATCTCGTTCGGAACGTTCGTCGATCAGCCGCACGCGGTGCGGCGCGCCGAGCAGGCCCGTCAGCTCGGCTTCAAGCCGGTGCTCGATATCCACCAGAGCACACTCACCACGCGCTGGCTGGACCTGACGCTGCAGCCGAATCAACCGGTGCCGCCGGTCGAGCAGCTGCTCGGTGGGGAGGGCTCGGGCGCCGCCGGCGGGGCCAGCGCGCGCGGCGCGGGCGGAGCTGCGATTCAGTTCAGCGACTGTCCCGCTCAAGGGGCGAACTGAGCGCCCTCGCGTGCCGCGGTACGATCAGCACACTGCGCCGGCTTAGCTCAGTGGTAGAGCAGCGGTTTTGTAAACCGTTGGTCGGGGGTTCAAATCCCTCAGCCGGCAGCAATTTTCAAGGGTCCGTTCCGGTCACATGGGTACTGGCGTACCTGAAATGCGCGCAAGAGCGACGACAAGCATGACGTCACGCAGGCCGAAGCTGAGCAGATCTTCTTTAATGTGCCGTTGCTAGTGGCGCCCGATATCCTCCACAGCGCGCAAGAACCGCGGTTCCATGGCCTCGGGAAGACGGATCAAGACAGAAGCCTGCACGTCACATTCACTTTACGCAAAGACGGTACTGCTGTGCGGGTCATTTCGGCGCGCGACATGAGTCGAAGGGGTAAGAGGTTTATGCCAAAGGCGAAGGTACCGAGGGCCCTGAGAAAAGGT